>JAJFIP010000277.1 GCA_021774875.1 Emcibacter sp.
AGCGCAAAGGATTCATTATCGACAAAGTCGTTGAACTAAAAGAATTTGAATTTGTAAAACCTGTTGGTCATAGATTTTATAAATAAATTATCCAGATGGTCTGTAAGCCGGGTTCTGTCCCCTGATCTGCCGCAAAGCAGATCAGATGGATGACCATTCATCTAGGGATGCTATTGCCAGCACCCTCCTGCAATCTACCCGAACGACACCCCGGAAGAGGGGCTGCCCTGTTGCCAGGACTGACGTTCCAATTTGATTTTGCACCCGGTGGGGTTTACCCTGCCCCCGCTGTTACCAGCAGGGCGGTGCGCTCTTACCGCACCCTTTCACCCTTACCTGTATTAAGCCCTTAAGAGGGCCAAAGACAGGCGGTTTGCTTTCTGTGGCACTTTCCCTGAAGTCACCTTCGCCGGCCATTAACCGGCACCGTTCTTCCGTGGTGCCCGGACTTTCCTCTCCTGTATAAATACAGCAGCAGCCATCCGACCATCTGGACATGGCTAAAATAGTCTAATCTAAATGTAAAAAACAGGGAAAAATATGAAATAATATCTTGAGGTTATTTTAGGCCCGCTGATAATCCGCCCAGTGCCTTGCTGACCACATCAACCGGATCGCAGAATTTCAGTCCCATAAATTCCCCGGCACACCAGACAACTCTGGTATTAAGAGTAACATGATTCTTGATTTTAACAGAAGATTCTGTGCCGTTGGCCAGAGGTAAAGGTAATTTTAGACGCAGACCACCCAATGAAATATCGTAAAGTGTTGACCGGAATTCAAAATCTCCCACATATAACGTTGCCGGCCAGACAACAGTCCGTCTTTTATTGGACCGCATACATTGCAGGCCCTGCCTTATGCTACTGACCTTTTCAGCGTCTTTTTTTGCGGACGAAACCGACATCAACAACTCCCTCACTCTCACAAGCAACAATATGTATATTTATTGTAAGTGGAAAATATTGATAAAGCTTTAATAGCGACATTAATTTCTGATATTATTAACCCTCTTCTTGCCATCAGGGTGAAACTCAGGCACATTGCCGAAAAAGCACGAGAAATATCAAGAATCGACTGGATGTAGTCATATGATCAGAAATACTATCACAACGCTGCTGTTTAGCGGATTAATCACCAGTTTTGCCACGGGATGCTCAGGTGATGATGAATATCTGTTTGAACATGGTCCTGCTGGCCCTAATACCGAAAAGACCCTGAAAAACCTGCCCGAAGGCCTGCTGCCGGATAATAGCAAGGCCAGTCACACCAGTGAAACCCTTGAACCGGATCAATGATCTTTTTTGATATTCAGCAAAGCTTCCAATATTGACTGGCATTCTTGATCAAATATCCCGCTGACATCGGCGGGCCGGAAATGTCTCTGGAATGCACGAATGACCACCCGCGTCTGTTGATCCAGCTTTCCGGTAATTTCAATTTTATAGCCGTATTTCTTCAATTTCTGCTGGAAAGATTTCGCATCAACTGGCTTAGTCTCAATCTTTTCCGGCCATATCCCTATCCCTTCTGATGCCAGCCACTTCCAGTCAAACAATTCGCCCGGATCACATTTGCGGTCCGGTGCCACATCTGAATGTCCTAGAATATGCCATGGCCTGATGTCGTGACGCCTCAGAATACTCTGAGTAATCCCGGCCAATGCTACCATCTGTTGGCTGGGGAATGGTCTGTAATCCCCTTTATAACCCGGGCTATCATGGCCGGGATTAACCATCTCTATGCCAATGGAAAGGCCATTAATATCACAGTCACCTTCCCAAGACGACACCCCTGCATGCCAGGCCCGCATGTCTTCGTGCACCAGTGAAAATACCCTTCCATCTTCCTCGATCAGATAATGGGCGCTGACCTTTGAATGGGCATCACAGAGTCTTGCCAGAGCCTCTTCCCCTGTCGCCATACCGGTATAATGCAGGATCAGATATTTAATTTCTGCTCCTGCCGGGCGATGGTCAAAATTTGGTGACGGCTTTATGATCAAGGTAATAGCTCCCTGACCATTTGGCGTTTTTTCCACCAGTCCCGTATATGAATGATGGCCAGCCCAAACAGGGTCAATCCTGCGCCCAGAAAGAATCGTGGCGTCAGTTCCTCGTTAAATACGATAACGGCGGCACTGGATGCAAATATCGGTACCGTGAGTAATATGGGCGCGATCAATGTCACAGGATGATGCTTCAGGAGAAAATTCATGCCGCCATATCCCACAACAGAGGACAGCACCGCCGTATAAAATAAAGCCCCCCACCCCGTCATATTCATGCTGGTTATCTGTTCCATTTGTCCCGTTTCTGTAACCAAAGTCAATGACAACAAGAATGGTACGGCAAAAACACCTGTCCAGCCTTGTATATTCAAGGCACCAACATTTTTTAACTTCCGCATCAGGATCGCACCAATAGAATAGAGCAAGGTTGCCGCTAAAAATATAACAATAGCAATACGTTCGTTGACAATGGCCGGGTCAAAGGTAATGACCAAAATACCCGTAAAAGCAATTACAATTGCACTTCCCCGCCAATAACTTAACTTTTCCTTCAAAAAAATATGCGCCAGGATAAGGGTAAGCGGTACATTCATCTGAACCACCACCACTATGGATGAGATTTTTTTTACCATATCCAGGCCCATGATAACAAAGATGAAATGTATGCCACCGATACAAACTGCCACGATAAAAATTAGAACCATATGACCCTTAACTATACGCAGCCACGGCAGCATCAGCATAAATACAATGATAAAACGCAAGGTCACAAAAAGAAACGGCGACAGGTGATCCAGGCCAATTTTCATGACAACAAAATTAACGCCCCATACCAGTGAAATAAAAAAGCCAAACAGAATATGATGCGTCGGCATGGTTATTTCATGCCCCGTTCTTTTTCAATGCGATCATAAGCCACATTAATCACCGACAGCTTCTCATTGGCCACCTCGATAAATTCCTGCGGTAGTCCCTGTGAGGCCAGAAGGTCCGGGTGATGTTCCTTGATCAGTTTGCGGTAGGCGGATTTTATTTCCTTATCAGTCGCTTCGCGGGTCAGGCCGAGAATTGTATAGGGATCAGCCTTATCCGGCCCCAGATTTTCTGCCCTGATCCGGGCAAAATCAGCGGTGGTGAAACCAAATATGCCCGACACATTTTCAAGAAATGTCAGCTCTGCGGGATGGATCACATTATCGGCACGGGCAATGTGGAATAATATACACAGCAGTTCCTCAAGCATGGCGGGCCGGTCCTGAAACAGATTTGCCAATTGCCGCGCATATGGCTCATAGCCGCGGGCATCCTGCTTGGCCAGATTAAAAATCCGGGCAACATTTTTTATCTCGCCTTCGGGAACCTTAAAAGCCTGTCTGAAAGCGTCAATTTCTTCGCGGCTCACATGACCATCTGCTTTGGCCATCTTGGCGCTCAGGGCAATAACCCCGATGGTAAAAGTGATTTGCTCGGTAGCGATCCCGGCCCCGTCACCTATTTTCTGACCTATATAATGACCGGCCACAGCCCCGATAATGGCCCCAATGGGACCGCCCAATATAGCCCCGCCCGCAGCACCGCCAATGATAGAAGACCAGATCGACATAACGCTATTTCCTTATACCTTGTCAGGGACATTTTATATCACTTATACTTTGGAAAGATAGAGGTAAATTATGACCAAATGGCAGTTCTATACTAACTATTACAAAACAGAATAAGTAGTGCTTGATGACTTTGGGCCTAAATAGTATGTCCGGCTCCGCGTGTGATTATTAGCCCTAGAACTTTTTCATCCATAGACCTCAAAATATAAAGGTAAATGAGATTTTTAGCTCATAAACCTTCCAAGCGTACTTTTCCCGGCGTTTTTCCCGATATCTTGCGGAATGCTTTACGAAAAGCTACAACCGATTTATAACCAATATTATCTGCAATGCTGGCAACGGATTGATCCGTAGTGGTCAGCATTTCAATTGCTTCCTGCATCCGCCATTCAGCAAGATACCGCATGGGTGTTTTATTTGTCATTTTTAAAAATTTTTTGGAAAATGCGGTTCTGCTCATACCAACCTGATGGGCAAATTGTTCTACTGTCCAATCATTCTGAAAATTCAAATGTATTAGATTTAATGCTTGTCCGATCTGATTATCAGCCAGAGCTTTAAGTAAGCCGCCTTTAAGTCCTGATTTTATTTGTGAACGTAATACCTCAACAAAAACAAGATAACTGAGTTGACTTAGAGCAGCCTCAATCCCGGGTTTGTTTTGTGCCAATTCTGAGATAATTAACTGTATCAGAAAAGATACAGTATTTTGAGCCCCACGAGATTTCATATCAAATATTACAACTTCCGGTAAATTTTCCAGCAGCGGCCACATATTGCGATTTTGGAATTCAAAATAACCACAGAGAAGATTGGTTATTTGACCTTCGCCTTTATCTGGAATTTGATTAATAATTTCCTTTGGGGGTGGTTTAGGATCACTTGAAATACAGTGTTTTGCTTCATGGGGAAATACGACAAAATCACCGCTGCTGAGAAGGCGCGGCGATTGGGAATTCTCCATATGAAGCCAGCAAGTGCCGCGCTCAACCAGATGGAAAGCCGCTTTATGATGATCTGACGTATCCATTGCCCAAGCACCACATACGTCAGCGCGTACAAAAATTTTTGCTCTAAGCCCCAGCTTGTAAAGAATAGAACTTAATCCATCTGAGCAGCTTTCAATATGATTGGCTACTAAATTAGTATTTTCAGACATAGGTAATCCAATATTTAATACATATAGTATCTTTTCATCTTGTAACACATGAATCCAAATCAACCTAATCAGAGGCAAATAACATGAAGAAGAAATATTTTATCAAACCTGTCGCCGCAATTGCGGCCTATATGATGGTCACCCAGATTGCAACAGCTCTGCCGGACCCCGGTATGACTGTCGACGCATCTAATACAGCCATCGTGATCACGGATCCCCAGAATGATTTTTTAAGCCCGGATGGCGTGACATGGGGTGTTGTAGGAAAAAGTGTTACCGAGAATAACACGGTTGCTCATATTGGTTCACTGCTTCAAGCGGCAAAAAAGAACGGATATGAGGTATTTGTATCGCCGCACTATTATTATCCGACAGATCATGGCTGGAAATTTGAAGGTGCACTAGAGACATTAATGCACGCGATTGGTATGTTTGATCGGCCCGGCGCATTAACAGTGGAGGGTTTCAAAGGTTCTGGTGCCGACTGGCTCGCAGAATATAAACCCCATATTCAGGATGGCAAAACCGTTATAACCAGCCCGCATAAAGTTTTTGGGCCGGAGACCAATGACCTGGTATTACAATTGCGTAAGCGCGGTATAAGCCGGGTTATTCTTGCGGGAATGTCAGCCAATCTTTGTACAGAATCCCACCTGCGGGAACTTATGGAACAGGGATTTGAGGTTGCGGTCGTCAAGGATGCGACAGCAGCAGCAATAGTACCCGAAGGCAATGGTTATGATGCCGCTCTTGTTAACTTCCGGTTTATCGCCAACGATGTTCTGACAACTGAGGAAGCCATTAGTGCCATCCAAAAAGGAGCCATTAAATAAGGGTTATTGATATTTCTTGATTGCAATGAGACTCTTTAATACATTAAAGAGTCTCAAGCAACGCTCCGACAAGTTAATATTGTTAAAAAAATATATTCAAAATAATGAAAGGGTATAAAATGACAAAAGCAAGAGAACTTTATGATCGTATGATCACAGCGATGTCAGTACCGGGCATGCAAATTCCTACTGCCTGTGTGAAAATTTACTCACAGGAAGACGAAATCCCACAAGCCGTTCAGGACTGCACACCAGAAGGATTAACACTAACCAGTTGCCAAAGTACGCGTCAGGCCGGATTGGGTGATGATGTTCTGTTAACCAGGGAATCAATTGGTTGTGTAGCTGCCGCAATTTCTTTTGGGCTTGTAGATAAATATCAAGATACCCCTTTGGGAGACTCAACAGTCTATACAGACATAATGAAAGCGCAGTCTGGAAAAGGTGAAGAATTCTCCCCACCCAGCCCGAAAGACTTCAGCGAGGGTACAGTTTATGCCTGCACAGCAGCGCAGAGGCCGGATTTTGCACTCTTTGGTGAGGATGATACTGGTCGGTTTAAAAACCCCGAAACAGCCCGCAATGCCATGGATGAAATGATCGCAATCCAACCAGCAAATACCACAGGTGTTTTTATCTATTCGCTTGATTTCGATGACACAGATGTTGAGCCTGATGTAATTGTTATGTCGGTGCGTCCTGTGGAGTTGACCCGCCTTATCCAGGCATATCAGTTCAATACCGGCAAACGCATTAATGCCAGCATGGGCGGACTGCGGGTGGTTAATTCCGATCTGATTGTCAGACCGTATATGAAAAAGGAAATTAATGTTTCCACCTATTGCTTGGGTGCACGCCTAATTGCCCAGCATGAAGGTGGCCGTATGGGTATCGGGTTTCCATTGAAGGAATTTGAAGAAACCGTCAAAGGTATGGAAGATTCCAAAGGCGGCTATCCCTTCCAGCTTTATCCCGGCGCTGAAGCCGCAGAGTAAAAAGACACAAAGGAAGATAAGTCATGGCCTTAAACTCTCTGGTTAAAACTCGTATTTTTCAAATGGCCCGAACCACCGATACGGAGGTCACGGATCGCCACTTAAAGGTACTGGAATATGCCTGGCGCTATTATCGCAAAAATAGTGTTGGGCCCCTGTATCAGAATATCAGGAAAAATACCGGCGTTTCTCGAGGAGAAATTTCTACCATGTTTCCCAACGGATTGGCTTCTATCTATGTATGGGTTGGCATTCCCATTCAAAGCACTGCTAAAGGATGCAAACCCATGGCATTGCTGGAGGTCGATGAAATAAGAGAGGTCTATTTCGATCATAACGCGACTACGCCGTTACGTCCTGAGGTGGTTGAGGCCATGGTCACCTTTCTGCAGGACGGCAATTCTTTTGGCAATCCCAGCAGTTCTTACAATGTGGGTAGTGCTGCATTTGATGTAATAGAATATGCCCGACAACAAATTGCCGATTGCCTTGATGTGGATACGGAAGAAATTTATTTTGTCGGTAGTGGCTCAGAGGCTAATAATCTTGCAATCAAGGGGGTTGTCGCCTGCCATGATAGAGGTCATATTATCACGACTGTAGTCGAACATCCGGCAGTTTTGGAAACCTTTAAATTTCTTGAAACCCAAGGCTATGATGCTACCTATCTTCCCGTTAACAGTGACGGCACACTTAATGCAAAAGCTGTTCGTGAGGCTATGCGCCCGGACACTATACTGGTATCAGTTATGGCGGCAAATAATGAGATTGGTACACTCTACCCCATAGAAGAAATTGGCGCATTATGCAAAGAGCGTGATATTCCATTCATGGTCGACGGAATTCAGGCGCTTGGCAAAATTCACCTAAGACCAAAGGAAATGGGAATCAACCTTCTGACTGCCTCGGGTCATAAAATTTATGCCCCAAAAGGAATAGGCGTGATTTATGTGGACCGGGCATGCAATTTGTGCCCACAGGTTCACGGTGGCTCACAGGAAGCCGGCATGCGGTCTGGCACAGAAAATGTCATCGGTATCATGTCCATGGGATTGGCGGCAGATCTGGCCTGTCAGGAGATGGAACTGGAAAGAGTGCGTTTTCAGGAATTACGCAATTATTTTGTCGCCCAACTCAAGGAAAAAGTGCCGGGGGCAGTGATAAACGGATCGTTGGAGCAACGTTTGCCTCACAATCTCAGTGTCGGCTTTCCAGATATTGATAGTGGTTCGATCCTGCTTAGTCTAAATCAAATTGGCGTATATGTATCATCCGGGTCGGCGTGCAGTGCGGGCAGCAATAAGGTCTCGCATGTTTTAGAGGCGATAGGTGCTGATTCAGACAGTCACGGCACAATCCGCTTTAGTTTTGGCAAAATCACCAGCAAGGATGATATTGATTATCTCTTCACCCACCTGCCGGAAATTCTTGATATTCTTCAAAAACAATCTGATATCGAGAAAAACGCCGCTGCTGAATGATACAAAATCCGTAGAATCCAGCTAATATTTTCTCACAGATATAGAGTTGATGCCTGATCAGTTAATTATCTGCACTAGGCTAATGCCTAATTTTTTGCTACTTCTGTAATTATTATGTAAATTTATCTGTACATAAGGAAAGTACATAAATAGATGAATAATGAAGATAAATGGCAGTTTTGGATTGACCGGGGGGGGACATTTACCGACATTGTGGCCCAAAGTCCTGTTGGTGACATCCAAGCACGTAAACTTCTGTCAGAAAACCCTGAACAGTATGATGATGCCGCCCTGCAGGGTATTCGGAATTTGTTGAATATTTCCACTGGCGATCCCATTCCTGCGGATAAGATCGCCGCCGTTAAAATGGGCACTACGGTCGCCACCAATGCACTCTTGGAGCGCAAGGGCGACCGGACGCTGCTGGTGATCACAAAAGGCTTCCGCGATGCCTTGCGTGTTGGCTATCAGAACCGACCTGATTTATTTGCTCTGGATGTCAAGCTGGCGGAACTGCTTTATGAAAAAGTTGTTGAGGTGGATGAAAGAATAGATTCACAAGGTAATATCCTGAAAGCCCCCGACCTCAGCGCCCTGAAAAGCCAACTGGAAGAACATTTTACATCCGGTATTCATGCTGTGGCCGTCGTCATAATGCATGGCTATCGCTACCCGGACACAGAATTGAAGATTGCCGAGCTTGCCAGGAAAATCGGCTTCACGCAAATATCCCTCAGCCATCAGACAAGTCCGCTGATGAAATTGGTCAGCCGCGGCGATACCACCGTGGTCGATGCCTATCTCAGCCCCATATTGAACCGCTATATGGACCAAATGCAAAAAGCCATGAAAGGAGTGCCACTGTATTTCATGCAATCAGGCGGCGGGCTTAGTTCTGCTGCTTATTTTAAAGGAAAGGACGCTATTCTTTCCGGCCCGGCAGGGGGAATTGTCGGCGCAGTGAAGGTCGCCGCACAGGCCGGGCTGGATAAGCTGATCGGATTTGACATGGGCGGCACATCAACGGACGTTGCCCATTATAACGGCGAATATGAACGCAGCGGGGAAACATTACTTGCCGGAGTTCATATCAAAGTCCCCATGATGAACATTCACACAGTCGCCGCTGGTGGCGGCTCTATCCTCAGCTTTGATGGTAGCCGGTTTCAGGTCGGGCCGGACAGCGCCGGTGCCAATCCCGGCCCTGCCGGATATGGCCGTGGTGGTCCATTGACCGTCACTGACTGCAATATCCTGCTGGG
>JAJFIP010000278.1 GCA_021774875.1 Emcibacter sp.
TTCGCCACCACTTGTCGACCTCACCAAACGCAATGATTTTCGCTTGATCGTGAGAATCCCGGGTGATCACAACTTTGGCATCGTCCCAAATATGGTAATACATACAGCAGGCGATTCCTGCAGCTGCTCCCTTTCCGCATCCTGTATTCCCTTTCACAAAAACACGTCGAATCGTTGGATCAAACAGCGATTCCAGAATATCCCACTGCCAATCGTCCAACCTGACACCCGGCCATTGCAACTCCACAAACGGACGGACATTCCCCAGACGAGCTTGAAAGATCGCCTTGTCAAGTTCTTTCTTTGAACGATGAGAAGCACGAGCCCGCTTCTCTCGCTCAACCCTCACCAAGGAGACGGCGTTCGTAATCGGCAAGTTCATCGTCGCTCATTTCCGAAATGTCATCAGGAGTGACATCAATATTCAAATTCTTATTATGGGTCATCACCGGTTTGTCCAGACCGAGCAGCTTATCAATTCGCTCCCGCGCTTTGATTTTATCTCGATCTGTAGCCTTAATATCTTGGAGAACTGAACGATAAAAATAATACGATTCGGTCCTCAGATCCTCGATTGATTTTCCGGTCTCTGCTCTCATCGCCTCGCGCGCGCGACGTAAATACGGCTCGACTGACCTGGGTTTTAATCCATATTGAATCGAAATCATCCGCTTGATTTCACCTGTGGTTTTCCCCCTAGACAAGAGTTCGGCAACGAGGAGAGCGATTTCATTACGCTTTGGCTCTGATAACTTTTTATGAGGTTGTCCTTTTGGGGCGGGCACAGTTAAACCTTTCTCGATTCAGATTCCATTGATTGGAACTTTCGCTAAACTGTTTAGGATATTGCCGTTAGGATTTATTTTTTTATTTGACTTCGGATTAGTCGAACCACCGATTCGAAACACCTTCGGACCCCATTTCTGGACCATCCTCTCTCCACCCATCAACTCACGCTCACGCGTACGCATCGACACAAACCCACCTGATTTCTTTCCATGATCGTGGAGATAGTGAAACTTGTTGAATCGTAATGTTTTATGGTACTTTTGAATGTTCTGTAGCCAAAAGTCGTAATCATCTTTGCCGAATACGGTCTCGTCATACCTCAATTCAGGGTCTAAGTGACCATTGAAGGGGCCTAGAATGGGTGCTAAAAACGATAATGGGGTGCAAATACGGTAAGCCATCGGGTCATCATTCTGATTGATACCCCAAAGCCGAACCTCACATTCGCTGGCTAATTGAAAACAATGCACGATCGTTCTTTTCAGAACTTCTGGGGACATGATGTGCTTTAAAGTGTTCTCGAAATAGCCGATTTGAGTGATGTCATCGTCGAGAATCAGAGTCCATGAACAAGGAGATCGATCGAGAATCGCATTGCTCTTTCGACACAAATTGCCATCTTCCGCATCTGGAATCGTGATGACTCGATCGCCATAGTATTTACGGTAATCATCGCCCTGTGATTCCGGTACCCAGACATGAGCGAAAGGTGCGACATCGAACGTCGTCACCTTACCCGCCCGCTTATAAGATTTGATTGCTATATGTATTTTTTCATCAATCATTTTTCTCAATCGCTTCAAAGAAATTTTGAGATCGAATCACCCGGCCTGTGCCTTTTTTCTCCAGTGTTGATCCATTCTGAGGTATGCACCTAACTGTTGAGACACCAAGCATTTCACACGCGACTCTCCAATCCATTTCATTATCGAATGTGATCAACAGATAATCCTGACGTTCAAACAGTTCAGGACTGATTTCACACTCGGGCTTTTTCTCTTTATTGGTCAGTTCCTTAATCAGTTTTTGATCTCGTTCGATGATGTTGAGCAGGCTACTCATCCCCTCGTTTTGAGAATTGATCGAATCAATCAGATCTTTCAACGCCTGCCGATCCGTGTCAGCCATCCCATTGATGGAATCAAACGTCGCAAGTAGTTTGTCTGCTTCCTCTTCTGTGACATCCAAGACGAGGCAGGGGACTATTTCATCTCCCGCGACATCCGCCCTCAGATGCCCATCTATCAGCTCATATTTTTCGTTATCTGCTTCCCTAACCAGACACGCCGCCGCGAACCCGATTTCCTCGAGCATCGTACGTAACGCATTCGATTGAGATGCGGGATGTAACCTCCAATTCTTTGTATTCGTAATCAAGTCTGAAGCCTTTATACGTCGAAAATCCTTAATACGGTCTCTGAATTTCATTGGGATAGCCATGCAATTGTGGGAATGTGCATGACGGCATCCTCATTATGTCGTCGTGTACGGGGCGGCTCGGGTTTTGATCGGCACGAGCTGCCCCACTCGCATTAAATGTTCTGTTTTTTTCTTGAGTCCTTCCTTTTCAGCAACGCTGAAACTGGCCATCGGTCAGCCATCCATGCCAATTGCATTCACCAACTATTTGTATGCTTGGCTTCACAGTCGGCTTTTCACAGTCCCCATTCCAACCCCAGATTCCTGGCCCATGTTCTTTGATTGGTTCGCGTACACGAATACTGCGGATCATCTCACATCCACAAGGGCACATGAAAATAATTGAAATGAAATCCTGTTCTTTGTGCTCTCTGAATTCCCCCAGTCCGGGCAACTTATGCCCTTGATATTCAAAGATATTTTCAATTTGCTTAAATTCAACGGACATTTCCTCACCTCCGTTTTGATTCATAGACTCGTGGACAGCATTCGAGACAGCAGTTCTGTCCATTTCTCTGCGCAGGCTGATCGTTGTGGAAATCGCCTGTGAAGATGGGGCCACCGCAATTGTGACAACGTTCGCTCGGGTACCAGTACTTAACCACGTGAGCTACTCGCATCTCGGGATACTGGATCTCAGCTACTTTTGCAGCGAGCACGTGAGTCTGAGCATCGATCTTAACTCGCTTCTTAATGCGAAATCGACCTTCGACCACTCGTCCCATATGGACAATGTACTCATTTTCTTTTTTAGTTTGCACCATGATTCCAACCTTGCCAGACCAATCGAACATTCTAGCAACGGTCTTAGTCAATGCATGTTGTAAATCATTTCAGTACGTTAGTCGTCTTCGATTTCAAGCAGCAACCATGCGAGATCAGACAACAGGTCCATGATTTTTGAGATCATCGAGCCACCTGTTCAAAAATGCAATTCGAGCTTACAACTCAGGTAAATAGATTGGGATTTCACCCGGTTCCACTTCAGGAATGTCATTGTTTCGAACATAGTCAACCAGCTCTATCATCTGTTCTGGCTTGGCTTCACTACTAGTTTTAAGCAAAGCCTCAAATGTATTACGGCCTTTATTTTCTTCGTAATTCTTCCGACCGTGAAACACCTTTCTGGCTAACCGTCGTTCTAATTTGAGTTCCTGCCCATAGCGCGGATTTGCCATGTCTCTAGCGATTGCCTTAGACGATCTGATCCGCAAACAGCCCTCAAGATATTCGATGACCAAATCTAATAACCTTGGTAAAATGTCCGTTCCAAATAGCTGTTTAGGTCCCCCCAATTCATCAAGGTTCTTTTGCATTGCCTTTGCGAAGTTCTGAACAACAGGCTCTGTTGATTTCAACATGTCGTCTGTATTTCTCTTACTGAAAGTCACTTGATCATCTCCTAAACAATTGATGAATGATTTAAACCATTTCATAAACAAAGCCCTCTGATTAGAGAGGGCAACTACCAGACGGGCAACCTGATCGGAATCGAGACCTACGTTTAAACGCTCTACGTGGTTTCGTATATTGCTGATACGATGCGCTTTGTGATCGGGGAGCTGTTGTCTTCTTAGTTGTTCTAGCTGGCCCGATCTTTTGCACTGAAGCCCATTTCACATTGGCTTCATGATCATCAGAGTGAAGTGATTGCAATTCATTCCACGACAGTTGATCTAAGTAAGACTTTGAAAACTTGCCTGCATGTTGACCACCGTACAACAGATGGTAAATAACCTGAGACTTTGACGGACTCCAGTTCGAACCAACCGACCAATAGTTTCCACGTATCGGATAGCCGATGTCTTTAGCGGCCAGCACATCAAAGGCAACTTGAGTTTGTGAGGGGTTCGTTCCGTTGTACTCAGTCACAAACGATTGAAGATCTACACCCTCACCACTATTGCCCATCGTCCACCACTGACCTTTGTCCCCTTGCCAGTGCAAAACAGGGCAACTATTTACCCATTCTTCAGGAGCTTTCTCAATGAACTGTATTTGAGGTACACATATCAATTGTTTTTTTAGCCGTATACCTGCAGGGCAACTTTCAGAAAGATAGAGCCGAACGATAGGTTGCTTATTGCTTGGCTTTGCAATTTGTATTGCTTCCAAGTCTTTTGGAATGGGTGAAGCCGTTATACTCATTGTTTCAGAAAAGTCTGATAGACTTGGAAGTTTTATATTTGGTTCGAGTGTTTCAAGCGTAACAGCATTTGCGATACCCGGTATCAAACCTACCAATAATACGATCAAAGAAAGTACGTGTTTCATTTCAAAGTCCTCCTAATTTGATATCTGGTACGATCCGATGAGGCTTCCCATCGATAGAAATCGTACCTTGGATTTCTGGCCATCCCTCTTGAGGCGGCTCTGGTGTTGGTGGTTCGGGTTCTGGTGGTTCTGGTGTTGGTTCAGGCTCTCCATAACGGCTTACCACATTCCTGATATCAACTGCCTGAGGTACTGGCCATTGACCTGTTGCTGTGGGATGCATGATTGAATTGCCGTTGTGATGATTTAACCCAATGGCGTGACCGACTTCATGACAGATGACTTCTGTGAGAAATCGGATGCTCCAGTTCTCACCTGTATCATAGCGCTGTTCGAGCTGCGTTCTACTTGATGCACCGCAGGGGAGAAATGACCAAGCCAACGTTCCACCCCGTCCGTCAATCCGTCTTGATTTTGCCCATATGTTAGCCGATCCAAGGCTTTCTATTCTTTTGAGACGTAATCCACAAACAGCATTCCACAGCTCACAGGCTTCAATAAATGCCTGAGTTGTTTGATCGTCTGTGACACCACTCAATGAAAGCTCAAATGCATACGTAACATCAAGATGAGGCCATTTACATTGACCAGCTGCTTCAGCTCCTGCGGGGATGATGTCAGGACGCCCACACCGAGGACGTGACATAGCACGCATCGTTTCATGACCAAACTCACCATCTTTTGTGATATTGAAAAAGTCCTGAAAACGTGCAATCGCTTCTCGGAATTTTTTATCTCGCAGCTTTTTACTTTTGATCATCTTGTAGACATCGACAACCGTCAACTCTTTGATGTGTGCAATGATATCTTCAAAATAACCATAGTGTTTTAGGTACTCCACTGCTTCGGTAAGAGTGAGTTCGTTTTTGGGGAGTGTGTCAAAACTCATAATGCTTTTAACCCTTCTGCTATCTCACTCCAGGCTTCCCGGTATTGAGTGATGGATACAAGCTTGCCCTGTGAAATCAGGCCCGCAATTTTCGTATTAATTCCACTATGCCATGGCTTCCAGGCATCGATACTACTGCCTAAAGCATTCCGTATTTCAACAATGGTTTGATTTACAAAAGCTTGTGGATTAGTAATGCTTTGATCTTTGGAAATGGCTTCGTAAACTGAGGCAACCTTTCCAGCTTTAGTTCGATTCGTGGAATCGACCTTCGAAAGTGCCAAGTCAAAAGCTGCAATAGTTAAACCAAGTTTTCCCGATGGCGGTTTTGTTGGATCGGGTTTTATTGGATCATCAGGTTCCTCTGGGTCCGGACAATCATGATTGCTTTCAACTGTCAAAATTCTCTGCTCGATGGCCTGACCTTCGCAGTTAGAAACAATCAACGTAATTGTGTAGACACCCGGTTTCGAAGCAATAAAACATCTACGATTCTCATCAGAAGTCTTTATGCTTTCATCACCTGCTGGCTTTGGATCAACCAACCAATTGAAGTGGTCGCCATATGATTCAATGGCACTGAATTCAATCAGGTCCCCTTCGGTTTTCTTCTCTGGACCCTCCAATTTAATTTCTGGTACTTTTCCACTTTCATTGGCTTGTGTGGCCTGTGCCAGGTTGACAGCAACGTTCTCAACAGTGTCGTAATTGGTAGCACCAAGAGTAGAGAAGAGCGCTACGATTGTGACGATCTTAGGATCTTTCATCCAAGGTTTCATTTTCTGATTCATTTAACTGCCAGTCCTAAAAATTGATATAGCGTTCAAAGAACAGCCAAACGCGATGGAATAATTCATTTCTTGGCTTCTTTCCTTTATGCCAACTGAATGAATTAACTCCCCACAAACGGACACGCCGGTAGTAAACCCCCGCTTTTCGTCTCGATAGATCACAAGCTCTCAGGTTCCGATAGAATGCTTGATCTGCCCGTTTACGGTCTTTCTGACAACCGCCAATCTCATAAGCCCAATCATGAAAGTGACACGCTGGACTTATAACAACACCCCCGAATTCATCAGGGGAGTAGCTACATCCGTTTGACACGAAGGTGTCTATGGGCTTGCCGCCTTCCATCTTGTCGAGTAGTGGCTCTGGGAGATCTGCGTTTGTGACCTCTTTCATCACGGACAGCCTTTATTCAGCAACGTTTCAATATGAACACCGTGTTTGACCAACTTCTCTCCGTGTTCTCCAGTTTTCTTGTCGACTGATTCGAAGCGTTGTTCGTTTTTTTCTCTCTCAGAATCAATCCGTCCGTGGATGGTTTTATGATCCTCTTCGTTATCTTCCTTGAGAGTCTCTAAAGAGGATGCTATTGCTTCAGTCGATGCTGCTGAGGCTGACGTGTGTTTCTCAACTCGGATGATGTACTTCATCGTTTTGATTGCGACTGTCAGGACAGGAGCAACGATAACGATCACAAGACTCACAACGCCAATGATGACCTGCCACTGTTCCGTACTGAAATGATCGAACATTCCGCATTCTCCCGCACCAACGAACTGCCAAAACAATTCGTAATCCTGCGGGATGCGTACAAACGGTCAACCCTTATTTCGGCTGACTTCAATCGAGAGCGTTGTGATAGAGATTCGTGCCGTTGTAAATGGGTTCGATTTCAGACTTTGTCATTCGTAGAAAATAATCTGAGAGTCTCAGCAATCCACAATCTCGCGTCGTCCTCAGCATCTTCAGCTTCATCGGCTAACATCGTTTCATGAATCAAACCAACTGATCCCCAGATCTCGCACCAAAAGACACAATCAAGGCCTGAATACTTCGTAACTATTTGAATTGCCATTTCACAGACTCCAGTGATATCTAATACGAAAGCCCCGACTCACTACTCAGTAAGCCGGGAAAGCTGATCAGGACAACACAACGATGGGTTGATGCTTCATACTTTCGAGAGCATGCTCATCGATCAAATCGAGGCCATAAGCTCGCTCTTCGATATAAGCGATTCCCGTGGTGCTGTATCCAGATTCGACCAGCACTCGAGTATCTTCTGCTGTGTCTTCCATTTTTGTGATTGGAATCACCTGCTGAGTGTCACCTCGATCGCCATAGTCGCAAGCGAACATGATCGGCGTATCGTCATCAACATCCTCCAAGAGTTCGAGCAACTCCTCTTTCGTGACACACAAGTTCAATAGTTCTGAAACATCCATTCTGCGATTTAAAGTACTCATCGTTTACTCCTTGTTAATTGTTGCTAAGTCTAATTATATAAACGAGATGCGAGGAGAAACGGATTAAACAATTTGAATGGAATTCACGTTTTTTTTAGCTTCAATCTGGTTTCAGAAAAAGTGATGGCAACAGCCAGCGCAGACATCTTGTGAGAGGTAACCCCATACAATGGGCCAGGCTGCTTCTTCGTACCTATTTGAGGTTGCTTTCCACCGCCTGTAGAGGGATACCGATCCATGATGGCCTGCCTGATGTTTTTATCTTTGGCTCGAGTCGTGTTACAGATATGAAGCTTCACATCTTTTCGCGAGACCCTGTAATGATAAGCACATTGAAAGAATCTACCGATCCAGAACACAGTTTGAAATGTCGATTCCCCAGCAGGCATCCCCAAGTATTCCATCCACTCACACGCACAAACATCGTACCCTTCGTCCATGAATCGATTTTGGGGCTTTTGGAATTCGCTCAGCAAAATTTCATTGTCAGTATGTCCTTTGTTTTCGATTGCTCGAGTGCGCGGGTTGTAAAACACCCAACCGGATTCCGTGGTACCGGGATCAAGTCCTAGAATGATTGTCACAGCAGCTTCCTTTCTTACGATCCGTAGTTCACTTGGAAGATTTCAAATACTTACTGGCCAACTCTTTCAAGCCATTCGTGCTGTTGACCCGCTGCGCCATTCCTGCAGACTCGCCGCGAATCCCCTCCACCTGCTCCCGCTTTAGTCCCAGCGTCTCAGCCATCAGTGGATCGACTCCACCTTCAGATAGAAGGAAGTAGGCTGTCACGGGGTCAGGCTGACCATCGCGGAACACACGCCCGATGTCCTGTTCATGCACACCGGGTGACCAATCCAGTTCCCCGAAGACAACCGTACGGCAGACTTTCTGAAGACCATCTAAACCGGCCCCACTTCGCAGGGAGATGATCAATAAGTCGGTCTCCCCATTGACGAATGCCTCGAATGAATTCTGCTTCTGCGAAACGGACTCAGATCCCGTATAGAGTTGCGGATTGTGGTCCTTTAGTTTCGACATCCAGATCTTGTATACAGCCCGGTGCCAGCCGTAGAGCACGACTTTCTCACCATTCTCCAGCAGCATGTTGACGAACGCCGCGACGTGCGGGGCCTTTGCGATTCCGGTCGCCTGTCTCAGCAGGACATTGAATTCTTCAGCGGCCCGCATCTTATTACCGTCGACCTGCTTTTCTTGGGACAGGATGATCCTGGCGAGTTCACCAGCTGCATCTTTGATGTCATCCAGAGGGGCGGTGTCGCAATCGATTGGCTGTGTGATACGGCTCAGTGGTTCGAGTTCCCGACCTACTTCTTTGCGGGTCCGCCTCAACATGTAATGGTTTTCACGCATCCAAGTTCCGAATGCCGTAGGATCCTTCAGGCGTGCTTTCCCATACAGCCCCCAGCACCATTCATTAAAAAACTCTTCCTCTGTCCCGAGAACGCCGGGGAACAGGATCTCCATCACGTTGAAGATCTCGCCGCCGAAATTGTAAATCGGAGTCGCAGACAGCCCGATGCGAAACATGTGGTCTTGATGAGCGATGTGACTGGCACCACAGTACTTGTTTGTGCCACGCCTCCGCAGTTCCTGAACCTCATCGAAGATAATTGAACGACCATATTCAGTTAGCACTTTCGCCCAGTCATCTAGTTTGTGATAACTGATAATCACAACATCAGGACCGCGACCATTCTTTTTCGGGAGTTCGTAAATCATCTTCTTCTTGATGATGTGCGTCGTTACATCAGGAAGGAACGTCTCGATCTCACGTTGCCACTGTCGTTGCAGGTTGGGCACGCAAACCACGATGGCCGGGACGGTCCTCTTGTCAGTCAGCGAGCAGAGCGAGGATACCGTTTTCCCAAGCCCTACCTCATCGGCCAGAAGCAAACTACGCTGCGCCCTGTACAACTCCGCTGCGCGGCGCTGGTAATCCCTCGGAGGCAGGGCGAGTTGATATTCCCGCGGCTGATATTCTGAATCGATAATCTGATCCAGAGTTGCGATGTGATCTCGATGTTCCTGGGCGGCTGACGTGAGTTCGTCCATGTTTTCAATCTGCAGAGGGAACCGCTGTGAGAACCATTCCAGATCCCGGCAAATTGAGGGAACATGAGATAGCTGGTACACCCCATGGGTACCGGTCGGAATTCTCCGGAAGATCCGCTTTGCCCACATAGCGACGTGAGGTTCACATTCAAGATTCCACTGTCCGTTCTCCAACCAGAGACGTCCGTGGGTTTTCAATGGTTTGTGCATCAGAAATTCCCCGCAATCCATGCGATTGAAAATGGCTTGTCGTTCAGAATGTTACAATCAAATCGGTGCGTGTGACGACTTGTGACCAGCAGGACGCCGTCAACCTCAGTTATATTTGCATACCGCAGCAGCTGTTCTAAGACTGCTGTCGGACCTCCCTTTATCTTGCATTCCAATGCGACCACAAAGCAGTCAGCGTTCACAAGGAAATCGATACGATCTGAACCAACAATGTATTCCCGCTCGAAGTGATAGCCGGAGTCCAGCAGAACATCGTGAATGGCGTTCTGCAGATCGAGTTCAGTGCCATAGGGGTAGGAGTAACCGAGGATGGTTTTCAGCAATTCATCCATGTCACACATCTCCCAAAGGAATCAGTCGGTTGTTCTTCCACGCGTCCGACTCCATCAGCTCGGTAGCGTCCCAGAGTTTTTGCTGACCTCTCCAGCGGAACGGTCTCTCGAGTACTCGGACTTCATCCAAGATCCAACAGAACGGGCCGAACGCATAAGGATGAGAGTTGAGCCACTCATGTTCCGGCTCTACATTCATCAGTTGTCCTTGCTCACCAGTGAATTGAACGCAACCAATTACCTTGACAATTCCGAGCACCATTCGTTGTTGAATATTCTCTGGCAACGGTCCCAGATTGAGACTGTCCCACTCGTTCAGAAATCGATTACTACTGCCTGCATGGATGATGAGATCACCTGTTGACCCGGTAAACCATCCCCGGTTTTCAACCCGCTTTTTGCCTTCCATTATCAGCGTGGCAAACGGTTCGTGTATCGTGAGTGCTTTCATTACCACGTTTCTCCATAAGGAATTTGATGGTCCATTGCATCTGAAAAAGACACTCGTTCTGATTTCTCTTTTGCTTCAATTTCAGTTTTCTTTTTAATACATTTCGGACAATTAGCTTCATGATCGTCGAAATTCTGGACCCATCGACCACGTCTTCCTGATGGTTCAAAACCACACAAAGCTTCTCTTGTGCCTTTCAAGACTAAATGAAAAATATGACCACCATTCGCTCGATATACATTCGACTCTTTCATCTCAGTACTATCTCCCTAATCGATTCGGTCGATTCCGTTCCTTACGATTCGAACGGCCTTCTGGATTGTTCGAGTGATCGCCACCCTCATCAGGATCATCATCGAAATGACAACCACAGTGATTGCATAGGAACTCGTGATCGCCAATCTTCTTGACAGTTTTGATGCGACCACAGTCGGGGTTGATACACTTCATAACACTGTTTCTTTCATGACTTGAATTGGCATAACGATCATCGTTTGATCGAACAATGGCTGTTTAGGATCCACTGCTCTCAGTTCTTTTCCACGGCTAACCATTTCGATATAAACAGACAGGAGCTGTAACGAGTATCGCAACAGTTCTGATGTATGCATGTTGGTGAGCTCTTTGATTCGTTCCAACTCCTCAACCATTGCCGGCGTCAGGTCGAGGCTGCATCGCTTTGTACATTTTGAATTGGTGCATCTTGTCATTGATCAGCTTCCTTTTTGTGCTTTGTTTCGAAAGTGCTTTTTACGCACTTCGACTTCTTCTATTAAATGACCTATGGAATCGTAAACACGAGTCGTATAAACCTTCTTTCTGAATGCCTTTAACAGGCGGAGATCGTCTTCAAGTGCTTTGATTATTTTTTGAACGTCTCTCTCCATATTGTTTTTCCCTCAGCATGACTTTCGTTCTTCTCCGTGTTCGTAAACATATTTACGCCACGGAATCCATTCTCCTTTGAGCCAGAATCCCCAAGGGCGATTAGCACGACCGACTATCACCAGAGTCCAAGCACCGCCCGTTGCTTTGGCTTTGATTCGATGCGTGTGATCAGCGGGGAAAGAACGGAACCAAGGGGCAATCCATTTCTTTTCGCCGACTAGTTCCCCATCTTTGAAGATCTCTTCGTCGTACGATCCTTTGAGACCGATTGAAATGAATCGTTTAGGGTGATCGTGGCCATCAATTGCCCAGTCGTCTCCAGAAAATTTATGCAGATAGATCTGAAACCAACGGCACTTGAACAACGTCCAACGTTCAAGATAGACAGGACAAATACCAGCACCATCTATTTTTTCGTACTTGAATATACTCACGCTTTTGCTCCTTCATACGGGATTGGTTGTAAGTCTCCCTTGCAATACAGCGGGTGCTTGGGATGGCCATCTTTAGTTATCTCCAGACAATGAGGATTTAGCTTTAACTCATTCAACATGTGGTGAACTGCGTGTCCCCGATCCAAATGGTCTCCATCAGTACCCCAAGCACATAAAATGAAATCACTCATCTTTGCTACTTCTTTGATGTACCAGTTGTTTTTATCACCGATCGGAGCGTGATACTTTTTCATCAACTCTTTTTTCGTTTCCACGAATGCAAAGATGTTCGTGACGATCATTCGACCATAGCCCCACCGTTGAGAGTATTTACAACAACGAGTTATCGTCCTGTCATTGTCACGATGATCTGCGGTTGACGGATTGAGCATCAGGAAATTAATTGTTTTCGGCTTCGCATTCATGAAGTTGCGAGTTAAGACATAACGGTACCGACCGCATTTGCTGAAGATGGCTGAGTCTTTGCTTGTGTCTATTGGTTTCATTTATTCTGTTCTCTAAAACAGTTCGCGATGCCGGGCCTTACCGAAGGCCGGGCCGTTGATAAGTAAGATCTCGGGTGCGTCCGAGACAGTTGCTTCTTTTTTGGCTTGAGCTGAAATTCGCTTCTTCATTGGCTTTTCGATGATCGTCCAACCCTGATAAAGCTCGCGTATCCAAGGTTCGTCGTAATAACTCAATACGATTCGCGCGTGCTTAAATTCGTTGAGAAGATCAGCCAGCCGAGCGTGATCACATTCATGATCTCTTTCCGGAAGACCGCAGATTCCGCAGGCGTCGGCTTCACTGACCTTTTTAAACCGATGGCCAGGGCCGTGTTTGAATTCGTGCAAATACTCCCCTCCACCTTTCTTGTAGCCAGTTCGATTTCCCGGAAAATAAGGTGGATCGGCATAAATCGCTGTTCCCTTTTTGTCCTGAAACTTGGGAATGATCGTGAAACTATCTCGGGTCAGAATGACAACATTCGTCAATCTCTTGCACCAAGCGGGCATTGATTCGACAGCATGTTTCCATCTAACAGATGGAGAGCCACCGCCATTGGTGAACCTGACAGCGATCTGATAATCAATCCGCTTTGTGCCAGTCGATCCGTTTCGACCCATCCAACTAGCAATGAAAAACCAGTAAGCTCTTTCGAGCATCCGTTCTGGATCCCGAGACTCGAAATCGTATGACTCCTGCAGGAAGTCACGGGCATCGTGGAGAATTCCCTCTGAGAAAAGTATTCGAGATGTTTTCTCGTACAAGCGAACGGCAATCGATTCATTCTGTATAACTCGTGCCAGATTGGTCGCATCACCATGAAGGTCACAGATCGTTTCTTTTTGAGACGGTTCTTTGTTAAACTCAACAGCAAGCGATCCGCAGAAACTATCGAAGAATTGAGTATGTTTCCCCAACTGTTGAACGATGTCGGGGGCAAGAGTTCGTTTTCCACCGAAGTAAGGCGTTGTTGCTTTGACTTTCATTTTTACTGGCATTGGTTTAACGCTATTATCGTTGCTCAAAACAGACTCCCTTGCACTAATACCTTTTCCGTGGTCTTATCGGACAATTCTGATTTCTCCGCAGGTATCGCGGCTTCCTGAAACTCGATGATGCCAGCAGACCTACCGGGGAAGATCAACCAAGGAATGAACATGTAAGAGGCCAGCAATGAGAGCTTGACCATTAATGAACTGATATCGTTACCGTAGAGATCGAGTGAATAATTACTCGCATGCAACAAGATGATTCCCGTTCCAAGGCAGGGATCATTAACCGATTTCATCCGGTTATCTTCCTCAGAATTGAATTGTATTTCGGTCATCAATTGAACGAGACTCGGTGGAGTAGGGAACCATGCATGGCCTTTCGTGTAAGCGAACTCACGCGCGAGCATTGCTCCCCAATCAGTCGGATGGGCAATCATTAGATCAAGGCTCAGATCGTGATACATAACCACTGCTGCCTTCTCTGGGATCTTCGGCCTCTCTTCGATCATTGGGCAAGCTAATCCCCACAGTAGCCAACTGATGAGATCTTCAAGCCTCGCCTGGTGTACTTGAATCGCAGAAGTAAATGCATCCATCGTTCGCTTCTTTGTGTCATGTGACGATCCCAAGTATTCGAGTTTCTGCTCTCCGTCTGGTTGCTGATTCATCTTTCCGACAATCTCAGGTGGTATCTCTGGCATCGTCATTTCATCAGTGAAAGGTACTTGGGGAATCTTCCATTCGGGAAATGTGCCGATCGTTCCGTTTTGCCAGATCTCAAACCAGTACGACCACCGCCCCCAAAGTTGCATTTCTACTTGTTGAACAATCTCGAGCAGCCAACCCTTGTTCCGGGTTCGTTCCTCGACATGATCGAAAGTAGGTCTCTTAATTTTGTTTTTCATCTTTGCCATTAGACTTCCCTGTTCTGATGAATTCCGTTTTTCCAACCATTACCGCAATTGAGTCCTGTCTGTACTCACCTGCAATATGCTTCAAGCCATCGAATAGGCTTTCTCTTTCGGACTGTGGAACATCAACAACCCAGCACGCATTCTGCCAAGGTGACATCGAGTCGGATGTTCCAGAAAAATGTTTTTGAACCGCATACGAATCAATGCACATCGAAATTCAGTAAAACCTTGTCTAATTCATGGATCGGTTGTAGGGGGTCATTATCTACCCGCTTCGAAATTTCGATGACTCTCCCAGTGCTAACAGGGATCTTGCATTTTTCGGGTAGGATAATCCCGCCTTTAGATTGATCCTGATCCTCGTCTTTGGCGATTAAAACACGCTCTCCGAGTGGGATTGTTTTGTATTCCATGATTAGTACTCCCACCCTTCAGGTAGTTGACGAACGCGAAATCTCTCCGTCCATTCATCCATGTCACCACCTTTTTTGTCAGAAAATGGAATACGATTTATTTCGGGATGATCTCCATCGTGTGCATTCGATCCAAACTGTTTCATGAAGAATGGTATTTTCGCGTGATAGCATTGCATTAACAGAATGTGTGCCCAATCTGAGCAAAACGGCCGTGCATCGAAACCGCTTTCTCCACCGACGATGACGTGCTGAATCATTGGAGGATGAAGCCACGGTCTCAGGTCAATTTGTTCGAGCAATGGTTCAGCACTGATACCCAAGATGGGGACCAGATCACGACACTTTAGAAGCTCTGGAATTCGTATCTCTGCCTGTTCCTGATTTTCAACACTGGTATAGAGCTGGACGTTGTCCCAATGCATAGAAAAGTCTGGTTGGACTGGCCAGAACTTCCGAATGTTTTCAGGACGCTTTGTGAGGATTCGCCAGATGAGATGTGGCGTTTCCATGATTACGTTGTAGAAGAGTCTTTGACGAATTCTACCCATCGTTGCTTTTTGGGTACGATGTCCACAATTTCTACAGTTACCAGATTCAGATGGAAAACAACCACAACTTTGACAGTAACGGATTTCTTGACCGTCTTTGTTAGTAATTGGACCTATCCAATCTTCGAAGACATCAGACAAACTTGCGCAGAAAACAACACGTTTTCGACCTTCTTTTTCTGCTTTACGATTCCACTGAAAAGGCTTTTTCCAGTTTGAGTCACTGGTCATCACGCGAGTTCCATGATCGCTCCATTTCGCATAGTGACGGCGTTTATCCATGTCGGTCTCAGCGTAACAGAATTTGCAGCCTGGACTGACCTTGGTGCATCCCACCCACGGATTGAAAGTGTGGTCGCACCAAGGTATTTTTGTTTGTTCGCCCATCAAATCGCCTCATTTAAAATATTATTTAGAAAGCTCTTCCGCAGTACAGTTATTACCACGCTTCTGATTACACTCCTCACACGCCATGCATAGATTGTCATTTCCATTTCCGCCGCCGCGGCTGATCGCTACGATGTGATCAAGAGTTGCTTCATCCTTTGAGACACGTCCTCCACACCATTTACAGAGACCTTGCTGGGAGTGCCAGAGTCGGTCGCG
>JAJFIP010000279.1 GCA_021774875.1 Emcibacter sp.
TCATATTTTTTGTGAGCTTTGCCTTTAGCGATACATTCCACCTCTGGCGCATGCCAGCTGTAGAGCTTGTTTTTTGTCGCAGGGTTCAGGGTCTGATTGTAGGAAACCTGCGCCTTGGCAAGAGCCGCCTCAAGGGCCGGAGATAAAATATACCCCTGTTCAGCCGCCCCTTTAATATTCCGCATCACCCGGCCCAGATAGTTCCTGACCTCTTTGATCTTCTTGCGTGCCCGCTTCATCTGCCGCGCTGCCATGTAACGATTGGCCATGAACTGAGCCTGTTTGCCTTTACGGCGGTAACTCTGACGCAGGGGAATATTTTGCTCTTTTGCCAGGCTCACCAATGCCTCTCGCGCCCGGTGACACAGACCCACATCAGTTGGAAAGTGAACCGCCTTTTCCTGCACCGTCGTATCCACCGTTACATGGCCAAAATCCCGCTTTGAAACTGTGCCGGATTGCAAACCTGTTTTAATCGTCTCCTCAAGCAGGCGTTCCATGCCTTCCTCACCAATGCGCCCCCGGAAAATACTTAAAGAAGGTGGCTCAACGGGAAAGCGGTGCTGAAAGAAAGTCTCGCCGCAGAAATGCTGAAAATAGGGGTTCTCACACCAGACAGCACAGACTTCCTCATCGGACAAGCCTTTGATGTCTTTAAGAAAACAAAGCCCCGTCATCAGTCGAATAGACCCGGCAGGGCGGCCATTATCCGCGCAGTAAAAGCGGGAAAGGTCAGCCTCCAGACCATCCCAGTCAATCAGTGCCGCCAGCTTTACCAGTTCGTGGCGCGGGTCGATGATATTTTCCAGACGCGGGCGAAACAGGTCGTCCTGACGGTCTTTTTTCGGGTTCTTCCTGAGCATAAACTGCAACCTTTTAAAGAGGGAACTTCAATTTGTTGCAGTTTACAGTATACTAAAAGCCGTGGAAATCCTTAATTTATAAGACTTTGAATGCTTTTTTAGGACCGACTAACTATGGCTTGAGTCGATTTGGTGCCTGGAGGTAATAATCCGGTGCCTCATGACATTTCTCTAACTATTTGATTTTTCTTATCTTTCAAGGGGCTTGTCATGTATGGTCACCTCCTGATTAGGGTTAAAATACTCTCCTCTACGATATGCCATGCCGGTGTCCACGGGGTAATAATTTCAAAGTGTGCAGCATTCGAAACCACCTTTACATCAACATATTCACCTGCCTTTTTTGCGCGGAACTGATATTGCCATCCCCAATAGGGAAATGCTACGGGGTCGAAGACACCATGAATCATGATTTGTTTGACGCCTGAGGGAAGTAATTCCGCAGGTGATGTATCACTGAACGCGATTGATATATCTCTCTCATTCAAACCAACAATTTTTTCTATTGTATTCTCGCCACATATTATTGCACCGTAAGGCAGGAGTTTTTTTAAATCCCCGCCACCACCTAGGCTGACTGCCCCTACTAATCTAAGCGGTGCCTTGCTATACAAGGGACTATCTTCACTTAGTCGATGACGTACTGCCAGCCACAGCGCCATACTCCCGCCAGCTGAATGACCTACACTGACCACCTTATTGATATCCAGATTATTAGCGGATGCAATCTTTCTCAAGAAATCGGCACCCGCCGCAACATCTTGGAATGTGCCAGGAAACCCTCCGCCAGAATGACCCACCTGTCGATATTCCAGATTCCAGACAGCAACCCCCTTATCGCGAAGTGTGGCCGCCATATGGTGAAGCAACTCAGCACTTGGGAAGGCAGATGACCAGCAGCCGCCATGCACCAGTACAACTACTGGATGGGGTCCTTGGCCGTGGGGCAACCACAATTCGGCATATTGCTGCGAGTCCTGTCCATATGGGATTACTTTATCCGGTTTCGGTGCAGGTTTATCTAGCAGATCTTTCCAAGTCAGGAAAACAGTATCCTGTGCCGACGAAAGGTTGGGCACAACGATAAGTCCCCCCAATATAGAGAATAAAATTATAATCCTGACAAAGTAGGTCATATCATTCATGCCTTTCTATGTTTGCACAACAAAGCTATAAACACCCTCCACCGACCTGCCGTTATCTTCGCCGTAAATCACATTACCGCCGATGTACAATGCGAGACCTTGACGCACTGTCATCATGTCAATGTTGGTCCCATCTCAAAACTGAAACTTAAGATTCATCCCCCACTCCCGAGGCCGGCCAAAATTGGCGTAAGCCAGACCAATACTGTCAAGGGCTGCCGCGCCACTGGTTTTATAACGCTTGTTGCCAAGGTTAGTGCCAAAAACTACAATCTGCCAATTTCCTTGTTCGGGCTCAAAGGCAAGTCGCGCGCTGACCAGACTGTAGCCGTCCTGGGAAATTGCTAAAGTGTTGACAATGTCGGTAAAGAAACTGCTCCTGTATGAATAGTCACCACGCAAGGTCAGCTTGCCGTATTTGGTTAACTGAAGAGCGTATTGGACGCCCGCGTTCAGTGTCCATTTTGGTGCGTGTGGCATTTTACTGTCTAACGTCACCGTAGCACCTGGGCCAAGTTCAGTGAATTTGAAATCGGTAAAGCCCACCGATGCGTCAATGTCCAAACCAGAGATTGGCTTCGCTTTGAGCTCGACCTCAAAGCCCTTGATCTCGGACTTTGCTGCGTTCTCGGTAATGAAGATTAACAAACCCTCAGGCGTGGCCCTCACACTCGTTAATTGCATGTCCTCGTAAAAGTTGAAAAAGAATGAAGTGTTTAACTGCAAACGCCTATCAAACGAACCAAACTTGGCCCCCAACTCCATCGACGATGCGAACTCGGGGCCGAAAGAATCGACGGCTGCCACGACAGTGGGTCTGCCGTTGAAACCACCGCTCTTGAAACCACGCGCCGCCGAGAAGTAGGTCAGAAATTGTGAATTCCAACTATACTTTATCACAGCCTTCGGCGAAAAGGCACTCCAGCTGTCACCCACCGTGGTCGGCGGGATGACGAACACGCCGCTGTTGACACGGCGATTCACAAAACTCGCTACCTTTTCCTCGTAAGTGTATCGGAGACCTCCAGTCACGGTTAGTTTCTCTGTAACATCGTAACTTGCTTCCCCGAAGACTGCGTAGCTGTCGGTCGAGATCTCGTTAAAAACGTCAAATTCGAGTTCAAGCCCAATATTGGCCGGATTACCCTGACCGCCAAAGGGCGGGAAAGGCGGAGAGAGAGGGCCAGGCAGTGCCTCTAAAGCATCAAAAAGCCCCCCAGCTATCGTTACATCAATCTTGTCGTCAGCATTCTCACTGAAATAAAGGGCTCCAATGAGCCAGTTCAGCCGGTTATCAATGTGACTACCGCTGATCTGCAACTCCTGGCTGAACTGCGACTGAGTGTCCCGGTTGATGGTTTCGTGAAAGGGCAAGGGCGAAGCATCGTTGTCCTGTGAGAAATTAGCTTTCAGTTCACGAAATGCGGTAATAGATTTAATGTCAAAACCGCCAGTATCCCAATCAGTGATCAGCGACATGCCCCAAACATCAAGGTCGTTTACACTATCGTTAGTTCCGAAAGTGGCAAATGTGTCAAAGGGGTCGTCGGATAAAAAACGACTGTCCATCGCCAGCCCAAGACCAGGCGCGACCAAGGCATTCCACAAACCCAAAAGCGGTGCTGAACTATTGATCGCCGCCAATGTCGAAAGTTGCGAATTCTCGCGTTGCCGCGACACGTCCACCGAGAGCAGAACATCAACATTCTCCGCTGGCAGCCATCGGACCTGCCCACGGGCTGTGGCACTGTTCGAGTCGCCTAATTCGCCCAATTTTGTCCCGGAATTAAAATTGAGCCTGTGTCCGAAGCCGTCCTGATTCTTGAACGAGACGGCAATCTTAGCGAACAACTTGTCCTGGGCAATCGGGATATCGACGCTGCCCTTAAGGTCAACCAAGTTGCGGGAGCCTGTTGAGGCTTTGAGATAGCCACCGAACTCGCCCGTCGGCTTGGCCGAAACCACATTGATCGCACCGCCGATCGTATTCTTGCCGAACAAGGTGCCTTGCGGCCCGCGCAAAACCTCTACGCGTTCTAAATCGACGATGTCCATTACACTGCCTGTCATCCGGGCAAAATAAACGCCATCTACGTAAATGCCGACCCCTGGATCAGTCGTGATTATAAAATCTGTTTGACCAACACCTCGGATGAAAATTCTGGAGTTGAACCCCCCTCCACTTGTCCCGGCACCAACATCGAAGTTTAAATTGGGTGTGAATTGACCGATGTCCGACAGGTCAGACATATTCCGGTTTTCAAGGTTATATGCGTTAAATGCAGTAACCGAAACCGGAACATCTTGAAGTCGCTCCGCGCGTTTTCGTGCCGTAACAATAACTTCATCGATTTCCATAGTCAATAATGATCCTTGATGGAGCGTATCATCGGATCGCGTTGGTGCAATAATGTCTTCTTTCTTGCGACCTGTTATAATCAGGGTGTTTCCATCCCATTCATATTCTATCCCTGTGCCATGCAACAATTTTTCAACTGCTTCTTGTGCCGTAAATGAACCTACCACAGGTTCTCTTACTCCCCCTGTCAAATAAGCGGCATTTCCAACCAACTGAAAATTTGCTTGTTTTGATAGTTGTTGGAGAGCCTCCGAAATGGAACCCCCTGAAATTGACACATCAATCCGGTTGTCCGGTAGAGCAATAATGAAAACATTGTTTGAATGTAATTTCTGACCAGTGTTCGTCTGAGCTAATACGGGTGTGGTCGATACTCCAATTGCTATAATTATGCTTATTGCCATATATTGAAGTAATGGTCTTTTGCCTTTAGACATTTTTTTCTCCCTTTCAGTACGCCGACTTAGATTAAATAACCTAGTTCACTACTGATGACGGAAGTTTACTGACTGACCTGACAATAAAAAGTGATTATTTTTTTAATATAACTTGTTAACTCTTTAATTTTCAACCGATAATAATTTCATCATTTTCAGAAATTATTACGTTTAAACGCATGCTTTTCCCCAGTACACCTACAGCTCTTTTAATATCCTTCAGATTAAACCGTCCCGTTACACGTAACTGCCACAGGTTCCGTTCAGCAAGACGAATTTCACCAGCATAATAACGATCAAGCTCTGTGATCACTTCAGCAAGTGACCTGTCATTAAATTCAATCCAGCCGTCACGCCAATCCGCAACTTGCTTAACGACCTTGCGAACCGAACCCAGTCTTCGATCCGTAACCGCAAGTTTTTCATGTTGGTGAAGTGTCTTTTGTTGATAAGACGAATTATCGGGACCCACAGATACAACGCCGCGATCAACGACAACGATCATCTGGTTATAACTTACTCTGGCGTTAAACGCAGTTCCAAGCACCTTTATGCGACCAGTTCCACCTTCTATAATAAATTCCCGTCCATCCTTCTTAACATCAAAATATGCTTCACCCTGTTGCAAATAAATTTTTCTTTGCTCTCCAAAAGATATGCGTATTTTAGTATCCGTATTGAGAGCAACAGTAGATCCATCCATTAGAGTGACCGTTTTAATCTCACCAATTTCAGTTTGATATTTTACTGATTGAACGGGTATATTTTTTTCTGACTCGAAAAAAAGCCACGTGGAGAAGAGTAAAAGTAAACTGGCGGCAATAGTCCCTATTTTTCTTACCGTCAGCAAGGACTTGTTATGATAGATCGGCTTATGATAGACTGGCACTTTCTGATAAGCTGGCACTCTTTTCTCTTCATCGGCAAAATTCTGCAAAATATTATCAAACTCAGGATGATGCCAAATGGCAGAATATTCCTCATAAGCGACTTTATGAGTTTCATCGGCCGCAATCCAGTCATCAAAGGCTACCTGTGTTTCTTCAGATACAGACTTATCCGACATGCGCTGAAACCAGGTAGCCGCTTGGTCTGCGAGCTTGTCCAATTCTATAACAGTTTGGTCCTTATCCATTTCATTCACTTTTTGTGTTTTTGGCACTTCTTGTTTTTTTACCATCTTTTGTTAACTCAAACCGGCAAGCTTTTAACCCTCGAATTACGTGCTTTTCAACGGCGCCAATTGATATATCCATATTTTCAGCGATCTGCGCATAAGACAACCCTTCTATTTTACGTAAAATAAATACTTTCCGACATTTGGGCGGTAATTTTCCAATGGCCTTTTTCAATTGGATATATTCACTTTTTACAATAAGTTCTTGTTCTATAGAGGGCTTTAGATCTGGTGTCTCAATTTGATTATCGCACTGAATAATCACTCTATTCTTCGACGTGATGCGCCTTAAGTGATCAACAATCAAATTTTTCGCTATTCGATATAAAAAAGCACGCGGGTTCCTTATCAGCATGCGTCCGGATGCTGAAGAATATCGCTCGAAAGTTTCTTGTGTCAGATCATCCGCCTCTTCCTTAGATCCAAGCCGTTTATAAATCGTGTTCGAGATCTCAAGTTGGTACTTGCGAAAGAGCTGACTTACGCCTTTTTCCAAGATATCTCTTTCTCCAATATTTATTTCTTTTGACACAATTTTTCCAAAATTTTTACTTATTACCGTTATGCTTGAAGCCTTATCTTCATATATTTCTCCATCTATTCAGGATAAAATTCTCGTCTTATACTATTGACGACGAAGTCACCCTCTTAATCCAGACAATGTTATTTCGAAAAATTATATTCTGAATAACAAAACAGAGATTTTAATATTCTTTTGTCAGAGAACCAGACGACAAAAAATACTCATTATTATCTGGAGCATTTTATTGTTACTTACCATTTTAACATAGAATCGTTTGAAACAATATACCCTATCACCGCCATCGCTTGCCTCAGGGTGAAGTTATAAAAAAAACATGAAACATCACAAAATTGGTTTTAGTAAATCATGGGGCTCAGACGTTTGGTTACAACATCATGATCACGGGCAATATCCTTCTGGGTTAGACCTCGGACATAAGTGGCAATGGGCCATCCTGCAAGCTCTGCATGAAGTCTAAGTCAAGATACATGATGGATGAAAGCCAATATAACAAACAGGCAATTTTCTGTTTGTTAGTTACTGATATATTCCATTAGTTAAGCTCTATAAAGGCATTAGTTAAGACACTTTTTTAAGAAATAGTGTTTTTTGCCATATTCCCCGAATATTGGCCTAATACCAATTAGGCACCATGGAGGACGTCAATTAGGTGCCTGAAGGAAAATACAACCATTACACTATGTTAACAAATTTTGAGCCTGTTTGGTGCCTGTTCGTGAATATTTGGTGCCCCCATCTATTCCCGTAACTATTTGATTTTACTTATCTTTAGTGGCACACCGATGGTGCATATGGTGTGACATATTTTTTCGCCGACTGGCGGGCAATATGAGGCTGCGTTTTGATCATTTGGTACGGTTGACGGGAGGTCCGAACTTTGATTTTGACGGCAGGGAAAATTTCATTTTATCACAAGGCACAAAGGTAATTTTTGCCCCGTTACTGAGCAGAAAAGTCCTCTGGAATTGCCCCTCATAGTCTGCACTGTTGCGCAATCACAAGCAACGGAAAATGGTGGCCGCCAACTCAAGAAAAACATATTTATTTCGTTCAGTAAATCGAAAACCATACGCGGCGACAACCCTGCCCAATGATAAAATTTCATGCCAGGGTTTTGTGTTTTTTCTGAAAATATTTTGAGATGTTCCCGCTGGGATTGATCACCGGAAACCGAAATTAC
>JAJFIP010000280.1 GCA_021774875.1 Emcibacter sp.
ATCGGGTGGACAGAATTCGAGCCTGTGGAAACGGTGTCGTCCCATTGGCTGCCGCTTATGCGTGGGCAACTCTTACAACTACAAGAAATGGAGAATAATTTTCATGACAGACAATCAAAATCTTGAGCTTAAAATAGAGCATGTTTCTGTGAACGATCTTACGCCCTATATCGGCAATGCTCGTACACACTCAGAACAGCAAGTGGCACAAATCGCCAACTCCATGACCGAATTTGGCTTTGTGAATCCTATTCTGCTGGGCAAAGACAATATAATTATTGCGGGGCATGGTCGTTTAATGGCGGCAAAAATGCTGGGCGTAAAAACTGTGCCTGTTATTCATCTCAAGCATTTGAATGAGACACAACGTCGCGCCTTGGTGATTGCCGATAATAAGATCGCGGAGAATGCTGGCTGGGATGAAACACTCCTTCGCCAAGAGTTGACGGCGCTGGATGATCTTGATTTTGATCTCGATATTTTGGGGTTTGATACGTCTGAATTAGAAGAATTTTTATTGGATGATAATGACGCTGGCTTAACGGATGAAGATGCCGCGCCAGAAATCCCAGAAAAGCCAATCAGTGTGCTGGGTGATATTTGGATTTGCGGTGATCATAAAGTTTTGTGCGGCGATTCAACACAAATTGATAGCTACAATAATCTGCTTGGTGATGAGCTGGCGGACATGGTTTTCACAGACCCACCTTATAATGTAAATTACGCCAATTCCGCCAAAGATAAAATGCGTGGTAAAAATCGCCCGATTAAGAATGATAATCTTGGCGATGACTTTGGTGGTTTTTTATATGACGTCTGCACCAATCTGATGATGACCTGCAAAGGCGCAATGTATATTTGCATGAGTTCTTCCGAGTTACATACGCTTTATGATGCTTTTGTCGGCGCTGGTGGTAAATGGTCGACCTTTATCATCTGGGCAAAAAATACATTTACGCTGGGGCGTGCTGATTATCAACGCCAGTACGAACCAATTTTATATGGCTGGAAAGATACAAACAAACATTTCTGGTGCGGTGATCGTTCTCAAAGTGATGTGTGGTTTGTGAATAAACCCGTTAAAAATGATCTGCATCCCACGATGAAACCCATTGAGTTGGTAGAACGTGCCATTCAAAATTCCAGCAAAACAAAGGATATAGTTTTGGATGCTTTTGGTGGCTCTGGCTCAACGATGATCGCCAGTGAAAAAACAGGCAGGCGTTCTCGTCTTATTGAGCTTGATCCTAAATATGTCGATGTGATTGTGAAGCGTTGGGAGGAATTTACAGGGAAGAAAGCAACTCTGGCCAGTAACGGCCAGAGCTTTGAAGAGTTAGAAAAGGAGCGCGTTTAATCGGCTTGTTTCTTAATAAAATAACGGCGCTCTCCATCGATGCGTTCGCTGGTGATGATGATGTTATTTTTCTTCATAGTTGATAAATGCCCGCGCACAGTATGTTTTTGCCAGCCTGTTTGTTTGGCAATCTCTGCGATGGTAGTGCCTTTTTCTGCTTCTAAGAGGTTTTGTACCAAGGCTTTCTTGGTGATTTTGGGTGCTTTCGTCTCAACCTCTGGTGATTTTGGCGCTGGTTTTTGTGTTTGTGGTGTTGTCATGGTCTTTGCTCCTTTTGTTAAAAATTACCGTTAATCAACATGTAGATGAACGCTTCAAAAAACGACGAAGTAAAGTTGAATAGATCAAAAAGCGAGGAATTATGGGGCTTTCAATAAGAGCATATGCACGCCATCGCGGTGTTACGGATAAAGCAGTTAGAAAGGCCATCACGGCTGGTCGTATCACGCCGAATAAGGATGGCACGATTAACTCAAAAAAGGCTGATAAGGAATGGAAAGATAATACCGATAAATCGAAACAACGCCCCATTGTCAAAGACCCCAATTACGACCCAGAGCAAGCTGCGCAAAATGTGAATCAAGTCCTCAAAGAGTCAGGCAAAGATATAGATGATGGCAGTTCGCAAGGGCATCCGTCCTTTATAAAAATTAAAACAGCGCATGAGCTTTACAAAGCCCAGCTTACACAGCTTGCCCTGCAGGAAAGAAAAGGACAGTTGATCAATAAGGAAATGGTGAAAGCACAAATCTTTAAATTAGGGAGGCAAGTACGAGATAGCTGGGTGAACTGGCCTGCACGAATTTCACCATTAATGGCAAAGGAGTTGGAGGTTGATGAACACGCTCTCCATACAATTTTGGAAAAGTATGTGCGGGAGCATCTAAATGACATTGGGGAGGGAAAACTTAAACTCGATTAAATCAGGCCTGATAAAACATGACGGCGCATTCGTTCAAAATACGTATCTCAAGAGTTTTGTTCCCGAAGAATATTACCTGGTATCTGAATGGGCTGATAAATATCGCTTACTCTCTGGTAAATCATCGGCTGAACCCGGGCTTTGGAAAACATCGCGTACGCCGTACTTGAAAGAGATCATGGATCAGCTTTCAACCAGCAGCCCTACCCAGCGCATTGTCTTTATGAAAGGTGCGCAGATTGGTGGAACAGAAGCTGGTAATAATTGGATTGGGTACATCATTCATATCGCGCCGGGGCCGATGATGGCGGTATCCCCTACGGTGGATTTGGCAAAGAGAAACTCGAAA
>JAJFIP010000029.1 GCA_021774875.1 Emcibacter sp.
AAAAATGTCCTGCGGGAGCGGGGACAAGCAAAAGTAGAAAATGACTTAAAAGTCTGGTTGAAAAATCTCGATCCCAAAGACCCGCAATTCGAACACAACCAATTAGAGGGTCTCTGGGTGGCACAATGCATTAATAGTGTGCAGCCGGAACTGTTAACGCGTTGTTTGAAGTCCAAAGATGGCAGAGCGCGTGCGGCGGCGATCCGGGTTGCCCGACATTGGAAAGGCCAGATTCCCGATTCCTATCAATTGATCGCACCTTTAGCCAATGATGCTCATCCAAGGGTTCGCCTGGAAGCGGTGCGTGCACTTTCGTTCTATGATCAACCAACGGTCTTAACTGATGCTTATCAGGCGTTGGATCATCCGGCAGATGAATTCCTGGACTATGCCCTCTGGCTGACCACACGCGAAACAAAACCGATCTGGCTGCCACAAGTACTGGAGGGGAATTCAACGCTTCAAAAAGATCCGCGCAAACTCTTGTTTGCATTAACGGCTGTCAATTCGCGAGAAGTCGCACCGATCATTACAAAATTGATTCAGTCCGGCCAGATTCCCAATAGTGAATTACAAACCAGCTTGAACCTGATGTCAAAATTTGGCAACGCGAACGATTTGCAACCACTGTTTGAACTTGCGTTGAAGAAAGATACCAAAGCAGCTCAGAAAGCCACTATTCTGCGAGCATTGGCACAAGCGTTTCAATCAAGAAAAGTGCGACCTGCCGGTGATTTGAGTTCATTGCAAAAATTGTTTACCTCGCAGAGTCTACCAGTGCAACAGGCGGCCATTGATTGTGCAGGGCTCTGGAAAAATGAATCATTACAAACGCCAATCCGTGAACTTGCACAGTCGGATCAGACCAAATTAGAGCTACGAAAATCGTGTCTCTTTGCATTAGCCCGCTTGGGAGGCATAGAGAATCAGGATCTTCTAGAGAATCTGAGTATTGACAGTGATTCACAAGATCTTCGCATTGCATCTGTTGCCGCACTGGCAGAGATGAATCTCAATCTTGCTGCCAAACAAACAGTAAGCTTGATGAACGATATCACTTCACCTCCGCAGCTTTCCGCATTGTCGAATATCTTCGTGCAGAGAAAAGGGGGCGCGGGTGTTCTGGTCAATGCTCTCAAAGGGAAAACGATCTCCAAAGACGCTGCCATACAACTGGATCGCTTAATACAGTCATCTGGTCGTGCCAACCCGCAATTGGCAAAAGCGATTGCTGTGGCGGGAGGATTATCCAGCAGCGGCGCGCCGCAAGCAGTGAATCTCTCGCCGAAAGAGATGGCAAGTATGGTCAGTGCCGTAAAAACTAAGGGTGATGCAAAGCGGGGTGAAGCCATCTTTCGGAGAGCAGATTTGTCTTGTCTGAAATGTCACGCGATTGGAGGCGCCGGCGGTAAAGTAGGTCCCGATATGATCAGCCTCGGCGGGAGTGCGCAGTTGGACTACATCGTCGATTCCTTGTTGAATCCCAATAAAAAAGTCAAAGAAAATTATAATGCAGTGACTGTTGTTACTGATCAAGGGAAAGTGTTCTCTGGTGTTCTGGTCCGTCGCACAGATAGTCAGCTAGTGTTACGGGATGTCAATGATAACATCATGAATATTCCTCTGGACCAGATTGACGAAGAAGCCCCGGCGGCATCGCTGATGCCAGTCGGTTTACTAGATAAACTAACGCAGCAGGAACTAATCGATTTAACTCGGTTCCTGTCCGAATTGGGAAAAACAGAAGCATACAGAGTCGGTAAAGAGCGTGTCGTGCGACGCTGGCGTGTCTTGAAAGGCACCCCGCAAGCAATGCACGCGATTCGCAGAACAAGACACGCAACTGCATCCACAGAAAACCCTGCCTTTGTTTGGGAACCAGCATATAGTCAAGTGAATGGCAATTTGCCCGTCAGAAACTTTGATGAGATCGGAAAGCTGCATGTTTCAAATCGTGCGAAAGGCGCTGCCTTCGTGCGTTGTGAACTGGAAGCGACTTCTCCCGGAAAAACGATTCTCAAATTCAACTCGATCGACGGTCTCAAAATGTGGCTCGGTGAAAAACCAATCATTCTCAAACCAAAAACCGAACTCGAACTCACCAAAGGTAAACACCGCCTGACCTTCGCGATTGAACTCAGACCAGAACGAGATGTATTGCGTTTGGAATTACTGGATGCTCCCACTTCACCCGCACAAGTAGCGATCATCAATGGGAAATGAACCATTGAGCATTGCCAGGAATTCGATTTGTAGAGTGAGACAAAACAGAACACATTGATTACGTTAGATATGTGTAAGTTGTTTTGAACTCTATGTTTTCCCCTGCTTTTAAAGAGGCAATTGCCTGTGCCCGGTTGTATCGGTTCTTCCAGTTTTGACTGAACATGCTGCCGGATCTACTGAATTTAGGGTTCTTATCACAGGTAATTTACTGAAAATAATATCACTCCTCCGATACTGATTGAGACAGACAGAAGGGCAATCACTCATTGTCCTCGTTGAATCAGAATTTCAAATTAGAGAAACGGAGGTCTCTATGCGCTGTTCGATTGTGGCTGCGCTATTGCTTGCGCTGAGCTCTGGTTGCGGCTCTATCAAGACTACCGCTTACGACCGTCTGGACGATGACACACTCATCGCCAATCCTGATAAACATCTGAATGGTGTCCCGGTTACCCTCAAAGTACCAACTCATCTCAAACTGACGGTTGAGGAAAAAACGTTCTGGCGTGTCGAAGGTTCCGAACTGATTCCAGTCTCAAGCTGTCGGGCTACGCGGAAGGTCGCTCCCGAGGTCCAGTATACAGAGAAAATATTTCTCGTTGATCCGGTGCGTCCAGGGGCGGGGAGCAATCAATATGGTTTCAGTTTCAAGAGTAATGATCCCAAAGCGGATGATAAAAGTAGTGGCTCAGGCCAACTCAGTGGATTGAATTATCAAATTACTGATGAGACCATTACTGAATCGGCGTCTCTGTTGGCAAAATCTATTGGCTTTGTGAATGCCTTTGCCAAACCGACAGATAGTGGAGGTAAAACATCTGCTATTGGAACTGGCAATGAAGGTATCCCGAGGTTGGATGTAATTCAGACGACTCGAGTGATTGCCTGGTCACAGTTTGATATCAACTCCGAATATTTTGAAGAAAATGTGATGGGTTTTCTGAATAAATATCTCAATGAGAAATCCTGTGATCCGGACTGTCCTGTAACTACGACCTGTCAAAAATAAATATCAGGAACAAAGACGTCAAGGATGATCGAGTTCTCATCATAGTGAAGGAGTCACTAATGCGTTTGCCGCTGGTTCTGGCTTTAATACTTTTATGCTCAAGTTCAAGTTGCACGTCATTTCGAACAATGTCTCTAGGCAGACTGGATAATGATTCACTTTTCGTGAACTGCTTTAACCGGAAAGCCAAAGGGATACCGGTGAAGATGAAAGTCCCTTCACATGTGACTGTGACCGTATATGAGCAGCAGATATTAATTCGCGGAAAAGAGGGAGTGAAGCTGCAGTCGTTTTCCCCACCACAGTATGAGGTAGAAACAGGCCTGGCTTATACAGACAAAGTGTTTACTGTCGATTTTGTAAGGCCTGCTGGCGGGTCACTGGCTTTATTAAATCAAGATGCGAATAAAGATGGGATTGCCTTCGATGATGAGCAGTACTTCAAGAGTATTCAGGCAAAAGTCAAAGAACAGACAATGGAACAGGTGGCAAATGCGATTAAAGATTTTCCAGGAACTCTGAAGGGGGAGGACAAAGCAAGTGGAGCAAGTGTGTCAGCCAGAGTTGTAGACTCTTCACAAGGATTTGACAATATCCACTTTGAACAATCGATCGTTGCCTATCAGCGATTCGATCTGGCCCGTCCTCACTGGGAAGAAGAGCTGAACTATTTTGTTAATAAATATCTGGTGAAATGTGGGACATGTCCAAAACTTCCTGCAGCCAAAAGAGTGAGTGCAATTTCAGATCAACCTACAGGAGAGTTCTATCCGGTTCTACCACCGGCATTGAGTGAGTTAGATTGAGTATGACCTGAGGTATTTA
>JAJFIP010000281.1 GCA_021774875.1 Emcibacter sp.
TGGGTGACAATAATAATGGTCTGTCCCTCCCCGATCAAATTATCAAACAGTGCCATAATTTCAACTGACGTGCTGCTGTCCAGATTCCCCGTTGGTTCATCAGCCAGAAGAATGGCCGGGTTAGTAACGAGGGCGCGGGCGATGGCAACACGCTGGCATTGCCCACCGGACAGTTGATTGGGCAAATGCTCTTCCCGCCCCGTTAGCCCCACCTTATCAAGGGCGTCATAGGCCATCTGAACACGTTGATTCTTCGCAACCCCCCGATAAATCAAAGGGCGCATAACATTCACCAGTGCAGAGGTCCGGGGAATCAGGTTAAAACTCTGGAAAATAAATCCGATTTCCTTGTTCCTTACCCCTGCAAGTGCATCAGAGGAAAGCTTGCTGACATCTTCGCCGTTTAAAATATATTCACCGGACGTGGGACGATCCAGACAGCCCAGAATATTCAGCATCGTTGATTTGCCAGAGCCAGACGTGCCGATTACTGCAATATAATCATTTTGATCAACTGTAAAGGAAACCTGATCAAGCGCCCGAATTGTTTCGCTCCCCATTTCATAATAACGGCAGACGTCATTTAACCGAATGATCTCTTCGGTCATGTCTAAACCCCTTTAATCTTTTTGTCTTTTTTCTTTTCTGGTTTGACCTTTTTCCCTACCCGTAGGGTTTTCAAAAGCCGGTAAGGCCCGGATATCAGCTTGTCATGTTCAGCAATACCAGATTTAATTTCAACCCGGCTATCATTCTGAACCCCGATTTCAACAATTCTTTTGACCGCCTCGCCCATTACAACGATATAAATATAGGGTGTCTTCTGCTTGTCTTTTTCATATAAAATAGCTTCAACGGGTACGTTCAAGGCATTTTTCACGGTCGCGGTGAAAATCTCTGCCCGACAGCTTAAGCCCAGTCTCACCTGATCAGGGGAACTTTCAGATAAATGGAGCTTTACCAGAAAACTATTATTATTACTGCCCACTTTGCGGGCGGTTGAGCCAATATGGGTGACAATACCTGCTTCAAACCCATTTGGATCAGCCGCCGTCGTCACCCGCGCGGACTGTCCAATTGCAATGGCAAGAATACCGGCTTCTTCAACATCAACCTCTGCTATTATTTCAGCCGGATCACTGACATTCATCAGGCTTGACCCCACCATTGTTGACCTGCCTTCAACTACCGTTTCCCCAATTTTTGCCGTCAACCCTGTCACCACACCATCAATGGGGGCACGAATGGTGGTTTTCTTTAACCTGTCCAACGCCTGATCATAGGTGGCGGCTGCCTGTTCCAGTACGCTCTTCCGGCTTTTCAGGTCAACACGGGCAAGTTCTGTATCTCTTTCAATATTTTCAAAAGCATCCTTGCCCAGTACTTTACGATCATAAAGTTTTTTCTGGCGATTATATTTGGAAATCAATTTAGCCAGCAGGACTTCTTGTCTGGTAATGGAAATCTTATGCATTTCATAGACGGCTTTTTGTTGATTTACCGCAGCCTGAAATACAGTCCGATCGATAATCAACAGGGGATCTCCTGCCTTGACCCGCTGGCCCTCTTCAACCAGTATTTCTTTAATCTGTCCGGTAACTTCGGTTCTCAGAGCCACATTCAGGCGATAATTCACATAACCTGATGCCATTACAGACTTAGATATTTCGCTCCTCACTATTTCTTCAATGCGCATTTCGATGGCTTTATTACTGCCACTTCTGGCAATATACGCCATCAAAATGATCCCGAAAATAATACCGCTGAATATTAAAAATTTACGCATAATTCAATTCCAAGTCAGGCTTTTCTGCCGATTCATCTGCATTAGAGAACGACCATTCCCCAGATGCCAAAGATAACCACGTAGGGCAACGCAGCAATAAGCATAGATGAGCCATAGGCTCTACCAGTCCAGATTTTTATTCCCAGACCCAGCAAAGCAATTGACCAGACTAAGAATGGAGTTATTGCAGTATAAAATGTTGACGCCATTGTCCCATTGGGATAATGCATAACAAGGCCATTCAGACTAAAGAAAGATAATTCTTCAAGTCCTATCTGGTTACTTCCCATGATTACATAATATATAATCATCAATAGTGCCGCCAAGCTATTTGGGACAGAAACCCATGCCGAAAGCGAAAACCATTTACCAAAAGAACGATTATCTTCTGAAGAAACTTTTGCCACCATTAGCAAATAAACTGCACTGATAGATGTAATAAGTGCCGCCATCATTATCGAACCGCCAACGGCAACCCCCATCATAGTTGAAGAAGTAAAAAATTCTCTCATATCATCGGGTAATTCCTGTCCATTTATCTCAGCAGCGTCTTGCATCTGTTGAAACATCCAATCAACATCAATGGTAGAGAAGTAATAGAAACTTAAGATCGCAGGCAAAAGCATCGCCAAAATAAAGGGCAGCCATAACCGCATTGGTTTTATCTCTGCCGCCAATAATGCTTTTGATGGATCAGTAATAATATCGACTAAGCCCGATAAGGCTGATTTAGAATAGTCCATAATATCCCCTCTATATTTGTGATTACATCACGTATTTAACATATGCTCTTCAAGCTTAAAATGAAATATCTATATTTGATATATGTGCACCAGTATATAGTTTCATGGTTATATATCTACTGGACGGTCTCGGTTCTAATCCGGTTCCAAAAAGACATCCATAAAAACAGAACCCCTTTTTGATCTAAATCATGGTGTTGTCCAAAACAGCAAGTTAAACAATTAACTGATCCAGGTTTTTTTGCCAGATTGAATGTTTATATTCCAGACGTTTATTTGGTTCGTAAGTTAAGTAAAGCAAGTGAGAATTATCTGCAAATAACATATTATTTTATTCACTATTATTATGACTGTGGGAGGTATATCGATGAAAAATTTTACTGGCTGGCAAGGACTATTATCCGCACTTTGCGCCATGGCCGCCTTAATGGTCTATCCAAATATTGCTTTCACGGCGACCTACACAGAAACCGACGTCACAGATGCTGGTGCAATAAAGGGCAAAGTAACCTTTGAAGGTGCGCTTCCTGCTGATGCCGTTGAGAAAATTGCCATTACCAAAAATCCTGATGTCTGTGGTGAAGGATACCGGGAGGTGGTCTGGATTGATGTCAAGGACAGCGCACTCAGAGGAGCTTTTGTTTTTCTCGATAAAGTAACCGAGGGCAAAAAATGGCAAACCCCTGACAGTGGCAATTTTATGGTTCTGCAAAAAGGCTGTCGTTTTCACCCTTGGGCGCAAGTAATCAAACCCGGCCCTATCATTATCCGCCACAGTGACGGCGAAGGTGTCTTGCACAACATCAATACCCGGGAAATCATTGGGGTGGAAAAAGGCAAGAATATGAAACGGACGTTATTTAATTTCGGCCAGCCAGAACCCGGTGACATCCTGAAAAACCTGAAACCCAGACGCTCCCCCTATATCGCCATAAACTGTGAAGCCCATAATTTCATGTTTGGTTTTATGATGGCACCAAAACATCCTTATGCTGTGGTAGTGGCTGATGACGGGTCTTATACCATAGATAATGTGCCTCCCGGTGAATATACGCTGAAAAGCTGGCACCCCAGATTGGGTATTCAAAAAACCAAGATCACCGTTCAGGCAAAAGGCGTTGTTGAAAGCAACTTTGTCTTCGCATCAAAATAGGAAGAACAGACTATGAAGCATCCAATTAATGCCTGTTTTCTCTCTTGCTTAATTACGTTTGGTGTAATGACGACAGCAGAAGCAATAGCAGAAGATTTTCCTGCCATTGGAGCGTTGCCAAAAATTTCAGAGCAAAAATTATCTCTGATCGAAATGGGTCAACGCTTATTCTTTGATGCCCGCATATCAGGTGACGGTGCGTTAAGCTGTGCCACCTGTCATGATCCAGATCAGGGGTTTTCTAAAAACACAGATAACAAGGGTGATACCAAGCCCTTGTCGGACGCCTATCCGGGAACCCGCTACTTCCGCAGCGCCCCCACTCTGATTAATTCCGTATATAAAGCGGATTTTAAAAATGTGGGCTGGGGCTGGGCCGGGCACATTGGGGCCAACATGAATGATGTCATGCGCGGTGAAATCACTGAAACCACGATCATGAATATGGATATGCGCATCATGCATGAACGCCTGAAACAAGACCCGGTTTATGTGAAAATGTGTGCGGATAATTTTGGTGGCGATTGCAGTTCGGGCAAGGCCCGCAAAGCCCTGGCGGCTTTCGTAAATTCACTTGTGTCAAAGGATGTCCCGTTTGATAATGGCAAGCTCTCAAGAAATGCCAAAAAGGGTGAAAAGCTCTTTAAGGGTAAGGCCGGTTGTGTACGTTGCCATAATGGCACATATTTTTCCGATGGCACGCCTCATAATACCGGTGTTGCTGAAGATTTTGAAATATTCCGTGATCCCCTGCGACATATCGCTTACCGGGCGGTTTTGCATACTCACGGGGTGCCAAAGTTAGAAGTTTGGCGCCGAGATGTGGGTTATTTTATGGTTAGTAAAGACTATGGTGATGTGGGGAAATTTGTCACACCCACGTTACGAGAGCTAAAATATACTGCCCCCTATATGCATAACGGAGTACTTCCTACACTAGAAGAGGTGATTGATTTTTACAATGAAGGTGGTGGTCATGATGATCCTCTAGCGACAGAACTTGAACCTCTGAACCTTTCAAAAAAAGAGAAAAAACAATTGCTGGCCTTTCTGATGAGTTTAAGCAGTGCCCAGCCTGTCACCGTTGAAAGAATTAAGATCCCGCAAGAATATGAACCGATTCCTGATTGGCTCGATACCATTAACTAAACCAGAGTAAAATAAAATGAACTTAATGCTAAAAATCTCAGTGGTTTCACAACATCTCGCACAGCTTCTGGTGCTGGCTATTTTACTCAGCGGTATTATCCCAAATGCGCAGGCTGAAGATGATCCTGATTTTGATCCCCCTCTCGCGCCTCTTGGTCCGGTTCCCGAGCCACCTGATAATAAAATAACCAAAGAAAAGGCAGATCTGGGCATGCTGCTTTATTTTGATCCCAAGCTATCCGGCGACGCCAGCCTCGGCTGTGCGGACTGCCATGACCCCAAGCAAGGCTGGGGTTTTAATGATCCCATCTGTCGGGGCTATCCCGGTGCCGTTCATTGGCGCAATTGTCACACCACGGTCAACACTGGCTACCTGAATAAACTATTCTGGACCGGATCAACCAACAGTCTGGAATCTCAAGCCCCCTCAGCCGCCAATGGCGGAATTTCAGGCAATGGGGAAGACGACGTCATGGAGCAGCGTCTGGTTCAAACCCCATATTATGTGGAAGCATTTAAAAAGGTTTTTGGTACCGTGCGCCCCATCGTGCAGGATGCGTGGAATGCCATTGCCACCTTTGAGCGCTATTATCTGTCACAAAGAGACACCCCGCTGGACCGCTATCTGGAAGGCGATAAAACCGCTCTTTCCGAACAGGCCATAGCCGGCCTGAAACTATTTGAAGGCAAAGCAAATTGTATAGAATGCCATAACGGCCCGCTGTTAAGTGATGAAAAATTCTATAATCTTGGCCTGCCCCGGCCCATTGAATGGGAAGAAATGGGCATCAATACCATTACCTTCCGCTTTGAACTTTATGCCAAAGGCTCTCATGAAAAATATTACCGGGAATATAAAGATGATATGGGTCTCTATTTTTTAACCAAGCGGAAATCTGATATGGGGAAATTCCGCACCCAACCCTTGCGTTATCTCAACTACACCGCGCCCTATATGCATGCCGGCCAGTTTTTCATGCTGGAGGAAGTGATTGACTTTTACAATGAGGGTGGCGGCGACAATGAGTTTACCGAGCGGCGGGGAAATAAGAGCAAAATCCTCAAACCCCTCAATCTCACCGATGAGGAAAAAGAAGCATTGGTCACTTTTCTTGAAGAGATCAGCGGTGAAGAAATAAAAATGGCTATTCCGGAAATTCCGCAATATGCGCCCATGCCTGACGTGGACTCCCTCACGCAGGCACCAGCAATACGTAT
>JAJFIP010000282.1 GCA_021774875.1 Emcibacter sp.
GCATGGCGTACATTTCCTGCACGGAAGAACCAACATCACGAACAGTAGTAAATCCGGCCCGCAACGTTTTCATGGCATAATGAATGCTGCGCATCTGATTCAACTGAGGTGACATTTGTAAGTTATCTTTTACATTATGCGGACCCATTTCAAATTGCAGGTGAACATGCATGTCCATAAGTCCGGGCAGAACAAATTTGTCCTTGAGATCAATGACAGTGACATCGCCTTCAAAGTCACCGGGGTTGGTGAAGCCAGCCCTGATTTCTACAATTTTCTCATCTTTGACGATGATGGTCTGATTTGACAGCGCAGCCTCTCCGGGAATCGCAAGCAGTTGTCCTGCATGGATAATTGTGGTTTCCGCAAAAGCATGGGACATTGATATTGTCAACAGGGCAGTCATGGCAAAGCCAGTCAGATGAATGTTCAAAATAATCTCCTCAAGTAATAAATTCAGGGTATACGGTTCTTAATATAATAATTGGTATAAAGAACAGATTCTCTTCTATACACTTATAAGACGTTTCAGGATTAATTTTTTCTTATATTTTTGATTTTTTCTTGCTATCTATTTTTTCTTGCTTTTTTACCTGATCCCATAGCCCATCCAACTCCTCCAGATTCATATCTTCAAGCGATTTATCTTGATCGCTGGCCAGTAGTTCAACCTGCTTGAAACGTTTCTCAAATTTATTGTTTGCCGACCGAAGGGCGCTTTCGGGATCAATATTCAGATGGCGAGCTAGATTGGCGTAAACAAACATCATATCGCCAAACTCTTCAGAAATTTTGTCGTGATTATCCGCACCTTTTCTGGCCAGCACAAGCTCTTGGGATAATTCGGCCATTTCTTCGTTTAACTTGTCCAGCACTTGCGAAGTATCCGGCCAGTCAAAACCGACCCGAGCCGCCCTGTTTTGCAGCTTAATGGCGCGGCTCAGGGCGGGCAGGCCACTGGTTACACCGTCAAGAACACTAGAGTTGTGGTTTCTTTTCTTGCGCTCAAGTGCTTTTTGCGCTTCCCAGGCTTTGGTCTGTTCCTCGGCATTGCGATACTCGGCACCAGCAAAAACATGGGGATGGCGGCGTATCATTTTGTCACAGATACTGTCCACCACATCATTAAAGTCAAAATAGCCTTTTTCCTGAGCCATACGGGCGTGAAAAATAACCTGAAACAGTAAATCCCCCAATTCATCTTTCAGATGGGGCATATCGCCCGCTTCAATGGCTTCGGCAACTTCGTAGGCTTCTTCGATTGTATAGGGGGCTATGGTTGAAAAATTTTGCTCAATATCCCACGGGCAGCCCCCGTCCGGGTCACGAAGACGGCTCATGATGGTAATGAGCTTTGAAATTGTATTATCAGTGCCAGTCATATGTTTTTACTCAGATGTTAGGGGGCATTGACAATCTATATTTTTTTACAGCAATGGGAAACCCAAAAAAAGAGAGAGAGGATTGAAGATGCTATTATCAATCTGCGCTCACTACATCAACTATCGTTGCCAACGCCAATGAAATACTGGCTTACGGTATAGTAGTGCAAAAAAGCTAAATCGTTTGATATATCTGCGCCAGAATGAAAAACATGTAGAGCAATAATAAAAGGCAGCTTGTAAAATCGTATTTTATTGCGGTAAGATAAATTCCACTGAATTTTGCCTCATATTTTTGAATTCAAGGCCTATTAGAGTTAGCGAGCAAATTTACCGGAGTATGTGTCGGATGATTAGAATTATATATTTTTTCTATTTCTTTATTGGATTTTTACTGGCGGGTATGTTTAGTGCCAATGCCAAATCGCTTGAGGCAAGTTTTATTGGTAATGAAGCTTTTCGGGTAACAGATGGTGACTATGTCCTTCTAACAGACTTTCCTTATAAATCAGGTGTTTATGGCTATATGAAGTATACATTTAATTTTCCCGGTACCACGGGAAATGTTTTGTCGCTTATCACCCATAGACATGATGACCATTTCATGCCGTTATTATTTTCTGAACAAAACTGGAAAATTATCGGCCCCAAGGAGGTAACACTGCCATTAGACCAGAATAGGGTGGTGAAACTGGACAGGAAAATGACTTTTGGCCCCATGGAAATAATGCCAAGATGGACCAATCATGCTAATGTTGAGCATTTATCCTATTTAGTGAAGTGGCAGGGGTATCGGATGTATTTTACCGGGGATACGGAAGATTTGAGCGCACTGGAAGGATTGCCGCCACTGGATGCACTGATTATAACGCCGTGGTTTTACCGAAAAGCAAAAATGAATGAAATGGTGCCAGAAACTGAGAAAATTATTATTTATCACCATAAGGAGAAAGATATTATTCCTGATTGTGCAAACTGTATCATCCCGGTACAGGATCAGATTATTAACATTAAATAAGTAAGACAACACTATGACATCGAAAGACATTATAGGGCACACTATAGTCGGTACAGGACCAGAAAAGATACTTATTCTTCATGGCTGGTGGGGGGATTATTCCGCCTATGAGGCTATGCTGCCCTATCTGGATAGTAAAAGTTTTACTTACGCATTTATGGATTATCGGGGATATGGTAAATCCATTGATATGGTAGGTGATCATTCCATCGAGCAGATTGCTACAGATGCCATAGCTCTCGCGGATTATCTTGGCTGGGAGAAATTCCATGCCGTCGGACATTCCATGGGTGGTATGGCGGTTCAGAAAATTATGCAAAAAGCATTTGGCAGGGTTAAGTCCGTGATCGCCATTACCCCTGTTCCGGCCAGCGGTTCACCACTTGATGAGGATGGGCGGACGCTTTTCCACGGTGCGGCCAACAGTGATGAAAACCGGACTGGTATTTTGAATTTTATCACCAGCAGCCGTTTATCGAAAAGCTGGTATGATTATATCGTTCGCCGGTCCCATGAAACCACCACTACAGAAGCCTTCCACGACTATATGCTGGCTTGGACGGAAACCGATTTTTTAGACGAGGTCATAGGTAACGAAACACCTGTGCTGGTTCTGGTTGGGGAGAATGATCAGGCCATAACTGCCGATGCAATGACCCAGACATTACTCGACTGGTATCCAAACGCGACCTTTGACATCATTCAGAATTCCGGCCATTTTCCAATGTCAGAAACTCCAGTCAGGTTGGCAATGATTATGGAAAACTATCTATACAAACATTCCTGATATCTATAGCTCCTGGCTGATCTTTTTACGATATAACCCAATGATTAACAGCGAAAGACCCAACAGAGGCATAATGGATGGCTCTGATACGGTTGGATACTCAATAATATCAATAACGGTCATAACGCAGGGTTGTGGTAAGATACTGCCCGTATAAATAATCTCTTTCCATAGATTCAGACTGCCTCCCGGCGCCAGAGGATCAAAGAAGAACCAGACCATATCTGTCGATTTTTCCCATGTAATACCGTCTAATATCTCCGTACCAGCGGCATCAAATACACTTATCTGAATATCTCCCCATTCCCAGTCCGGAGTTAATATTTCTTCATGCCAGTCCGTCCACCAAATATCCCCGCCAATAATAATGGTTTCATGCAAGAAAAATGGATCAAGGGGGGCAGAGGGATCATTTTCAATATGCTTAAGCCATGCTCCGGCATTGGGATCATATTCTATGGTTTGCTCTATATCCACACTGCCATTGCTTACTTGGTGAGTGGTTTCAGTCTGTGTGTTATTTTCATTACCGCTAACAGGTATGGCCGTGGCTACAGATAATGATGCCATAATAGATAGTAGTGTTACCCCCGTCAGTCGAATAAATAGCCTAAATATATACATAAGCTCATCCTTTCTTCTTATTTGAGTACTCAAGATAACTATACAATAGTTTATGCAATTTTTATGCCAGATATTATGAAAGTCTAATAAAGAAAGTGCTAACAATGGCTTATATTGAAATTTTATGAAATTATATCATTTTATATATGCAAAACTGTAAAGAATTCTGACACATACGAGGTAATAAAAAAATATAATAATTATTAACCAATTGATATATAAAGATAAATAATATTATTAGGGCTGTAAGAAAATCCGACACCCCTTAGGGGGTGTATGTTCCTGAGTCAAATATGATTTTGAGTGATAAAACACAGATAATATTTTTACTCTTTTGGCTAATTTGGCATGCAATAATTGCTCCTAATTATACATCCTTATCCTTGCTATGGACGGCAGGATTTAGTATAAAAAACAAGAAAATTTTACTAACTTTAACGGGCCGGAAAACCCTGAGTAAAATTATTGATTTTAGTATATTATAAAGGGCCAATTTTTTGACCGAAAATAGTGTTTCTGACTTTCACGACCCAAATATTTCAACGATCACTATCGAAGAGGAAATGAAGACCTCTTATCTTGATTATGCCATGAGTGTGATCGTCTCACGCGCACTGCCTGACGTCAGGGATGGACTAAAGCCTGTGCATCGCCGCATTCTTTATTCCATGTATGAAAATAATTATGACTGGACCAAGCCCTACCGCAAATCTGCGCGTATTGTCGGGGATGTCATGGGTAAGTATCACCCTCACGGTGACAGTGCTATTTATGAAGCAATGGTGCGGATGTCACAGAGCTTTTCGCTGCGTCTGCCGTTGATTGATGGCCAGGGAAATTTTGGTTCCATGGACGGCGATAAAGCCGCTGCCATGCGTTATACCGAAGCCCGTATGGATAAGGCTGCGGGGGGGCTGCTGGAAGATATTGACAAGGACACGGTCAACTTTCAGGCTAATTACGATGAATCAGAATTTGAACCAACCGTTTTACCTGCACGTTATCCAAATCTTTTGATCAATGGCGCGGGTGGTATCGCTGTCGGCATGGCTACCAATATTCCACCGCATAATCTGGGCGAAGTGCTGGATGCCTGCTGTGCAATTGTAGATAATCCTGAAATCACCCTGGAAGAACTGGTAGAAATTGTACCTGGGCCGGACTTTCCCACAGGTGGATTAATTATGGGAACTGCGGGAGCACGGTCAGCACAAATGACTGGACGCGGCTCAATTATCATGCGTGGCAAAACTCATTTTGAAGAAATTCGCCAAAATCGTGAAGCTATTATTATTACCGAGGTTCCCTTTCAGGTAAATAAATCCCGCATGATTGAACAAATTGCTGATCTTGTCCGCAACAAACGTATTGAGGGAATTTCAGACATTCGTGATGAGTCCGATCGGACTGGTGTCAGAGTGGTCGTGGAATTAAAACGCGATGCGGTCTCTGATGTGGTTCTAAATCAGTTGTTTCGTTATTCGCCTTTGCAAACCAGCTTTGGTGCCAATGTGCTGGCACTCAATGGCGGTCGGCCAGAGGTTATGAATCTGCGCAATATTCTGGAATATTTTATCAAGTTCCGTGAAGATGTTATTACTCGCCGCACCAAATACAGATTGAGCAAGGCGCGCGACCGTGCACATATTCTGGTTGGCCTCGTGATTGCTGTCAATAATCTGGACAAAATTGTCGCCATGATCCGCAGTGCCCCCAATCCTGCCGAAGCCAGAACTAGATTAATGGCAGAAGGTTGGGATGCTGTTGATGTTAAGGGCTATATTGAGCTGATAAACGAACCTGGACGTGAAGTAGTCGATGGAAAATATATGCTTTCCGAAAAACAGGTTCGGGCCATTCTGGAACTGAAATTACATCGTCTGACAGCACTTGGCCGTGATGACATTGGCAAAGAGCTGAAATCCTTGTCTGTGGAAATTGAAGATTATATTGATATTCTGCGTAGTCGGGAAAGACTATACGGCATTATGCGGGTAGAATTTGTCGACTACCGGGCGGCCTTTGCCACCCCGCGCCGGTCAGAATTTGCCCTTGATGCCTTTGGCTTTGAAGATGAAGACCTGATTCAGCGCGAAGACATGGTGGTGACCGTAACCAATACCGGATATATCAAGCGGGTACCATTGACTACTTACCGTGCCCAGCGACGCGGCGGTAAGGGGCGGTCTGGCATGAGCACCAAAGAAGAAGATTTCCTGCGTAATGTCTTTGTCTCCAATACCCATATACCGATATTATTTTTCAGTAACTTTGGACAGGTTTATAAATTGAAGGTGTGGAAACTGCCCATCGGGTCACCCACATCAAAAGGCAAGGCCCTGATCAATATCCTGCCTCTTGAGCAGGGTGAAAATATTTCCACCATTCTGCCTCTGCCGGAAGATGAGGACAGTTGGGGCGACCTGCATGCTATCTTTGCCACGAAAAAAGGTAATGTCAGGCGAAATCTGCTGTCTGACTTCTCTAATGTGAGGGCTAATGGCAAGATCGCAATCCGCCTGTCAGAAGGAGATAGCCTGATCGGGGTTGCGGCCTGTTCCGAACAAGATGATGTCTTGATGGCAGCGAAAGGTGGAAAATGTATTCGGTTTGCCGCAACGGCTGTAAGATTGTTCAAGGGTCGGAATTCTGACGGTGTTCGGGGTATCCGGCTTGCCGATGGTGACGAAGTTGTCTCCATGTCCATATTGCATAATGTCGAGGCAAGTACGGAAGAACGCAGTGCTTATCTTAAATATGTGGCGGCAAACCGGCGTGGGGAAAGCCCCGACGTGCCGGAAAATCTGACTGCAGAACGCATAGAATATATGGCAGAAAATGAGCAATTCATATTGAGTATTACGGTTAATGGCTACGGCAAACGAACTTCGGCATATGATTACCGGGTTATCGGGCGCGGTGGCAAGGGTATGATTAATATTGAAACCTCGGAACGCAATGGTTCTGTCATAGCGGCATTCCCCATTAATGACATGGATCAGTTGATGATGGTAACAGATCAGGGCCGCCTGATTCGGGTTCCGGTGGCTGACGTCCGGGTAGCGGGTAGAAATACGCAAGGCGTGACCCTGTTTAAAGTAGGTGACGAGGAACAAATTGTGTCTGTGGAAAGGGTTGAAGAACCTGAACCTGACGACAATGAAGATGAAGAAACATCTGAAACCGACACTTCAGAGGAGTGATATTTTATGACAGGAAAAAACCGCATAGGATTATATCCGGGTACATTTGATCCGGTAACTCTTGGCCATATTGATATTATTGCACGTAGTGCCAAGCTGGTTGATCATCTGATCCTGGGCATTTCGACAAATCCATCAAAGACGGCTTTGTTTGACCTTGATGAGAGAGTGGAAATGGTGCGCCGTGAAACCGCCTTTATTGAGCGTGATACTGGTGTCAGTGTTGAAGTAAGGCCCTTTAGCACGCTGCTGATGACTTTTGCTGAGCAAATAGGAGCTACTGCTATTATCCGTGGACTGCGTGCAGTATCCGACTTTGAATATGAGTTTCAGATGACGGCGATGAATTATAAGTTGAATTCTGAGATTGAGACGGTTTTCCTTATGGCGGATCCATCTCTGCAAGCGATTGCATCGCGTCTGGTTAAGGAAATAGCAATATTTGACGGTGATATTTCAGCGTTTGTACCAGAAACTGTCAAAAAGCAAGTTTTAGCCAAACTAAATAAATAATAATGGAACGAACAATGAAAATATTTTTAAAGGCGATTGTTGCCTTATTTTTAATTAGCCTGCCAGCCCAGGCAGCAGATCCTGAGAATACTCTATATCTTGATTTGAAAGATGGTCGGGTAACAATTGAAATGTTCCCTGATGTTGCCCCGAAAACGGTGACGCGGATAAAGGAACTTGTGCGGGCCGGTTTTTATGATGGCCTGACTTTTCACCGGGTAATTCCCGGATTTATGGCTCAGGGCGGTGATCCTGATGGCAATGGTACTGGCGGCAGTGGTCAGAATATTCCTGCAGAATTTTCAGAACTAACCCATCTGAAAGGTACATTATCCATGGCGCGTTCAGATAATCCTGATAGCGCGGATAGCCAGTTTTTCATTGTTCTGGATGTGAGCTCTCACCTTGACGGTAACTATACTATATGGGGCAGGGTCATTGGTGGCATGAAATATGTTGACCGCATCAAGCAGGGTGTAGTACCTGAATTGCAGAACCCCGATAAAATAATCAAAATGCAGGTTGCTGCAGACGTGGAAATAAAGGAACAGTCAGAATGAATTTGGAAGATACCCTCTACCTTGACCTGAAAGATGGCCGGGTAACAATTGAATTATATGCGGATGTGGCACCAAAACACGTGGCACGCATTAAGGAACTCGCGCGAGACGGATTTTATGATGGCCTGAAATTCCATCGGGTAATTCCGGGCTTCATGGCCCAGGGCGGTGACCCTAATGGCAATGGGACCGGTGGAAGTGGTCAAAATATTCCGGCAGAATTTTCTGAGAAGCCCCATATTCGCGGCACAGCTTCCATGGCCCGTTCCGCTTTGCCCGATAGCGCAGACAGCCAGTTTTTCATCTGTTTTGGTGAAACGCCCCATCTTGACGGACAATATTCCGTATGGGGACAGGTCGTGGAAGGGATGGAGTATGTTGACGCTTTAAACCCCGGAGAAGGTGGTGCAGACCCCGATGAGATAATTAAAATGCAGGTTGCTGCCGACGCAGAATGAAAGTTGACCTATTCGATTTTGAGCTCCCCAGAGAGCTGATTGCCCTACGCCCCGCTCCCACAAGAGACGGGGCGCGGTTGCTCGTGGTCAAGGGAAATATCAGAGAGGACCGGCAAGTTACCGATCTGAGTGATTATCTGCAAGACGGAGATGTGCTGGTTTTTAATGATACCCGGGTTATTCCTGCGCGTCTGGTCGGCAAACGCAATCTGGCAAAGATTGAGGTCACCCTGCATATGAATGAGGGAAAAGGCCGTTGGAAAGCCTTTGCCCGTCCCGCCAAAAAGTTAAAACCGGACGACTGCATTAATTTTGATGGCGATCTGTCTGCAACAGTAATCCATAAGGGGGAGGCCGGTGAGGTTTCCCTACAGTTTAATTGTTCAGGTAATAAGCTTAGAGCAGCCCTTGATGTAGCAGGTGTGATGCCGCTACCACCCTATATTGCATCTCAACGTCCAGTAGACGAGCAGGATTTGACAGATTATCAGACAGTTTATAGTCAGCATGAAGGTGCAGTGGCAGCTCCGACAGCAGGACTGCATTTCACTGATCGAATGCTGGAAAATTTAAGTGAAAGAGGGATAAAGGCAGTTCATATTACCCTTCATGTTGGTGCAGGAACTTTTCTTCCGGTTAAGGTTGATGATACCTGTGACCATAAAATGCATGCTGAATGGGGCGAGATTGATCAACAAGCTGCCAAAATCATAAATCAGGGCAGTAGAGTGATCGCAGTTGGCACAACGTCTCTGCGCTTGCTGGAATCGGCAACTGATGAAGAGGGCAGGGTGCAGACCTTTAGTGGCTCCACAGATATTTTTATCACACCGGGATATAAATTTCGTATAGTTGATATATTGATGACTAATTTTCATTTACCCAGGTCAACTTTATTCATGCTTGTGAGTGCCTTTGCCGGACAGGATCATATGAAGTCTTCCTACAGGCATGCTATTGATCAAGATTACCGTTTTTATTCTTACGGTGACAGCAGTCTGCTCTTTCGAGAGGATAAATTATGACACAAAATTTTTCGTTTGAGGTTAAGGCTGCAGATGGCACAGCCCGGACCGGAGTGATCAATACTTGCCGGGGCGAAATCAGGACTCCGGCTTTCATGCCCGTCGGCACAGCTGCTACAGTCAAGGCCATGAAACCAGAAACCGTGCGGCAAACCGGGGCGGATATTCTGCTCGGTAATACTTATCATTTGATGTTACGACCAACAGCAGAGCGAATTCATCGTCTGGGCGGCTTGCATAAATTCATGAATTGGGATCGGCCAATATTGACTGATTCTGGCGGATTTCAGGTAATGTCGCTAGCAAAACTTCGCAAAATAACCGAAGAAGGCGTTGCCTTTCAGTCCCATATAGATGGGTCCAGCCATATGCTGAGTCCGGAAAGAAGTATGGAAATTCAGCGATTGCTAGGGTCTAATATTGTTATGGCATTTGATGAATGTACGTCTTATCCCGCCACAAAAGCCGAAGCAGAAGTCTCCATGCTGTTATCCATGCGCTGGGCAAAGCGCTCATTTGACGCTTTTCATGATGGGTCCGAACACGCGAAAAAAAATGCCCTGTTCGGAATTGTGCAGGGTGGTGTATTTGAAAACTTGCGCCGCCATTCGGTCGCGGCCCTGAAGGAAATCAACTGTCAGGGCTATGCCGTGGGTGGCCTTGCTGTGGGTGAGGGGCAGGAGGTAATGTTTGAAGTTCTGGATTATACTATGCCACAAATGTCCAAAACCAAACCGCGTTATCTTATGGGGGTTGGCAAACCCGATGATATTGTCGGGGCTGTTGAACGTGGTATTGATATGTTTGACTGCGTTCTGCCGTCGCGCTCAGGCCGCACGGGACAAGCTTTCACCCGCCGTGGTACGGTTAATATGAAAAATGCCCGCCACACAGATGATCCCCGGCCACTTGATGAGAATTGTTCATGTACCGCATGTTGTAATTACAGCCGGGCTTATATCGCTCATCTGTTCCGGGGTAATGAGCTTTTGGGGCTAATGCTACTGACCGAACATAATCTGACTTATTATCAAGATCTTATGACAGGATTGCGGGCTGCTATCGCGGATCAGAAATTACAACAATTCGTCAATAGCTTCCATGAAAAAAGGGCAATGGGCGACATTGAACCATTGTGATTATATTTTTTGGGAGTAGAGCATAATTCCTGTTGACCAAGGGCCAATAGAACACTATGTTCCGCTCATCTTTTGGGAGGGCCCGTAGCTCAGCTGGTAGAGCAACTGACTTTTAATCAGTAGGTCACAGGTTCGATTCCTGTCGGGCTCACCAATAATTCTATAAATGTAATTGTCTATTTAATAAGGCCAGAATAGCAGCTTTGACTGGTTTTATTGATATCCGGTGTCTTTTTCGGTTCTTTTTATGCAGGTGTGGGTTAATATTCCTGTTCTCATTATCATAAGGGAAAGGCATGACAATAAAGTGGAATTATACCAAAGGTCTGCATGATCTTGGTAACGGATCTTACGCCTGGCTGGCCCCGGATGGAACATGGGGGTGGAGTAATGCCGGATTGATTGTTGACAGTGGTGAGGCACTGTTGGTTGATACCCTGTTTGATCTTGCCATGACCCATGAGATGCTCTCGGCCATGCGCCGGGCAGAACCTATGGCAGCAAAAGACATTGGCACGCTGGTCAATACCCATGCCAATGGCGATCACACCCACGGCAATGAACTGGTTCAGGGGGCGGATATTATTGCCTCCTGTGCTTCGGCTGAAGAAATGCTGGACGTTCCGCCGGAGATGCTTGCCGCTATTATGGATAATATGAGCGATGAATCGGGCAAATTATCCAGTTTCCTTCATCACGCTTTTGGTGCTTTCGATTTTAACGGGATTACACTTACTCCCCCCACGCACACCTTCAATAAATCACTTCACCTGAAGGTAGGCAATAAAGCGGTGGAATTGAAGGAGGTAGGCCCGGCGCACACCCGGGGCGATGTGATTGTCCATGTGCCGGATGACCGTACTATTTTTACTGGCGATATTCTGTTCATTGATAGCACGCCAATCATGTGGCAGGGCCCGGTGCAAAACTGGATCGATGCCTGTGATTATATCGCCTCCCTTGATGTGGAAACCATCATTCCCGGACACGGCCCGATTACTGATAAAGCGGGTGTCGCTGCTATGAAAGGCTATCTGGAATATATTCGCGATGAAGCCCGAAAGCGGTATGATGCCGGAATGACAACTCTGGAAGCTGCAAAGGATATAGCTTTGGGCGATTATGCTTCATGGGGAGATGCCGAGCGTATTGTGGTCAATGTGGACCGTTTGTACGGTGAATTCTCAGGCAAACAAACTCCACCTGACATTATGAAATTATTCGCCCAGATGGCCGAAATTGGAAATTTTTAATATTGACCACGACCATATGGCTCTATATGTTTCACTCGTCTTCATTTGGGGGCCCGTAGCTCAGTTGGTAGAGCAGCTGACTCTTAATCAGCGGGTCACAGGTTCGAGCCCTGTCGGGCTCACCAATATATTTCTTAAGCACTTTTAATTTGAATTTCATGTAACCCGTTTTATGGGTTGTTTTTCAGTCGTGAAAATTTTTCTTTTGCAGCTTTTATTTGCTTTGGCCGATGATTTTCATCCAGCGCGACAAAAACAAAGTCGCCCTCGGTCACTTTGATTTCATTATCATGGCCGCGTCGGAGCACGGTGACTTCGATATGAAGGGTGATAGAGGTGATGCCGACCTTGACAATGTCGGTATATACACTGAGCCAGTCACCGGGCAGGACGGGCTGATGGAAATTCAGGCCTTCAATGGCAACCGTGGCAACTGGATCATTGCAAAACCGAATGGCCTCGCCACCGCCAGCCAAATCCATCTGGGATAAAATCCAGCCACCAAAAATATGCCCATTGGCATTAAGGTCCGCCTGCATGGGGACGGTTCTGACGGAGGGTTGACGGTTGCTATAATTATCGGATTTAAACATAAGTAATCCTGTGTTTTTAAATAGTTAAATATTTCTGCCCATCCAGATAACCCGGCCCAGTATGTCCAGATCAGCTGGCTGGCAGTCTTCCCAGCTCTCATAAAAACTGTTATCGCTTTTGATGGTGCATAATTTTGTAACCGGGTTAAGGGAAATACGTTTTACTAAAATCATACCGTCATTTCTTAACACATAGATACCATCATTGTTGAGGAAAGTCAGGGTCATGTCGACCAGAATACGGTCCCCGTCATAAAGGGTCGGGTTCATGGAATCCCCGGAAACCGTAATGACGGCCAAATCATTTGCAGTGGCATTGGAACTGCTTCTGATCCAGCTTTTTTTAAAAGCCAGCTTATTGGCAACTTCATTGCTTTCCACCACGGAACCCGCGCCAGCCGCCGCCGCAATATCATAAACATTGACCTGGACGTATTCTTCATCAAAATCAGCTTCCAGAGCATCAGAATATTTCTGCCCGGGGCTTGGAAAATCATCGGGCGTACCGAAATAATCCGGCGAAATATTGAAATGATTAATGATTTTTTCCATGTCGTCATCCCGAAGACATTTGGGGACGCCGCGCTTGATGAATTGTTGCATATAGGCATGATTTCTTCCGATTAATGCCGATACAGAAGCATAATCATCGTGGGAACTGGTTCGGATAAGATGTTCCAGTTTTTGCCTTAACCTTTTATAGTACCTGTTATAATCCATTTTTTATCCAAATGTTTGTATGGCTCTGATAGGACTATATCATACTATAACATCCCTAGACAAGGGTTGTCGTTTCTATCTGGATATATTTTTCTGCATCATCGAAGGAAAGCGGTCTGGAGAATAAAAATCCTTGCCCGGTCTGACATCCCAGTTTTTTAAGGGTTGCGACCTGATCTTCAAGTTCAATACCTTCAGCTACAACTTTCATCCCCAGAGTCTGTGCCAGAGAAGATATAATGTGAATTATTTTATAACTATCATCTGCTGCGCTCATCTTGTTGACAAAACTTTTATCAATTTTGAGGGTATCGACCGGAAACTGATTCAGGTAACTTAAGGATGAAAACCCGGTTCCGAAATCATCGATGGCCAGACCAATATCATGTGTCTTGATATCCAGCAAAATATCCCGCACAACATCTGTGTTTTCCACTAGTGTGGTTTCGGTAATTTCGAGGGCTAACTGATGCCCGCCTAATCCTGAATTCAGCAATGCTTCGTGGGTATTCTCGACAAATCCATCCTGTAATAACTGCAGACCTGAAACATTTACATTCATCACCAGATTGGAAAAGGTTGGGTATTTGTCAATCCACTTCCGCAGACTTTTACAGGCTTCCCTGAGCACCCAGTTACCCAGCGGAACAATCAGCCCGGTTTCTTCGGAAAGAGGAATAAATTCGACAGGAGAAACCATTCCCCTGTTTGGATGACGCCAGCGACACAGAGCCTCAAATCCCTTCAACTCGCCATTTTTAAGACTTACGATAGGTTGATAACAGAGGCTCAAATTCTTATTTCGCAACGCATCGCGTAGATCAATTTCCAGCTTCAGTCTCGTTTTTGCTCTGGTTTGCAGCTCTGGCTGATATAGAAGCGTTTTGTTTCGGCTTGTGACATTAAGTCGCATCATGGCAATATGGGCGTGTTGAATAATTTTGTTACTGTCATTTAGCGGAGCTGCCCCTATGGCAATACCAATTGTCAAAGACAGGTAAATCTCCTGTTCTTCGGCAAGAACCGGATTGGTCATATCGTGATGAATTGAATTGGCAAGGGCCAGTGCTTCGCGTTGTATCGTTCCGACTTCATCATCCATTTGCAATATGGCGAATTTATCACTATCAAAGCGGCATAACACGGCATTCTTAGGCAGTTGAGCCTCCAGCCTGTAGGCAACTTTTTGAATAATGTCATCCCCCATCTCATAGCCAAAACTTTCGTTAATACGCTGAAATTTTACTATATTGATCAATAATACTGCAATTTCACCGCTAGGAAATTTTCCGGAAAATAGTGATTCCACTTTTTCATTAAGAAAATTTTGATTGGGAAGCCCGGTCAGTATGTCATAATAATTGAATATTTTTATTTGATCAGAAAAAGCAATATCAGCACTGTTATTTGCCACAATTAATGTAAGTGTTGGCGGCGTATTTTTCTGAGCTAATGTGGGGACAATGCTGCAGTTTAGAGAATGTGAGACATCCTGACAGTTAAACTTCCAGTTAATAACCTGTGTTTTTTGATTTGCAAGGCACAGACAAATAGCATTCCACAACTGTCCATCGTCATTCCAGACTGTGTTTTCATGTAAATTAACAGTATTTAGGTTTTTTTTATCCTGCCCAGTTAATTGCAGAAATTCCTCATTAATCTTTGAAATACAGACGATCTTGTTATCTGTAATGTCAAGTATAGCAATGCCATAATGATGCTCAATGCTATAGGCTTCTGGTAGATACTTTGGTGTAGAATTCCGAAATAAAAAGGGAGTACTATTGATACGCAACATAATAATCTGTCCACAAAGTCATTGCCGGGGCATTAACCCCGACGTTTAATTTTTAGTTCTGATGCTTGATATTGATATAATTCAGTAAATATATGGTAAAAATTGTTTTTACTGCTTAAGAACAGCCGCTGGTTGTGCCGCATGTGTCACATTTCAAACAGGTGCCGTTACGGACCATGGTAAAGTTACCACATTCGCTACAGGCATCTCCTTCATACCCTTTGATCCTGGCTTCAACGGCCCGAGAAGCCCGGACATCACGCTTGTTAACAGAAGCTGTTGCACTCCCGGCCATTGCCGTTTTAGTTTCATACACCTGTTCCTGATTAACATCGCGGGCTTCCACTTCAACCTTAGATTCATCAGAAGGTTTCAATACATAAAGGTTGCTTTTACGCACATATCCAGTACTGGCATAGGAAATAACCCGGTCCAGTGCCTCACTTGTTGATTCGTCTGCCGGAGAATCTTCCGCACCCCTGCCGATGGTATCGGGGGCAAGATCATCCGTATTGACATGGGCCAGATCTTTGCGGTCAAGGTAGGACACTGCAAGTTCCCGGAAGATATAATCAAGTACGGAAGTGGCCATTTTTATGGCATCATTACCAACCACCTGACCAGATGGATCAAAGCGGGTGAAAGTGAAAGCATCGACAAATTCTTCCAGCGGCACGCCATATTGAAGCCCAATGGACAAGGCAATGGCAAAATTATTCATCAGACTGCGAAACGCAGCACCTTCCTTGTGCATGTCGAGAAATATCTCGCCAAGTTTGCCGTCATCATATTCACCAGTACGCAGGTAAATTTTATGGCCACCAACGGTAGCCTTCTGGGTATAGCCTTTGCGGCGACCAGGCAATCTGCGGCGATCGGTAGGCATGATTATTTTTTCGACTATCCGCTCGGCAACAACTCTGGTTTTTTCGGGCAGTGAAATATCTTCCTCCAGATCATCCATATCAAGCAAAGCTGCGCTTAGGGGCTGGCTGAGTTTTGACCCGTCCCGGTATAGGGCATTAGCCTTAAGACCGAGCTTCCATGATTTCAGATAGGTTTCCTTGCAGTCTTCCGCAGTGGCCGATGCCGGCATATTGACTGTCTTTGAAATAGCACCTGAAATGAAGGGTTGGGCCGATGCCAGCATCAGGATATGGCTGTCAACGGACAGAAAACGTTTGCCGGTTTTGCCACAGGGATTAGCACAATCGAAAATTGGCAAATGTTCGTCTTTCAGGTGAGGGGCGCCTTCCAGCGTCATAGAGCCGGAGCAGTAGAGATTTGCCGCCTCAATATCAGCCTTACTAAAGCCCAAGGCATCAAGTATGCTAAAATTCAGGTCATCAAGTTGTACTTTGCTAAAGCCCAGTACATCAACGCAGAATTCTGTACCCAATGTCCACTGATTGAAAGTAAAAGTAATGTCATAGGCAGTTTCAAGGGCCTGTTCAAGAGCATCAAGCTGTGCGCGACCAAATCCTTTGGCCTTAAGTTCTTTATGATTGATAACGGGAGCATCTTTCAGGGTGCCATGACCGACTGCATATTTTGCAATTTCATCAATCTGCTTTGGGGTATAACCAACATTTTTCAATGCTTCCGGTACCATGCAGTTGATTATTTTGAAATATCCGCCACCCGCAAGTTTCTTGAATTTAACCAGAGCAAAATCAGGTTCAATTCCAGTTGTATCGCAATCCATAACCAATCCAATAGTCCCGGTAGGGGCTATCACGGTTGTCTGGGCATTGCGATAGCCATGCTGGAGTCCAAGTTCCAGTGCTTTGTCCCATGCCATTCCTGCGGCAACAGCCAATTGAGGCAACGGACAGTTAACAATATCCAGGGGAACCGGGAGGGTGGACAGGCCTTCATAACCATCGGTAGCCCCCAGAGCTGCAGCGCGATGATTTCGAATAACCCGCAGCATTGAATCTTTGCTTTTTTCATAACCGGAAAAGGTACCAAGTTCAGATGCCATTTCAGCAGATGTGCTATAAGAAATACCTGTCATCAGGGCCGAAATTGCGCCGCATAAGGCACGGCCCTGTTCACTGTCATACGACAGGCTGGATGCCATGATAAAACTACCTATATTGGCAAATCCAAGACCTAAAGTACGGAAATCGTAACTCAGTTGCGCGATCTGTTTAGATGGAAACTGTGCCATCATTACGGAAATCTCAAGAACAATAGTCCAGATTCTGACTGCATGTTCAAAATTATCAATTTCAAATTCGCCGTCCTTATCCCTGAATTTCATCAGGTTGAGAGAGGCAAGATTGCACGCCGTATCATCCAGAAACATATATTCTGAGCAGGGGTTGGAACCACGGATTTCGCCGGACTCCGGACAGGTGTGCCAGTCATTGATGGTATCATGGAACTGTAAGCCAGGGTCCGCGCACTGCCACGCAGCCAGCCCTATTTCATCCCATAATTCACGGGCGGGCAGTGTTTTTATAGCACTGCCATCAGTGCGGCTTTTAAGTATCCAGTCACTGTCATTGAGTACAGCTTCCATGAATTCATCATTAATCCGCACAGTATTGTTAGAATTCTGACCTGAAACTGTCACGTAAGCCTCTGAATCCCAGTCAGTATCATAGGTTTCAAATTCTATCTGGCTGTATCCCTGCCTGGCAAACTGGATAACCCGCTGGCTAATGGCTTCAGGTACCAGAGAATTTCTGGCCGCAAGAAGCTCCAGCTTGAGCTGTTTGTTGGTTTTGGGGTCAAAGCGGTCTTTTTCAGCAATATCCTTCTCAAGGCAGGCCTTCATGACTTGCTTCATATGTTTTTTAGTGATTTGCGAGCCGACAACAAGTGAGGCTACTTTTTGTTCTTCAACCACTTTCCATTTGATGAAATCCAGCACATCAGGATGATCTACGTCCACGATAACCATCTTTGCCGCCCGCCGTGTGGTGCCGCCTGATTTTATGGCACCTGCCGCCCGGTCGCCTATTTTCAGGAAACTCATAAGACCCGATGAAGTCCCACCACCGGAAAGCCGTTCCCCGGCTCCTCGGATATGTGAAAAATTACTGCCCGTACCGGATCCATATTTGAACAGGCGGGCTTCTCTTGTCCAAAGATCCATAATGCCACCCTCATTCACCAGATCATCTGTAATACCCTGGATAAAGCAGGCATGGGGCTGGGGGTGCTCGTAAGAGGATTTTGATTTGGTCAGCTTGCCAGTCGCATGATCGACATAATGGTGACCCTGCGCCGGGCCATCAATGCCATACGCCCAATTCAGTCCCGTATTAAACCATTGGGGCGAGTTGGGGGCACACATCTGACTGGCAAGCATGTAGCGTAATTCGTCAAAAAAAGTCCGGGCATCAGCCTCTGCAGAAAAATAACCACCTTTCCAGCCCCAATAGGTCCAGGTTCCCGCCAGACGATCAAATATCTGTTTTGCACTTGTTTCTGAACCATAACGATTTTCTTTGGAAAGTTTTTTTAAGGAATCACTGTCTGCTTTCTTTCGCCAGAGCCAGCTTGGAATATTTTCTTCTTTAACAGTTTTCAGGCACAGAGGAATGCCGTCTTTCCTGAAATATTTTTGGGCTAGAATATCTGCTGCGACCTGACTCCATGCTGCGGGGACTTCGAAGTCTTTCAGTTCAAATACAGTGGTTCCATCCGGGTTTCGAATTTCACTGTCTGCATTCCTGAATTCGATTCCATGATAGGGTGACTGGTCGGCTGACGTAAAGCGTCGGTTTATCCTCATACTAATGTCCCTCTAACAACTATAGTCTTATGGTTAATTGATTGAGGCGCAGTCTATAATAATATATGTCGAAGAAATAGCTTTTTTTTCATATATATTGTGGCTCATAACCTTGACATTGCTATATATAGTAGTCCCTCTGAGTCGGACCAGAGAAACCCCAGGGTACGGAATTTGTTAACAAATTAACTGTTTTTGCTAAATATACCAAGATAACTGCCTTAAAATGGCCTGAAAATCTTTTATGGTTGTTATGATGTTGCCCCTAAAGCAAATCAGGGGTATGAATGCAGAAGTATTTAGTTAATTTTACACAGGATTTTACAGATGACTGCTTTTATCAGGCAGATTTGCGGATGGTGGTTTGGTGCTACTATTGGCACACGTGTTCATACTTTTTTCAAGGGCGAAAAAGTTGGCGAAGATGTTCAGGGCAATATTTATTATCGAGCGAAAAAAGGCCCCAAACGCTGGGTCATTTTTAAAACTGATATTGAGGCATCTAAAATTCCGCCAGAGTGGCACATGTGGCTGCATCATACTGTAAATTATACACCACTCGAACGAAAACCGGATCGCAAGATTTGGGAACAACCTCTCGAACCAAATATGACCGGTACTGTTAAGGCCTATTATCCAAAAGGTAGCCTGAACGAAGGTGGCAAGCGTAATAAAACTACTGGTGATTATGAGGCATGGACTCCTTAAACAAGAGCAGACTGATATGAAAAATAACATTGTTGAAACACTGATGGGGGCGATAGTTTTGGCTATTGCTGGCAGTTTCCTTTATTTCGCCTTTAGTCACGCTAACGTTTCTGCCAACGGCGGTAAGAATTATATTGTCAAATTTGACAAAGTGGATGGGCTTTCCGTTGGCGGTGATGTAAAAATCAGCGGCATTAAGGTCGGAACAATCACCGGACAGCATCTGGATAAGGAAACTTTTCAGGCAGTTGTTGACATCAGTATTGATCCTGGAATCATATTAAGCGAAAGCACATTTGCCAAAATCACATCCGAGGGACTGCTAGGCGGTAATTATCTTGTGCTTGATCCGGGGGATGATGAAGATGAAATCCTGGAAGAAGGCGATGAAATTACCAATACGCAGGGTGCCGTGGACTTTCTTGGCCTGTTGGATAAATTTGCCGGTTCGGATAAGAGTGATGCCAAATAATGAGTTTTCGACTTAAGGTATTCGCCGCTTCAAGTCTGATTTTATCCTTCACCACTGATGTTTTTGCCGGGCAAGTGGATATTTTTCCTGACCAGCGCGACGATACTCTGGTTGTGTTAGCGGCATTGGATAAAATCACTACACAATTATCCACCATTGAAATCAGGCAAGACCAGACAATCCGTTTCGGTACGCTTGATATTACTTTACGATATTGCCGCAAAAATCCACCCGAAGAAACCCCGGAAAGTGTTGCGTTCCTCGAAATTACCGATGTCGGGCATAATAATCAGGAAGAAAAAGTATTTTCCGGCTGGATGTTTGCCTCCAGCCCGGCACTTTCCCCGCTGGAGCATCCGGTTTATGATGTCTGGGTCAAGGATTGTAAAATAACCTCAGGCCCCGAATTGACTGGCAAAGAATAAAAGTCACCTTCAACCTCCAATGCCTTGGCCAGACGCATTTTATAGTCATGGCGCGATATTTCTATGGCACCAAATTGTGACAAATGCGGGGTGATGAATTGTGTGTCCAGCAAACAATAGCCGCCAGCCTTCAATCGTGCCACCAGACAGGCCAGTGCCACCTTGCTGGCATCTGTCACCGTATAGAACATGCTTTCGCCGCAAAAGGCACCACCGAGTGAAACACCGTACAATCCGCCAACCAGGTTATCCTCATGCCAGCATTCAATGGTATGGACATAACCCTGATCAAAAAGTTGAGCATACAGAGAGATGATCTGGTCATTGATCCATGTTTCCTTGCGGCCCTGAGCTGCCATTGATGCGGCGCAGCCTTCTATGACCTTGATAAAGGATGTATCTATTCTGATGTCAAAGGGTTTCTGGCGGATTTTCTGTGCTAACTTTCGGGAAAGGTGGAAGCCGTTTAAGGGGATAATGCCACGTTTTTCCGGATCGACCCAATAGACATCAAGTGACGTGGCTTTTTCAGCCATGGGAAAAATGCCCTGGGCATAAGCATTAATAATCAGATCAGCCGTTATTTTTTTCATTATACCAGATTAGTCAGATAGTTTTCCAACCAGTGAATATCATAGGCCCCGTTAATGAAATCATTTTCCCGGATTAAACTCTGATGCAAGGGAATTGTGGTTTTTATGCCGTCTATAACATATTCTTCCAAAGCACGCCTAAGACGCATAAGACATTCATTGCGGGTTTTTCCATGTACAATCAGCTTGGCAATCATGCTGTCATAATAGGGCGGGATGGAATAGCC
>JAJFIP010000283.1 GCA_021774875.1 Emcibacter sp.
TCAATGGAGCCAATGGCGAATGGTCCGCAATCAGATCGCAAAACACTGCCACGAACAAAGAAGAAGAAAAGAACTGCGAAGACGCACTAGGAAACGTAAACAGGCGCTGTAGTACTAGTCGTGGGTGGCATCGGGTTTTTCCTCTTTTCTTCTGACAAGCCTGGGGAAGGTTTGGCTAAAGCCATCACAGACAAAGCTGATGCCGTGGTCAATGGTGATGCACCGAAAATGAAAAAATCAGCCGTCGAAAACATGAAGCAAATCGGATTGGCGTTTCATAATTTCCACGATTCATTCACTCGTTTTCCTCCCGCGGACGCTCATCTAGTCGATGGCAAACCACTGTTAAGTTGGCGCGTTCACATGCTTCCCTTTTTTGGTCAGGCAGAACTTTACAAACAATTCAACCTGAAAGAACCTTGGGACAGCCCGCAGAACAAAGCCTTGCTCAGTAAGATGCCAGCTGTTTTTGAGTGTGATGGCGTCAGTCAACCGGGTTACACTTCGATCATGACTTTTTCCGGTAAAGGCACTCCCTTCACAGGCGGCCAAGGCCCCCGCCTGCGGAAATTCACGGACGGTAGCTCTAATACCATTCTTTTTGTCCAAGCGGGTCCGAATAAAGCAGTGCCGTGGACTCAACCCATTGATCTTCCCTTAGATGCAACCAACCCGACCAGCGCACTGGGCCAGTCTACTAATGGTGAGTTTCTCTGTACGCTCGCGGACGGTGCCGTCAAAAAAATCTCGAGTGGAACCCCAGCTCAAACACTCAAAAATGCCATCCAGCCGGACGATGGAAACCCCGCACCTTTCTAACCAGATAGAAAAAGGTTATACGAACTCGATGCAAGAACCGGAATGGGCCAAATGGCATCTGCGAGTGGCGCGTCCCAGCGATAACCTCGCAGCGATTGTTAAGTTTTATCGGTATGGCTTGGGCTTCACGATTCTCTACGAGTTCAAGGACCATAATGGATTCGATGGCGTGATGCTGGGCCATCAGGGAGCCGGCTATCACCTTGAGTTCACACGCAAGTCAGGTCACAAGGCTGGGAAAGCGCCGACCGAGGATAACCTGCTCGTGTTTTACATTCCCGATGAATCAGATTGGAAGCAAGCAGTAGGTCTTATGAAGTCTCAAGGCCATCAACCAGTCAAGTCATTCAATCCTTATTGGGACCAAACTGGCGTTACATTTGAAGACCCGGATGGCTATCGGGTTGTTTTACAAAACGAATCTTGGCCGACCTGAATGTAGGGAGAAGAAAAACTCCACTACTTTAATTCAAACGACTCGCCGATGACTTGAATACTAAGCAGGTGATGCGAGGGCATTTTTGTACCGCGTTCGATGACGGGGACTTTGCCGTTTTTCTCAAGATCCGCTTTGTTTAAAGTCCAGAGTATTTTCTTTTGGCGGTTGATTTCAAAGGCCTGCACGTCGTTGTTCATTCCTTTTTTGTGGTGATAGTCGGAATTAATGACGACCAGGTTCCCATTTTTGCGCACGTGAACCCCGACGGGATACAGGATCTGAAAACCTAGGTCATCTTTGATGTTCAGCTCCCATGTAGTTTTGCCATCAGGTGAAATTTCAATGATGCGGTTCGACGTGATGCATGGCACCAGAGTGCGGCCATTCTTTAAGCGTATGGCCGTGAAAGGACGGTCATTTTCCTTGAGCGCGTATTGCCAGATGACCTTACCTTTCGCGTTAAGCTCAAGGATGTTCTTTTTATCACGATAGGAAATCAGATACGTGCCTTGCGGCGTTTTGCGAGCCTGCATATAGCGGTTGTGTGGGTTCTTGCCACCATCGGGCAAATCAATCGATAAGGTCACCAGTTTCTGGCGGTTGACCTCCAACAATTTCTGATTGCCGCAGTCGAGAATCAACACCTTGCCTCCCTTCAGAGGTTGGCAGGAGTTAATTTCCTGTTTCCCTTTCTCCCGGGGAACTTTGAAATCCCAGACCGATTGTTTGGCAGGATTGACTTCACGCACACCGAAACGGTGGGAAAAGAGAATGTTTCCGTTCGCTAATTTCCAGGCATCGTAAACGAGCTCGATTTCGGGATTCTGATAATGCCAGACGATATTTTTCTCTTGATCCAGCTCCATCAAGCCTTCTCCATAGCCGATCAGAAGCGGATGTCCGGGGCTTTTGTCCGCTCCGGCCGCCGCGCCCACTTGCAGCATAGTACAGGCGAGTAACGTGATCCAAATGGAAGTGATCAATTTCATGTTGCACTTTCTATTGATCGTTGTGATGCAGGAGTGTTATTTCCTATTAACTATAGTCGCAGAGAGATCTCACGTCGAAGTCTCAGGTACCAACTTCACCGGATAAGTATTTCCTGAAGCGAACTGTGGTACATAGATCGCACCGTCTGAGGCAACCACCAGATCGTGTGGGTGACGGAAGAAGCCTCCTTGTTGCTGCATGGGTTGTAGCTTACCGTCGACATAACGGGGAGCCGATCCGCCGATGTTCGACACGATTTGATAATCGCGATCCAGCACAGAAATATAGCCGCGGCTTTGCCGGTCTTTCGGCCAGTTGTCTGCCAGGTGCGGCACGAACATGTGGTCACCGACAATCTGGATCATGCGTGGGTTCGAACCGGGTAAATGAATTTCCTTGATCAG
>JAJFIP010000284.1 GCA_021774875.1 Emcibacter sp.
CCCGAGCCCGAACCCGAGCCCGAGCCCGAACCTGAGGTAGAGCCTGATCCTGAGCCCGAAATTGAAATGGGTACTGATGTGGCCATTGACGATGTGGACCCCGCATCTGGTGATGATATGTTGATGTCTGAAGAACAATCAAATTTCAGTATGGACCAATTTGGTGTCCTGTCAGATTTGTTGACTACAGGTTATCAGGGAGCCGGAAATACACTGGAAGATCTGGTCCGGGAAATGTTAAAGCCCATGCTCAAGGATTGGCTGGATAAGAATTTACCTCCCGTCGTTGAACGGATGGTTGCCAAGGAAATAGCCCGGTTGGCCAGAACGAAAAAACCTTGAACTCACAACCTGGTATGATGCTAATTATGAAGGGCCTTGCACAGGCTCTTCTTTTTTTTTAAAAGTTGTATTTTTATCTAACCTAAAAAGATTACCTAATGTCTGAAAATCAGGAAACATCCACAAAACTGGGAAAAACATTTGATTGCCATGAGGCCGAGATGCGGATTTATGACAGTTGGGAGGCCAAAGGGGCCTTTAAGCCCGGCCGGGCAGATGGTGACCCCTTCACAATTGTACTGCCCCCGCCCAATGTGACCGGAAGCCTTCATATGGGGCATGCCCTGAACCATACGCTACAGGATATTCTGATCCGGTTTGAGCGTATGCGGGGCAAGGATGTATTGTGGCAGCCCGGTATGGACCATGCGGGAATAGCGACCCAGATGGTAGTCGAGCGTCAACTGGATAAGGAAGGTATATCCCGTCATGATCTGGGCAGGGATAAATTTATCGAGCGGGTTTGGGAGTGGAAAGAAGAGTCCGGTGGTATCATTTTTAATCAGATGCGCCGTCTTGGTCAGTCCTGTGACTGGAGCCGCCAAAGATTCACCATGGATGAAGGCTTTGCAAATGGGGTGCTCAAGGTATTTGTCGAGCTGTATAAACAGGATCTGATTTACAAAGCCAAGCGTCTGGTCAATTGGGATCCCAAACTGAAAACCGCCATTTCTGACCTTGAAGTGGAACAAAAAGAAGTCAATGGTCATTATTGGCACTTTAAATACCCTGTGGACGGTGAAGAAGACCGTTTCCTGACCGTTGCGACAACACGCCCCGAAACCATGCTTGGCGATGTGGCAGTGGCCGTGCATCCCGAAGATGAGCGTTATCAAGATTTAATAGGCAAAACCCTGACCCTGCCGTTAGTCGGGCGTAAGCTGATTGTGGTTGCTGATGAACATGCCGACCCTGAGAAGGGATCGGGGGCGGTGAAGATCACCCCGGCCCATGATTTTGACGATAATATGGTTGGTAAACGTCATAGCCTAGAAGAAATCAACATATTTGATGATCAGGCCCATACCAATGACAATGTGCCGGAAAAATACCGGGGTATTGATCGCTTTCACGTTCGCAAAATGGTTGTTGCTGATATGGATGCTCAAGGGTTATTGGAAAAGATAGAAGATACCGTCCATACGGTGCCTTACGGTGACCGGTCCGGTGTAGTGATTGAACCGTGGCTAACTGACCAATGGTATGTTAATGCAGAGGTATTGGCTAAACCCGCTTTGGAAGCTGTGGAAACTGGCACCACAAAGCTTGTTCCGAAAAACTGGGAAAAGACATATTACGACTGGATGCGTAATATTGAGCCCTGGTGTATTTCACGACAACTGTGGTGGGGACATCAGATTCCGGCCTGGTATGGCCCGGACGGTAAAATTTTTGTCTGTATGACAGAAACAGAAGCTGTCGCCGAAGCCTTATCCCATTACGGCGAAGAAAAACAGCTTACCCGTGACCCGGATGTGCTGGATACATGGTTTTCATCTGCCCTCTGGCCATTTGGCACCCTTGGCTGGCCTGACAAGACGCCTGAACTTGGTAAACACTACGGCGGCGATGTTCTGGTTACCGGCTTTGATATTATTTTCTTCTGGGTGGCACGGATGATGATGGATGGCATACATTTTATGGGAGAAATTCCCTTTCATACCGTCTATGTCCATGCACTGGTCCGGGACGAACATGGGGCAAAAATGTCAAAATCCAAGGGCAATGTTATTGATCCGCTGGATTTAGTGAATAAATTCGGTGCCGATGCGTTGCGCTTTACCTTGGCCTCTATGGAAGCACAGGGCAGGGACATCAAAATGTCCGAAAAGCGGGTAGAAGGCTACCGCAACTTTGGTACTAAACTGTGGAACGCGGCCCGTTTCTGTGACATGAACGGCTGCTTTGATAATATTGATGTTGAATTTAATCCGGCAAATGTCAGCCTAGCTGTGAACAAATGGATCATTGGTGAGATGGTCAAGGCGACAGCAGAAGTGACCCGCGCACTGGAAAATTTTCACTATAACGAGGCCACGGCGGCTATTTATCACTTCACTTGGGGAACCTTCTGCGACTGGTATGTGGAATTGATCAAACCACAGTTTTTCGGACAAGACGAGCAAGCTAAAGCCGAAACTCGCAACACAGCCGCATGGGTCATGGATCAGATTCTGAAAAGTCTGCATCCTTTTATGCCCTTCATTACCGAGGAAATCTGGGGAAGCCTGCGTGATGATCGGGAAACAGATCTTATCATAGCACCTTGGCCCACGCAGGATGCAACCTTGATAGATGTATTGGCATCACAGGAATTGAATTGGGTTATTCAACTGATTTCAGATATTCGCACCGCCCGTGCTGAAATGAATGTTCCGGCAGGGGCAAAACTTGATTTGTTGGTGCAGGGGGCATCTTCTGATACCGAACAAGTCCTAGAAGTTCAGGGTGATGTGATCAGGCGTCTGGCCCGAATTAAAAATATCACCAGCCATGACGGCGATGCCCCAAAAGGTGCTATTCAGGTAACAGTGGGAGAGGCAATATATTATATGCCCCTTGCTGATGTTATTGATATTACAGCGGAAAAAGCTAGGTTAGGGAAAAATTTGGACAAACTTTCCAAAGAAATTGCTGGCATTTCAGGCCGCCTGAACAATGAAAAATTCATGGCAAAAGCGCCAAAGAATGTGGTGGAGGATAATCGCAAAAACCTTGAACTGGCAGAGCAAAAAGCTGCTAAAATCAAGGAAGGGATCAGCCGACTTGAAGCGATGGATTAGTGATGAATAAAGTCCTTTTTTCTATCATTATGTTACTTCTTACTGCGAGTCTGAGTCAGGCACAGGCTAAACGGCCTTCACAAGAAATTAAGCTAATCTATAAGGCCTATTGGGGCGGTTTTGTCATATCAAAAGTATATTCGACTGGCCATATGGACGCTACAGATTATCAGGTGGAAATATCCTATAAGGTTACCGGGTTGGCCGCCATATTCAGTAATATGAAGAATACGGTTTCAGCGTCAGGAAAATTTGCCCCTGATGGCAGTCTTAAACCACTCGTATTTGAGAATCAGGGTAGCTGGAGCCGGTATAGCTTCAAAAACCGGACAATATTTCAGGAACAGGATGGCAAGATACGCTCCCATGATTACGAGTTTAAATTCAAGGAAGACGTTAAATATATCCCCATCAGGGATGAGTTAAAATATGGCCCGGATATGGTCAGTTTTTATCTGGGATTGACTCTGGATGAAGAGGCCATGAAAATCGGAACGGAAGTAAAACACCAAAATGTCTTTGGTGGTTTCTTCCTATTGGACATTGCTTACCAATGCACAGAAAACAAACTCCTGAAAAGCAAGCGGTCCATCTATAACGGGGAAACCCTTGTCTGTGAATTTAAGGATACGATCGTTGATGGCGGATTTGAGCGGATCAAAAAGAAGAAAAAATCAAGAAAGAAAAAAAATACCGATACAATGGAGCCCGTGCCCTTGCAAATCTGGTATGCTAAACCCGAAGAATTGGACAATCTGGTTCCGGTCTATAGCGAATTTCCTATTGGCTGGGGAAAGGTGCGGGTTTATTTGTCTGAAATCGAAGTGACAAACGTTGAAACTACGCCTTAAAATAGGTGAGACTATATTATTTTGGAGGATATTATTATGAAAATTAAATTGATGGTCATATAGGGCTTCCTGTTATTTGTATGTACAGCAGCAGTTCAGGCTAAAGAAAAGTTAAAAATATATATATCAGCTGATATGGAAGGGCTGGTCGGTGTTGTAACTGATCAGCAATTAGGTCCAAATGGCTTTGAATATGAGCGGTTTCGTAAAATTTACACCAATGAAGTCAATGCTGCTATCGAGGCCGCTTTTGAAGCAGGCGCAACAGAAATATTAGTCAGCGATTCCCATGGAAATGGGCAGGGTCTATTGATCGAAGACCTTAATCCAAATGTACAGCTGGTGCGTTCCTGGCCCCGGCCACTTTCAATGATGGAAGGCATTGATGCTTCCTATGATGGTATTTTCTTTATTGGCTATCATGCCAGCACGTCTAATATGAATGGTGTCAGAGCCCATACCATGTCGAGTGCAAGCTTGACATCTTTAAAGTTGAATGGGGTGGCTATGTCCGAGGCAAGCTTTAATGCGGCAATTGCCGGCCATTTTGATGTGCCTGTACTTTTAATAACCGGCGATGATGCCATAGCAAAGGAAGCATCGGCACTGCTGGGCGACATTGAAACGGCCATTGTAAAATGGGCTTATGGCTTTCATTCAGCCAGAACATTATTGCCAGATGCCGCTTATGCCCTGATTAGGGATAAGTCTATAAAGGCTTTAAGCAAAATTAATACGATAACCCCCTATAAAATGGAAGGTCCGATCACGTTGGAGGTGAGTTTCAAGAATTATCAGCCGCCGGAATTATTGGCCTATTTATCAACAATAGAACGTATAGATTCACATACAATTCGTTATATTGGCAAGGATATGATCGAGATCTCAAAATTTATGAAATTTGTGCTTTCATATTCTGTAGGATTGAAGCCTTAAACACGATTAATCATACAAGGCCATATTTATATGGAATTTCATGATCAGGGTATAATAATTTCGCTTCGGAAATACGGTGAGTTTGATGCAGTTATTGATGTCCTGACGCCAGAGCATGGGCGCCATGCGGGGCTGGTCAAGGGCGGGATGGGCAGGCGGCAGCGGGGCGCTCTACAACCCGGGAATGAGGTAATACTTAACTGGCGGGGACGTCTGGAAAGCCAGCTGGGTACCTATAAAGTGGAATTGAGCAATGCCCGTTCAGCAGCCTTTCTGGATTATCCGTCAAAACTGGGGGTTCTGAACAGTGTCTGCGCCATATTATCCACATGCCTGGCCGAAAAAGAACCGCATCGGGCTTTATTTGAAGGGCTTCAGGTGTTGCTGGATACACTGGAGCAAGTTGATCACCAGCCTGAAAACTGGGGTGCTTTGCTGGTGCGCTGGGAAATGGGACTGTTGTCTGAACTGGGTTTTGGTCTTGACCTGAGCTGCTGTGCTGCAACGGGGGAAACAGATAATCTGATCTATGTTTCACCAAAATCAGGCCGGGCAGTCAGCCGTCAGGCCGGGCAGCCCTATCACGATAAACTATTAGCCTTGCCATCATTTTTACTGGGTGGCGGTGAAATATCTGTGGAAGATGTGCGCGATGGGTTGCATTTAAGTGAATTTTTTCTGGAACGCCACGTTCTCTACCCTCATAATAGGAAGATTCCACAGGCACGGCGTATGCTACTGGATTTTTTAAGTTGATATAGAGATAAGTCATGGTTACCAGACCAGAACGTTCAGAATTATTAATGCCAGCCGGTGATTTGCAAAAACTGAAGATGGCGGTGCTTTACGGTGCCGATGCCATTTATCTGGGCACGCCGGATTTATCGCTACGCACAAAGTCAGCATTTACCCTTGAAGATGTTGTCAAAGGCGTGGAATTTGCCCATCAATATGGCAAACGGGTGTATTTGACCCTTAATCTTTTTTCCCATAATAAAGATATTCCCAAGCTTGAACAATATGTGGAAACAGTCAGAAAAGTACAGCCAGATGGTGTTATCATAGCCGATCCCGGAGTGTTCCAATATGTCAGGGAAATGGCACCTGACCTTGAACTGCATATCTCAACACAGGCTAATGTCTGTAGCTGGCTGAGTGTGAACTTCTGGCAGGAGCGGGGGGCCTCGCTTGTGGTACTTGCGCGTGAGGTTTCTTTTCCAGAGCTCGCCGAAATCCGTGAAAAATGCCCTGATATTAAGCTGGAAGCCTTTGTCCACGGAGCCATGTGCATGACCTATAGCGGGCGATGTCTGCTCAGCAATTACATGTCCGAGCGTGGGGCAAATCAGGGTAACTGCGCCAATAGTTGCCGCTGGAATTACAAGGTTCATATGCGCTTGAAGGACGGCACAATAAAAGAAATTGAGCTTAACGAACATACGCGGGATATGTTTGAATTTCTGCTGGAAGAAGGGGTGCGGGAAGGCGAGTTGATGCCCATAGAGGAAGATGAGCGCGGTTCCTATATCCTCAATGCCAAAGACCTGTGCCTGATGCCGAAACTGGATGATTATTTGCGGCTCGGCGTTGATAGCCTGAAAGTGGAAGGTCGCAATAAAAGCCAGTATTATGTGGCTTTGGTGGCCCGTGCGTACCGTATGGCCATTGATGACTGGTATGCAGACCCTGAAAGCTGGTCACCGGATAAATACATGGCGGAACTGGAAACCGTGCAAAACAGAGGCTATTCATTGGCCTTCCATGAAGGGCGACTGACAAACCACGCTCATAATTATGAAAATACTTCAACCATGGCCGAATGGGAATTTGCCGGACTTATTCAATCTGTGGAAAAAGATGCTTTTATTATTGAAGTGAAAAACCGTATTGAAGCCGGCGACGTATTGGAAATCGTTTCTCCCGTTAGTCGCGATACTATTTTCCTGCGTATCTATGAGTTTATTGATGCTGTAACAGGCGATGTGACAGATGTGGTCAATGCGGGGCAGAAACCC
>JAJFIP010000285.1 GCA_021774875.1 Emcibacter sp.
TAGCTCCCGAGAACTGGAAAAGAAATCTCGATTTATTAATGCCTGGGAATTAAAGGCTTACGCTTGCGAGGACCTTTGTGAAGGGTATGACGTCGTTATCGGAATTGACTCGGACTGTCTCTTGTGCAGTAATGTCGACGATGTCATCGAGCGTTGTCATCAGAGCGGTGGTTTCCTGGGAGGCGCAGATGGAACCGGCACTGATTATGGCACTAAATATCAGGTCTATGGAATTGATGCACCGGTACACAATCCGAAGTACATGAGCACGTCTCTATTTTTCTGTGCGGTGACTGATGAAAATCAACGGATTCTGAAGAAGTGGAGTGAATGTTGTAATGCCGCTGAGTTTAATGGTCAGGGATCTCATCCTGGTCATGGAGACCAGGGAGTCCTCAACGCGATCCTTTTTGCTGAAGGACGTACTCAGGACATTGAACTCTTACCCAATCATCTGTGGAGTCAACATTGGGTTTATTGGAATTCCATTATCAGCTTCATGGGCAATCAATTTATCAATTGTTCGCTGGAAAATACGCCTCAAAGATCCTTTCATTGTGGAGGGGCAGAAAAATATTGGTCAAAGAGTCATCGTGAGAAAATTGTAAATGACCATGCATTACAAACCTATCCCTATGTGTGGTTCCTGACGATGTTTTGGTTTGGAAAGTGCAGCCATTGGAAAATGGATCCGTTTCAATATCTTCCCGAAGTAAGCCATCATTTAGTACAAGATTTAATAGACTTTCTGCCACAAATAATTCAGTTGTATCCAGAAGCACGGATTCTCTGGGAAGAGTTGGAAGAGCCCATCCTGGATCGCATTGTGAACGGCGTCCATCGCATGCTAAGTCTGGGGGGAGGTAGTATGTCTGAAGTGATTGAGCTGGTGAAAAACAACCCTGGAATTAAACGATACGCAGAAGTCGGTAGTTACGAGGGGGGCTCCATCATGGCTCTGGGTGTACGCTTTGCTAATCGTGATATGGATTTTTATTCCGTTGAATCGTTCATGGGAAATCTAGATGGGACCATGGACGGCCACCAACTTCCATCACGGTCTCGCTACTTGAAGACGTTAGCTCGTTTTCCTTCTGTTCGCGTCAAACTGATTCCCGGTGATTCACAATATGCGGTGAATTTATTTGATAATGCAAGTTTGGATTTTGTGTTTGTTGATGCCTGTCACGAATCACAAGCAGTTTTATGCGATATTGGCGTCTGGCTGCAAAAGGTCAAACCAGGAGGAATCATTGCCGGTGACGATTATGGATGGGACTCGGTAAAAGTTGCTGTTCATGAAAAATTTAATGACGTTCAAAGCACTCCTACGGGACATGTATGGTGGACTCGTATTACTTAAATAGACACTCCGTTCCTTTAGATGTTGATCGTTTAATAAGGTAATATGGCATGGATGCTTGTAAATTTCGAAATATTTCAAACTGGTCAGTCGGCATCACAACGGCTCCTCGCAAACAGCCAACGTTGTGTCAGACAATCGCCAGCATCAAAAAGGCGGGATGGGAACAACTGCAAGTATTCGCAGAACCTGGTATTGAGATTTCGGAAGAATTCAAAGATCTAATGCTTGTGCAACGCAATGAGAGATTAGGTGCGTTTCCCAATTGGTATCTTTCATTGACAGAAATGGTACTGCGAGATCCGAAAGCAGAAGCATATTTGTTATGCCAGGATGATGTCCTTTTCTCTGAAAACACACGTGAATACCTTGAATACAAACTATGGCCTGCTCCAGAAGTAGGTGTTGTTTCGATCTATTGTCCCAGTCATTATCAGCAAAAGACAACACCAGAGTTTATTCGAGAAGATAGAGGCTGGAGGAGTTGGGGTGCTTTAGCCTATATCTTTTCAAATCCATCGGCTCGATCACTGTTAAGTGATTCTGCTGTTTTGAATCACCGTGGTTTTGGCCCCGCGGATGGCTTGAAGCATATTGATGCCGTCGTGGGACTTTGGTGTGAGCGAAATCAATTACCATACTTTGTCCATTCACCAAGTCTGGCACAGCATATTGGTGACACATCGACAATTTACCCTACTGCTTCAGCAGAAGGACACCGGAAGGCAAATCAGTTTCTCAAGAGAATTAGATGAATCTTAAATTTGTATGGTTGTTTTAATTTTCAATGAATCAGAGAGTGCCATGGAAAAACAATATTCAGATGAGGAAAACGAAGACTTTCTCAGAGAGCATTTCGAATCAACAAAATATCGAGGACGGCTGGAATCACCAACGGTCAGTCAACATCTTTTGAATCGTACTTGCGGAGATAGTGTCACTCTTGATTTAAATATCGTGGATAACCGAATTGGACAGGCAAGAGTTGTTTCGCAAGGTTGTGTTATTAGTCAATCGGCGGCGTCAATTTTGTGTGAAACAATAGAAGGAAAGTTACTCACGGAACTAAAGAGTTTTGATGTGAATATGATGCTCAAGTCCATCCGGATCCCCTTGTCTCCACGCAGAATAAAATGTGGGCTTCTTGCATTTGAAGCATTGCAGCAAATCATGAGTACGATTGAATAAATTGGTAAAAAGGAATTTACATTGATGAAAGTGGAATGTCTCAAATTAGACAATTTATTATCAGATTCAGAAAGTAAAGCCGAGAAAGATAGTACTAATGGTAATAATTCAAATTGTGACTTGAATAAATCGATAGAAGAAACGCTCCATTCGAT
>JAJFIP010000286.1 GCA_021774875.1 Emcibacter sp.
TTGGCGAGAATGATAAATATCTCATAGGTGATATTGCGATCAAATCACTGGAAATTGCCGCCCGGGCCAAAGTCGAGTTTACGCAGCAAAGTGAAGAAATCAGGGACTGGTTCATCGGCTATGCAGCGGGATATAACAAATATATCCGTGATGTGGGGCGGGATAATATTACCTCATGGTGCAAAGGGGGCGCGTGGGTCAAAGAAATTTCACCAGAAGATTTATTCGCCAGATTCCAGATGTTTGCTCCATCAGCCCAACATATGGCAGCATTTATTGTGCCTGCTGCACCACCCTTAAAGGATCAGACAAAAGAGGAAACAACATCATCATTAAAGGTGAGTGAACAATTATATGCAGAAGCGATGGCAGCTCTGGCTCCGCGCCAGCGGGGATCCAACGGCTGGGCCATTGGCAGTGACAGAACGGAAAATGGCCGGGGGATGTTGTTGGGTAATCCACATTATTACTGGACGGGCCATAACCGTTTCTGGGAAAAACACCTGATAATTCAGGGCGAGTTGAAGTTATACGGTTCTTCCCTGTTTGGATTTCCGGGAATTGCTCTGGGTTTTATTGAGAATGTAGGGTGGACCCCGACAGTTTCGGCCAGTAAACGCATTACATTTTACAAGCTTGATCTGGTGCCGGGGGATGCGACCAGCTACTATTATGATGGTGCGCCGCGAAAAATGACGGCAAAGATAGTAAAAGTTCCGGTCAAGGGCGAAGATGGTGTGGAATTTATCAAAGAACATACTGTCTGGTTCAGCCATTATGGCCCCATAGTCAGCCTGCCCAATGCCCAGTGGTCAGACAAGATAGCCATAACCATTCGCGATGCTAATTTCCCAAATCAGGGGTTATTTGCCCAATGGAAAGACATGGGACAGGCCAAGGATATGGATGCTTTTAAGGAAGCCCACCGCAAATGGAATGCTATGCCGTGGATTAACACTATGGCAACCAGCATAGATGGTCGGGCTGTTTATATAGACGGAACCAACGTTGGCCGGCTGAGCGATGAAGCCATAGCGCTGTGGCGGGAAAGGGTCGAAAGCGACCCAATGACAAAAGCATTTTATCAGCAGATGGGTGGCAGTATATTACTTGATGGCAGCGACAGCCGTTTTGAATGGCAAGCTCACCCAGATGCTCGTATGCCCGGAGTAGTACCATACTCAGAACAGCCAAAACAGGATCGGACTGATTACATCTTTAACGCCAATGACAGCTATTGGCTGACAAATTCATCGGAACCGCTTGTGGGATATTCCCCCATGTTTGGGTCGGAAGCCGCAGCCCGTAGCCCGCGAACCCGGATGAATGATATAATGTTAAGTGACAAAAGCCCGGATGGTCCTGCCGGTGAGGATGGTAAATTTTCGCTTCAGGAAATGCAGAATACTCTCTTCAGTAACCGTAGCATGACGGCAGAACTGCTACTGGATGATCTGGTGGTGGCCTGCGTGGCGCAAGGATCAGTAAAAATTGATGAAGAACTGGTTGATCTTAAAAAAGCCTGCACAGCATTGGCAGCATATAATAAACGCCTTGATCTTGACAGCAAAGGTGCGGTTCTGTTTCGGGAATGGATCATGCAATATACATTTCCTGAACTGATGAATGCCGGGGTCTTATTCGCAGTGGCTTTCGATCCTGAGGATCCGGTCAATACACCCCTCGATTTGGGAGATAAGGAACTGGCCCTTAAAAAACTCGGACAGGTGGTTCAGGTTCTGAATCGTGAAGGTCTTGCCCTGGATATTAGTTTGGCTGAGACACAATTTGCTTACCGGGGCGGAGAGAAAATAGCTATCCATGGTGGCAATAATGCTGAGGGAACCGCCAATATTGTTGGCGGCTGGATCTATGATACAATAGCCGAACAAACTAGGGGAAAAAAGGTTGAAGGCAGTAATGGCCTGACTGATATAGGCTATTCGATCATGGGCGGGGCCAGTTATATATTGAGCTTAAGTTTTACCGACAATGGTCCAGTGGCTGAAGCAATCATGACTTACGGACAGTCAGGTGATCCTACTTCTGAGTATTATACTGATCAGATGAAACTATATGCTAAAAAGCAATGGCGTCCGGTGCTCTATAAAACAGAAGACATCAACAAGGATATTAAATCATCCTATGTGCTGACTGAACCGAGATAACTAATTGTTGTCGGCTATGATCTTTTTATAAACAGCTATTGCTTCATCGATTGCCTTGCCAAGCCGCCCTTTTGACAATTCCCAGTTTGGCTGGATCAGATCTTCGACCGCAAAACGTTCAAATTCCACATCCAGACTTGGTGTGGAATTACGAAACCTCATAAGTATATCAATATTCTTTTGTGCGAGCAGGGCGGCTTGCTGATGATTTGAGAAATCGTTATTACCATCAACATAGATGTAAATTGTTGTCGTATGCAGCAATGCGCCCCCCTTGCCAAAGCCTCGGATAGCAAGCCACATGGATGTTTTTGGGGTGAAAGAATGACTGAGGGAAAGTTTTGATAAATCCTTGCCAGCATATACCGTATGGATGACATCGCCGTGGGCGACCAGTTCTATACGGTCCATATGATCGAAGTCAGGGTTAACCTTGACCAAAGCCTCGATGGAAACGGCATCGCCAGACTTGATATTATACTCAACCGCACGTTTGTCACCATTAACCGAGAAATCAATGGACATCCAGTTGGTGATAAAGGTACGCCCAGATTTCAGGGCGGCAAACCATGATTTAGCTGTCAGTGGCCCCGTCACCTGTGTATATAGCCGCTCAGCACCGGGAAAATCTATATAGGGATAATCAGATCCGGCACTGGGGGCAAGTTTGAATCCCATATTGAGAAAATCATACAGATAGCTGGTATTCAAGGTGCCATATTGGGCCATTTCCAGAAAATCCACTTTTCCTCTGGCAACGTCCAATGCTAATCCATTATAGATATTAAAAGCATCAATGGCCACATGAGCATAACCCCACAAACCACCGTCCTTGTGAATAAGATCAGCACTATCATCATAAATGAAATACTCTTTTTTCTGCTTGTGAAATTTTTTTACATTAAGCCCGATGGTATGGCCCCGGTGGGATGTTCTGGGTGATTCCTGACCAGAAACCAGAGAATATCCATCCTCGCTATAGGTGCCACCATCGCCGAAATTATACTGTCTAAAGTAGATTTCATGGATATTTGCAGCCTGCAGAAGATTTGCCACCTGAATATCCTCTGCCTTCATAAATCCTAGAATAGTGTCATTTTTCTTGTCTGAAGTGCGGCTGATATGAATATGATCATCACCGGAAAGCCAGCCCTGAGCCTGCAAATTATCAAACCGTTTCAGATTGACTGTGATTGACTGGGTATCACCCGCTTTTATCTTGATATTTGACTTGTGAATTTGAAATTCCGGCCCCTTCATGACAAAAAGCTGATAATCACCTGTGGGAATAGTGCTGTTATATTTTCCATCAACGAAGAAAATATATCTGCCATTCTCAGACCATCCCTTTGGCACAGATACCATAGGTAATTCACGGGTATATTCCGTATAGCGTTCAACGGGGATGGCATCTTTCCCCGCTATTGGTGCCCAACCGTCTGCGCGGTAGAGACCAACCCGGGCCGCCGTTGGTTTGCCGGTATCATCAGTTATGTTCAGGGTAAAACTGCCCTGAGAAGATGATCGGGAAGGGGCTTTTGCCTTGCGGGTGATTTTTATATCACATAATACGGCTTCACCCCGGCCTTCGGGATGGGTGAGCTGGCTGCCAATTCCCCCGATGGCGAGGTCATTGCCATAATATTTCCGGTTGGCAAATCGTGCCCGTTCAAGGCGCACGGTTTCCTTATGCCACTTGCTTCCGCTGGTATTTTCTTCAAAGCGGACTTGCATGGCAGTGGGTTTGACTGCCTGATCGTAAGACAGAATGTAACCGTCCGTTTCCGGGCGGTAAAAGGTTAAATCGAGATAAATAACTTCATCGGTATCAAAGGCAAATTCTTCATCAATATCAAACAGGATATAGGCCCCGATAATACATTTTTTGCCTTCTCTAACCTCAACACGAGCTGTTTGGCTCCAACTGACAAAATTAGCGCCCGCATGAAAGTCAAAATTAAGCGAGGTTACGGACTTGATCGCGGGGTCTGGCTGCCAGTCATGGCTGGTATTTCCCAATGGCAGATTGGTATGGGTCCATGCCCTTGTGCAGGTCAAAAAAATAGACAATGCAATAACGAAAAATATTCGGATCATAATTTCATTCCACTAATGAATGGGTCATACCAGACAGTATGACCCATATTTTTAAGGTCTTAGAAGTCGTAGGAAAGCGAAACACCAACGGTCCGTGGCATACCAACGCTGCGGACAAATGGGCCATTACCTCCTGTAAAGGCTGATGGATAATAATATTCATCAAACACATTTTTGCTCCAGACCATAAGAGACCAGTTGGCATCCGGGTTGGATAATGTCGCCCTGACATTCACCACAACATAAGCTTCGGTTGCGCCCTCAGGCTGAATTCCGCCCGTGGTACTATCCTTGAAATTGGCATCGCCACCAATTTTCATCACAAGATTGCTGGAGATATCCCATTCATATTCAATACCGCCATTCAACTGCCATCTGGGCGTCATGGCCAGTTCCATGCCAGAGACATCAACTGTTTCTACTACTGGCCAGGCGCTGGTAGGCGATGTGGCAAACCATTCAATGATCTTTGATTTAAGATATGACGCGCCAAAATTAACATACCAGCCCTCAGCAGGAACCCACTGCATTTCAAGCTCTGCGCCATAAATTTCGGACTTGGGCACATTGGTGATACCACTGATATTACCGACAAAGGCAACGGCGATGTTCTGTTCCTGCTTGTCCTTGTAATCATAATAAAAAGCCGACGCATTTAACTGCATGGAACCTTCCAGCAGGGTTGATTTCAAACCGGCTTCATAAGAGGTAATCCGTTCTGCTTTATATGGTTCGAGCTGTAATGTGGTGTTGGAATTTGCCCCGTTAAAGCCACCTGATTTGAACCCATTTGAGATGGTTGCATAAACCAGAAAATCATCATTGATGGCATAGTCCAAACCAACTTTAAACATCGCTCTGTTGGTTTCTATGCTTCTGGTAAAGACGTGGAAGGCATCATTAACGTTTGGCGTGCCAAGTAGAGGAAAAATGAAACCCGGTGATGTGGGGTCATCATCAATAGTGCCACAATCTCCCGGGGCTAGAGTAGATCCAAAAAGAGTATTCAGGAAACCTGAAAGAGTGCCTTCCTCTGCATCAAATGTACATCCAGACCAGGTGCGGTCCTCGTGGGTATAACGGGCACCAACAGTTATCCGCAATGCTTCAGTAAAATTATACTCTACATGGCCGAAAACAGCCTGTGAATCCGTCTGTTGATTATATTTGGTATGCAGTTGCAATATCGGGGACAGCACAAAGGGAAGGGCATTGAATGGAATAGAGCCATTGCCAAAGATTGAATCTGACATGAAATAATTATAGAATTCATCCATCTGGTCATCAGAATAATAGGCCCCGGCAATCCACGACATATTTTCAGTCTCACCATCAAGGCGAAGCTCAGAGGAGAAAACCTCCAGATCAGTGGTGTTGATATTGCTGGAATCATTGGCAAACGTGCCGTCCCAGTCATTGGCCTCGGCACGATCAAATTTATCATAACCGGTTATTGAAGTCAGGGTGATGTCGTCTGATATATCCCACTCAAATTTGATTGAGACACCTTTTATCTGATTGTCGCGCTTTGGACGAAGATCAAAGACATTGCCATTAGGGTCAGTATAACTATTGGTCCAGTCAGCAGCCCGGTTATCGCCCGTTGAATACCACGGTGGTGCTTCCCCGCTGACAACAAATGGGAATAATTGTCGGTAGGGTAAATTAAACTCATCAAGACCGATCAGGCGGCCATCATATGCCGTACTGGCTTTGTTTTCAGATTGATCGTTGCTGTAGTGAGCATTTATCAACACTTTGGCAGTTTCGCTCAACTCAATGTCAAACATCGCGCGCAGGGAGTATACGTTTTTCTTGCCCAGAGTATCATCACGGGTCAGGCTTTTCTGCCAGCCTTTGCCCGACTGGGTGGTTTTAAAGGCGAGGCGGGCATTAATGCCCTCAGTTATTGGCCCGTTGATATAGCCCTCAATATCCAGGGTTTCAAAACTGCTGAAACCAACTGTTATTCCGGCTCCTGCTTCATTAGTTGGCGTCTTGCCGATAAAATTAATTTGGCCGCCAGTGGTGTTGCGACCATAGAGGTCACCCTGAGGGCCTTTCAGTACTTCAACCCGCTCCAGATCAAAAACCAGCCCCCGGCTCATCACGGTATAGGGCATTGAAATTTCATCAAAATAAAGACCAACTGTGGACGATGCACCGGTGGAATAATCCTGAAAGCCAATGCCGCGAATTGTATAGAGTGGTACGCCGGTTGAAGCGGTGTCATTAACCGTCAGTCCCGGCGTTATCTGGGCAATATCCTCCGATGTGGAGATACCACGCTCTTTCATTAATTCTCCTGAGAATGCATTGACCGTGAAGCCGACATCATTAACGCCTTGCTCGCGTTTCTGTGCTGTCACGGTAATTTCTTCTAATATTTTCTCAGCGGATACAGCCGCCGTCGGCATGAGTGTTCCTACAGATAATGCAGTTGAAAGCAATAATATATTGCGTCCTGAATATTGTTTTTGTTGTCGTGTTTTCATAGTTCCATTTCCTTTCTCGATTGTTGCCCTATTTTCGGGTCATGATTTTTTCTTGTCCGCCAACGGGCGGGTGAAAATATTATTATTGTTATGCTCCTGAAATTATTCAGGTAAATTGTTAAGCAGTTTTTCAGCCTCCTTAATCAGTTGATCCTGATGGGGTTGAAGTTCCTGTCCGGCCAAGCCTTCAAATAATGCCATGAAGGGATCTTCGGTTTCAGTTTTGATGCTCGACAATGTTTCCATGACAGCCAAGCCAAAGAAAGGCACTGTGGCATCGTTATAACCACCCTCATGGCACAATACGATGCGGCCTGAACATATCTCATCCGCAACTGCCAGCATTTTTCTGGTCAGGCTGCGATAGCCTTCACTATGCATCATCATGCGGCCCAGAGGATCATGGGCTCCAGCATCAAAGCCGGAAGGTATTATGATCAGGTCAGGCTTGAATTTATGAAGTGCAGGGATGACCACCCGGTCATAGACCGCTTCATAGGCATCAACGCCGCTGCCAGGGGGCAGGGGGATATTTATGTTATAGCCAGCGCCAGCACCCTCGCCATTGTCACAAAGGTCGCCACTATCCGGTGGAAAGCAGCGGTCCTGATGAATTGATATGGTCAATACGGTGGGATCGTTCCAGAATATTTTTTCTGCCCCGTTTCCATGATGAACGTCCCAGTCCACGAAAGCAATTTTCTCTATCCCTCGTTTGGCCTGAGCATATTTTGCTGCAATGGCGGCATTGGAAAACAGGCAAAATCCCTTGCCCATATCCGGTTCTGCATGATGTCCGGGAGGTCGAACCAAGGCATAGGCATTATCAATCTTGCCGTCCAGCACTGCATCCACTGCCGCCATGACGCCGCCAGCGGCAAGTGTTGCAATCTCAAAGCCACCCTTGCCAAAAGGAGTGAGCATGCCAGCATCCCCGCCAGTTTCATCGCTCATGGCCTTAATCTGATTTAAATAGTCCTGTGTATGAACCCGAAGTATATCTTCTTCACTGGCATGGTAGGCTTCTATGTGGTGCAATTGCTGATATAAGCCACTGATTTCCAGAAGATTTTTGAACCGCCGTTTGGTTTCAGGGTTTTCAGCATGGGTGCCGGGCTGGATAGGCACGCCGGGGGGCAAAACACCCGCATGGGTGCCGGTATCGTGCCACATATAAATTTCTTGCCAGACAAAGCCGGTTTTTCGTCTCATGTTAACTCCCACTATATTTTTCATTCCAAAGACTGACCTCTGGATGCCGGTCTGCCCATGGAACTGCCTGCTCTAATTGTGATGACAGCCTGAAAAGCATATCTTCACACCCTGAAGCCCCGATGAATTGTGTGCCAATGGGCAGACCCGTTGCAGATAAGCTGAGCGGTAACGAGATTGCGGGTTGCCCAGTCATATTAAATAGTGCCGTAAAGGGCGCAAAAGAGAAAATATGATCAAACCAGCCGTGGGCGTCCAATGTTGTATCATTGGAATTATAAGTACCAATTTTTTGTGGCAATAACGCGGTTGTTGGCGTTATTAATACATCATATTTCTCAAAAAAACCAGCCACTTCACGGCTAACCATATTCATCACAGAAAATGCGGCAACCATGTCGGTGGCCTTCATTTCACGACCATATTGGTGACAGGCTAATGTAGTGGTTTCCAATGTAGCCAAATTTACCGGGCGACCCATCACTTCTGAAATTTGATTAATCCAGAGCGCCACATTAGAACACCAGAATGCAATTGTAGCTTCACGGAAGCTACCATAATCGATTCTGGGGCTGGCTTCTTCCACATAATGTCCCATATCCGCACAGAGAAGGGCTATTTTTTTTGTTTTCTCAGCAATTTCAGCATCCACATGATCACCTGACCATGCCATGCTGGTAAAGCCGACTTTAAGGGGTTCACAGGTTTGATTTAATTCCGACAGGTAGGAACGGTGCGGCTGGATAATGGAATAGGGATCGCCCGGCATTGGCCCTTCTGTTGCATCCAGAATGGCTGCACTGTCCCGCAGGCTTCGGGTTAGCACATGTTCAATGCCAAGACCATTTAATCCTTCCCCGGTATTTGGACCCAGTGATATGCGCCCCCGGCTCGGTTTTAATCCAACCAGTCCACAGCAGCCCGCAGGAATACGGATAGAACCACAGCCATCAGTGCCATGAGCTATGGGCACAGCACCGGATGCCACCATAGCGGCTGAGCCACCACTTGATCCCCCCGGCATAAGTTCTGTATTCCACGGATTTCGCGTCGGGCCATTTACCAATGATTCTGTTGTGATATTGAAACCCATTTCCGGCGTTGCTGTTCGGCCTAAGGTGACCAGACCTGCTTTTTCATATTTTGTTGCCAGATGGGAATTATAGGGAGCCGTCATGCCCTGGCATAGCCGGGATCCCATTTCGCTGTTACGGCCTTCTATATTAAGGATTAAGTCTTTGACTAAAAATGGTACACCTGCAAAGGGGGTATTATCTGTTACAGCAAAATTATCCATTTGATCTTCAAAGACTTCCACAACGCCATTTAGGTCAGGATTTAATGCAGTAATTCCTTCAAATGTGAGCTTTGCCAATTCAACAGCTGTGATGTCACCATTATTGACGAGGTCAGCAAGGCCAAGGGCATCATAGTTGCGATATTCTGATAACTTCATATTTCGTCCGGGTTATTCACTAAAAAAAAAGGGGGCCAGATGCGGGTCTGGCCCCGAAGGTCAAAAGATACTCAAAGTTAAACTTTAGGCTCTCGCCCCATTTTCTTATCCGGCTACAGGCTAGTCTGGCCCACCCTGTGCATAAGATGTCGGCCACATTTATGTTTCCGCTATATCTCATTGTTCATCTCTGTAATTATTTTCTTCTTAGGACAGAAATATCATGAAATCACACAGCTTAACCGACCCAAAAGGAGGGGGTGGAGTAAAAATTACTGACCCACCCAAAAGTAGGGGCTGTGATGTTAATTTTTGAATATCAGACTAAAAGAAGTCCCACCGTCTATATTATTTTGACAATTTATACTGCCGTGATGGGCCAGCATGATCTGACGGGTGAGGCTAAGGCCAATGCCTGATCCTTCTTTTTTGGTGGTAAAAAAGGGGACGAATATTTTTGGCAGCATATCGTCATCAATGCCAGGTCCATTATCGCTGATTTCAATGACGATATTGCCGCCACGGTCAAGATAGGCATTCAGGCTGATCGTGGCGTCTTTCTGATCCAAAGTCACTTCCACGGCATTCTTGATCAGGTTAATTATTGCCTGATCTATGAGTTCCGGGTCCGCATTCAGGACCAGTGACTTTGGTGTTACATCGGTCTTCAGCTTAATTTTTTCATCTTTGCACTGCTCACCAAACAGATGTTTCATATTCTCGATAATAGCCACTACGTTCAGTTTCTGATATTCAGGCGGGGGTACCTTGGTCATTTTTCGGTAATTTGCTACAAAAGAATCGAGATGGCCACTACGTCTGGAAATAGCACCAATGCCATCGAGCAGGTCATTTAACATATCAGTAAATTCCGTGGACAGTTTTTCTTCGGTTATTTTTTGTGTGATGTCATGCATTAATAAATTCATACTTTTTGACAGGGAGGCTACAGGGGTCAGGCTATTCATCAATTCGTGAGTAAGAACATGCACCAAATCCTGCCAGGCCTCTATCTGGGTGGTGTCCAGTTCGCTCTGGATATTATGCAGGGAAACCAGATAGCTGGAAGTACCATCAATCACAATTTTGGTTGTGGCGAGGGAGAGTTTTATTTTCTCATTGTTACGATAAATACGGATAAGACGTTTTTTACCGGCCCGTGCGTGTTGCAATTCATAGGCTAATCCGGGACCAAATGAGCTGAGATCTGCAATTTTGCGAATATGGCTGATGCCAAATAGTCTCTTTGCGGCATTATTGAGCAGGGAAGCCTCATCCCCATCCCTGATCGACAGCAGGGCTACGGGAATATGGTCAATCATGGCGTGAAAATAACGGGTTTGTTTCTCATTTTTTGTGCGATCATTCTTGAATTTACCAATGATCTTGTCATAGGCCTGTGCCAGTTCAGCTTTACTGCCGCCAAAGCCCTTACGGCCCAGTTTCTGCGAAAAGTCGGAAAACCGCATGGCATCAAGGAAAGAAATTACTTCCTGTTCAGTATAGGTGAGTTTTTTCAGCAAAGACCAGAATTGCATAACCACTGCCGACAGCAGTATCAGGGCAATAGCATATTTTTCGCTACTGTAGATAATCCAGAACAGGCCAAGAGCCGTCAGGCAGATAACAACAAGGCGGACAGCAATATTCAGGGTCTGACGGCGAAAATTATAATTCATGCTTCTCCATTCTGCGATAGAGGGATGCCCGGGTAATGCCTAATTCTCTGGCCGCACGGGAAATATTCCCCTGATGTCGCCTCAGGGCACTCTCCAGAGCATTTCTTTCCAGTTCTTCCAGTGTTATCTGTTCATTATTTGCGGCAGCTGATGGTGAAATTCCCCCTTCGTCATCATCAGGCTGGATAGGAAAATCCGTTACCCCCAGTTCATCCCCTTTGGCAAGTATCATAGCACGTTCCACGCCGTGTCGCAGCTCACGAATATTACCGGGCCAGTGATATTCCGTTAAGACCCTATGGGCATCCTGTGAGATCGGGCGAACAAGTTGATTGTATTTTCTGGCATAATGGCGAACGAAATAATCAAGAAGCAGGGGAATGTCGCTGCGCCTGTCCCGCAGGGGTGGCACATGAATTTCCACTGTATTCAGCCGATACCTCAAATCCTGCCGGAAAATATTATCCTGAGCCAGTGCCTCAGGATTGATATTGGTGGCACTGATAAGGCGGATATTAATTCCCACTGGTTTATTTGATCCTACGGGTGTCACCTGTCGTCGTTCTAGGGTCGTCAGTAGTTTAGTCTGCAAAGCCAGCGGCAGGTTGCCAACCTCATCAAGAAATAGAGTGCCTCCTTCGGCAGCCTGCATTAAACCAATGCGGTCTTCGCGGGCATCTGTGAAGGCACCTTTTTTATGGCCAAACAATTCACTTTCAAACAGGTTTTCACTGATGGAGCCAAGATCAACAGTAATCAATCCACTATCAGAGCGTAGGGACTGGCGATGAATTTCCCGGGCAATTAATTCCTTACCGGTGCCATTCTCCCCAAGAATCATGATATTTGCTTCTGTGGGCGCCGCTTGCCGGATGATTTCCATAACTTGTTTGATGGCATCACTATCACCTATCATACGATCCTGACTGTTAAGGATATGTTGTATTTCCCGATTGCGGTTTTTCAAATTCTCTGTTTCCCGGCCATAATGGGCCAGACGAACAGCGGTGCGTAGGGTGGACACCAGTTTTTCATTTTCCCATGGTTTGACAATAAAATCGGTAGCACCTTTTTTCATGGCCTCCACAGCAAGTTCGATGCCGCCGTGAGCCGTAATAACAATGATGATCATATCTGGCTTTATGGATAAAATTTCATCGAGCCAATGCAGTCCTTCAGTTCCAGTATTTTCTCCGAGTGAAAAATTCATATCCAGCAGAACCGCATCAATTTCCCGGTCATTGAGGATGGTTTTGATCTGGTCCGGGCGGTTAGTGGTACTGACAGTGGCAAAATGACGTTTCAGTAACAGGCGGGCAGCAATCAGAATATCCTGATCATCATCGACCACAAGAATATTGCCAGTTTTTGCCATTTATTCTGTCCAGTAGAGTGAAAACTTGTTCAATATCGAACACACACTGTACGAAAATGAACATATTTAGTCAATTCTGTGTGCGAGAAAATTCTAATCTGTTGATATTAAACGAAAAAAAAGTTGGCATATTGTTTGCTAGTATATAAAGGACAGAAAAATGGATTTATTCATGGAACGGAAACATAAAAAGTCAGGCAACAGAGTGATTGATATGACCCATAAAGATTCATCACAAAAATCCGGAATCGGCATGGACCGTAAAATTGAAAAGAAAAGAAATTACTTTTCCGCCAGAAATCTGCTGGTTGTGGTGGGCCTGGCAGCGGCCATTCTATTGTATGTTTTATTTGCACCGGGAAGTGGTCGGCTCTATAAAATTGATGGTGACCGGGTTGTTGTGGCCCCTGTGGTTTTGGGTCAGTTTGAGGATTTTATACCGGTCCGGGGTCGTGTTACCCCTGCGCGGACGGTCTTTCTTGATACTGTGGAAGGCGGACGGGTAGAGAAAATCTATGTGGAAGATGGCGCTACCGTGGAAGAGGGACAAATTCTGGTTGACCTTGCAAATACTGCGTTGCAGCTAGATGTTATTTCCCGAGAAGCTCAGGTAACCGAACAGCTTAACAATCTCAAGACCATAGAATTGTCGCTGGAACAGAACAGGCTTAGCCATAAACGTAATCTCATTGAAATAGAATATCAGATCACCCGCCTTAGCCGACTGGTGGCGCGGCGTAAGGAATTGGCTGTTCGCGGTAATGTTTCCATAGCTGAGCTTGAAAATTCTGAAGACGAGCTGGGTTATTATGAAAAACGCCGTGCTATTACTATTGAAAGTCAGGCATCTGATGAAAAGATGCAGAAGCAGCAGTTAAAACAACTGATGAGTTCGACGGAGCAGTTGGAGAAAAACCTGATTTTTGCCCGTAAAAATCTCGACAATCTCAGTGTGCGGGCACCGGTCAGTGGCAAGCTGACGGCTTTTGACGCTGAAATTGGCCAAAGTATGAGCCGGGGGCAACGTCTTGGTCAAATTGATGACCCGGATCATTTTAAAATCAACGCTCAGATCGATGAATTTTATCTTGGTCGTGTGGATGTGGGGCAGCGGGCACTGGTAAATGTCGGTGGCAAGGAACTGGAGCTTGAAGTAAGGAAAACTTATCCTCAGGTAAGAAATGGCCAGTTTGAAATTGATATGATATTTGCAGGCCAGACGCCAGCGAAAATCCGGCGCGGGCAAACCGTTCAAAGCAAGCTGTTTCTTGGCGATACCGGCAAAGCCATTGTCATTCCAAATGGCAGCTTTTACGCAGATACTGGCGGCAGCTGGATATTTGTTGTCAGCCCCGATGGCACCAAGGCCGTGCGCCGCGATGTGCGCCTTGGTCGCCGCAACAGCAAGGTCATTGAAGTGATTGATGGTCTTCAGGCGGGCGAGAAAGTCATAGTCTCTCCCTATACCAATTATATCGACATGGACCGGTTGGAATTGACCGGCGTTAATTAACTGAAACAAGAAAAGTAAGGAATATACAATGTTAAAACTTCATAATCTTTGCAAAATTTACCAGACCGACGAGGTGGAAACCACCGCACTGGATAAAATCAATATCCAGATTGAAAAAGGCGAGTTTGTTGCCATCATGGGCCCGTCCGGCTGTGGCAAATCAACCCTGCTTAATATTATTGGTATGCTGGATAGCCCAAGTAGTGGCGAATATTATTTTCTGGGCGATGAAATTGCTCATGCCAGCGAGAAACAGCTTGCAAATATTCGTAAAAGAAACATCGGTTTCATTTTTCAGAGCTTTAATCTGATTGAGGAATTAACGGTTTTTGAAAATGTGGAACTTGCTCTGCTGTATAATGATGTGCCGGCTAAAGAACGTAAAGAGCGGGTCACACAGGTTCTGGATAAAGTAGGCATCGCTCACCGCGCAAAACATATGCCAAGCCAGCTTTCCGGTGGTCAGCAGCAGCGGGTGGCCGTGGCGCGGGCATTGGTGGCGCGTCCAGCCATGATTCTTGCCGATGAGCCAACCGGAAATCTTGACAGTGCCCACGGCGAAGAAGTCATGCAGATGCTGAAAACCCTGAACGAAGAAGGCTCCACCATCATTATGGTTACCCATTCCCCGTCCCATGCCGACTATGCCCGCAGAACCATCAACCTGTTTGATGGTCAGGTAGTAACGGAAATGCATCGTGCTGCAGAATGATATTCAGGGACGTTAAATAGAGAATTGGTAAATGTTTAAAAATTATTTACTTACAGCATTTCGCAATCTTCTGAGACATCGGCTCTTTTCGGCGATAAATATCGTTGGTCTTGCCATTGGCCTTGCCAGTGTAATCCTGATCATTCTTTTTATCCGCGATGAGATTGGCTATGACCAATGGATTGTGGATTCTGAGCGCATTGTCAGAGTTCATATGTCTTATGTTCCCACTGATGGTGAGCCGTTCGAGACTGTAAAATCCGCGGGTAAAATCAGGGAGGCCTTCAGCAATGATGCGCCGGAATATGTGGAAGATTCGGTCCGGTTAATCATCAGCAGATCCAATTTGATCCGAAGCGGACAGTCCTTTTCTGAAGTGGTTTTTTATGGGGATAACAGTTTCTTTGATGTATTTGATTTACCATTTCTTCATGGTGATAAAAAAACGGCTATGAATGATGTGGACAATGTGATTATTAGCGAGACCATAGCGCGGAAATATTTTGGCCGGACCGATGTGATTGGAGAAACCCTGACTTTCTGCTGCCTCAATGACAAGGAAGCAACTGTCAAAATTTCTGCTGTATTGAAAGATATGCCGGAGAATACCCATTTTGACCTGGATATTATGCTGGTTATTGAACCAAGCCGTTTTGCCTTTGCCCCGAACATGCTGGATACCTGGTCCAGTGTGAATGTTTATACTTATTTCAAACTTATGCACGCAAATGATATTGCACCGTTTCAGGCTAAAATTTATGATTGGTTAAATGAGAAAAGTACCTTTATACAATTTGTGTCCGAAGGCAAAGTTACTGACATCCTGAAATATAAAGTCATGTCCATTGAGGATATTCACTTAAAAGCCATTGCTCATACGGGAAATATGGGCAGTATCAAGGCTCTTGGCGACATAAAGTTAATTTATGCCTATTCAAGCATAGCAATCTTGGTTTTGGTCATCGCCTGCATCAATTTTATGAATCTTGCCACGGCCCGCTCAAATGCCCGCGCGAGGGAAGTTGCCCTGCGCAAGGTCGTTGGCGCCAGCCGCTCTCAGGTCGCGACCCAGTTTATTAGTGAATCGATATTTTTATGCCTGATATCCTTTGTTCTGGCTCTGGCCCTGGTGGAACTCGCGATGCCTTTCTATAACGAGATGCTGGGGGGCAAACAACTGGCTCTGGAATATTCTAATATTACCTTCCTGTTTTTATTGGTCGGCTTATCAATTGTTGTAGGCCTACTGGGCGGTACCTATCCGGCATTTTTTCTATCCAGCTTCCGTCCAGCTCTTATTCTCAAAGCCAACCAGTCAACCCAGCAAGGCGGTGGCAACAATATCAGAACTTATCTGGTGATATTTCAATTTGCCGCTAGTATCTGCCTCGTGATCTGTACGGCTATTGTCTTCAGCCAGACAAACTATGCCCGCAACATTGATCTGGGATACAGCGTTAAGGGCAAACTGGTGCTACGTAATATTGCTGCTGGTGGCGGTAATCTGGATTCAGATGCTCTGAAAAACCGCCTTTTATCCCTGCCAATGGTGACCAATGTGGCCTATTCCTCGGATGTACCGTCTGATGATCATAATAATAATGCTGGATTCCGTCGTCTGTCTGCCGGAGATGTGGCGGGAGCCATGGGGGAACGGATATTTCTGAATTATTATTCGATGGATATTGATTTTATGGAAAGCTATGAAATCAAAATTCTGGCTGGACGGGCTTTTTCCTCGGATTTTCCGTCTGATACGGTGGCTTTCACAGAAGAAGAAGGCGCGATTGGCACCGGCGCGATTATTCTGAATGAATCAGCCGCGAGAAAACTGGGTTTTGACTCACCGGATAAGGCGATCGGTCAGGTTATCCGTGGCTCTATGGCCCGGCTTGGGGATGCGGATATGACCATTATCGGTGTGATCCCGGATATCTATTTCCGTTCGATTAAATTTGGCATACGTCCCAGTGTTTATTTCCGCCGCACCGACAGATTTAGCAATGCCACCATTAAATTCACCACAAATGATGTGCCTACTTTAATCAAACAGGTGGAACAAATCTGGAATGAAGTGGCACCCATGGTGCCGTTTCGCTATGAGTTTGTCAATGAACTGATTAAGGCACAATATGCTGACGAACAAGCCAAGTACAAATTATTTATGGTTTTTTCGGTTCTGGCTATAATCATCGCCTGTCTCGGGCTTTATGGTCTGGCCTCTTTCACGGCGGAACAGAGAACCAAAGAGATTGGCATCCGAAAGACGTTTGGGGCATCAGTAGCTGACATCATCTTGTTGCTGGTCTGGCAATTTTCCAAACCGGTGCTGATTTCCAATATTATTGCCTGGCCGGTGGCTTATTATTTTATGAAAGATTATCTGAGCGGGTTTCAGTACCGCATTAATCTTGGCCCGGAATATTTCATTCTGGCCAGCTTCATAGCTCTTGTCATCGCCTGGTTTACCATCACATGGCATGCTGCCAGAGTTGCCCGCGCCAAACCCGTTAACGCTTTAAGATACGAATAGGAAGCTGAAATGATAAAAAATTATTTCCTGATTGCCCTGCGCAGTTTGATGCGAAACAAGACCTACAGCATGATAAATATCGGCGGGTTGGCTCTTGGGCTGATGGTTTTTGTTTTTGCCACTGTTTTATCGACATATGAAAAAACCCATGATGCGTTTTTTGAAAAATCTGACAGAATTTATACTGTTGGGGCCATCTTATCTCCGAATGCCAGTTTAAACGTAAAAGGATTGGATAGTGTCAATTCAGCCATGGCTCCCCTTATGGCATCTGAGATGCCAGATATTGAAGCCATTGCTCGTATTGTGCGACGCGAGTATCTGCTGTCTATGGGCGACCGTACTTTCTATCAGGAGGTAAAATTTGCTGACAAAGACCTTCTTAAAATATTTAATTTTGATTATCTGGCTGGGGATAACACGGCCCTTGATGATCCATCTGGCATTATTATAACTGAAAAGGTCGCTAAAAAATATTTTCCCGATCAGAATGCCATGGGTAAAGTTATTACATTGGATAATAACCATGATTTAAAGGTCACGGCTGTCATTCGTGATTTACCTAAAAATTCTCATTTTATGTCCTCCATTGTTGGGAATAATTCACTAGAGGCCTTTGCCTCGCTCTCTGCTCTTCACAAGATTGCTAATTTTGATCTGGCAGGTAACTGGAGCAATCTGTCTATGGGGAATGCGACTTATGTTTTGCTGCCAGCTCATTTAGATGGTCAGTGGCTAGAAGACAATACCAATGCAGTTTTTGAGCGTCACGGAACGGATACGATTAAAGAGTTACTCATTGGTGTCAAAAGTCGGAAACTTGTTGAAATGAATCTTGTGTTTTGGGATATGATTGGGTTGCCCGCAATTGAAGGCATAGTTGTATTGGGATTGCTGGTCTTGATCATTGCGATCCTTAATTATACCAATCTTGCCTCGGCTCAATCATTGGGTCGTGCCAAAGAAGTCGGCCTGCGCAAGACAATGGGGGCCTCAATGGGACAACTG
>JAJFIP010000287.1 GCA_021774875.1 Emcibacter sp.
ATCATTGACCGACAGGCAGACCACGGAATCCACACCCAATGCCGTGAACTCATCATAATTATCTTCATAACCCGGCAAATGGGTTGTCGAGCAGGTCGGCGTGTAAGCTCCCGGCAGCGCGAATAAGACGACTTTCTTGCCAGCAAAAATTTCGTCAGTGGTCAGGGCCTTCCACTCATAGGGGTTGGGGCCTTCCAGCGCATCATTGCGAACGCGGGTCATAAAAGTTACGGCAGGGACTCTGGTCATGATATTTTCCTTATGGGTTATATGTTATTCAGATGTCGAAAGATTCGCCTGTATTAATACAGCAGTTTTCACCAAAAGGCAAAATAGAATCATTCAATTTTATGAAACAACTGGTTACAAATTAAAGACTTTAGTTCATCGAAGAAAAATCTTTAACATATTAATGTTCATGAGTACATTATATACCATTCCCGCCATAATATCCATAAGCCAGCCCATAAAAAAAGACCGGATCACTGAATCCGGCCTTTTTATTCATGGAATATTGTTGGTGCTAGTCGTCATCATCAAACTTGACCGTAACAAAGGCTACATTACCCCGGCGGATAAATTTGAGCAGGATGCTCTTGCGGCCTTTTTTCTTAAGCTCTGCAATTCGGGCCAGAGCACCGTCCACCGTCTTTATGGCTTCCTGAGTAATTTCCACAATGACGTCACCGCGGCGCAATCCTCTTTCACCGGCGGGACTATTGCGGTTTATGGCAGCGATCAGCACGCCTTCCACATCATCATCCAGTTTCAGAGCTTTGCGTGCCTTGTCGGTTATGGGTTCCAGAGTCATGCCCAGAACTTTTTTGCCCTTCTCAGCTTCTTTTTCATCATCGGCAATGATCGGGTCTTCGTCTTCATCTTCGGCCTCGGAAAGTTCATCAATCACCAGTGTAAGGGTCTTTCTTTTTCCCTTGCGCAGGACAACCATTTTCACCTTCTTGCCAATTTCTGTATTGGCAACCCAGATTGGTAATTCGTTGCGTTTCTTGATAACCTTGCCTTCATATTCGATAATAATATCGCCAGCAAGCACGCCTGCCTTGCCCGCAGGTCCGCCGTCAACAACGGAGGATACCAAGGCCCCATGACCATCTTCCATGCCAAGGCTTTCGGCAATATCATCGGTTACCTGCTGAAAACTTATCCCGATGCGGCCACGTTTGGTATGGCCATATTTGCGCAACTGGTTAATCACATGCCGGGCCTGATTGGACGGAATGGCAAAGCCGATTCCGATATTACCACCGGATGGGGAGAAGATTGCCGTATTGATGCCAATGACTTCGCCGCGCATATTGAACATCGGCCCGCCGCTATTGCCCCGGTTAATGGAGGCATCGGTCTGAATATATCTGTCATAGGGGCCGGAGTTTATATCCCGGTTGCGGGCGGAAATTATACCTGCTGTAATGGTGCCGCCGAGAGAATAGGGATTGCCAATAGCCATCACCCAGTCACCAATGCGGGATTTGGAATCATCACCAAACCTGACAAAAGGCAATGGTTTATCTGTTTCCACCTTGAGCACTGCGAGATCAAGCTTGCTGTCCTTACCAATTACTTTAGCTTCAAATTCCTGACCGTTATGCATCTTGATCATCACTTCATCTGCCTTGTTAATCACATGGTAGTTGGTGATGATAATGCCCTTGGGATCAATGATAAAACCTGATCCAAGAGACTGGCGTTGCCGGGTTAGCGGACGTTCCTCGCCATTTTTCTCTTGACCATTTTCACGTTCTTCTTCGGGGTTGAACCGCTTGAAGAAATCTTCCATGCCCGGGATTTTAGGCACAGACCGTCGGCCTATTTTTATGGTTTGGGTTGTATTAACATTTACCACTGCCGGTAATAGCCTTTCGGCCAGATCAGCAAAACTGTCCGGGGCTCCTTTGGCAAGGACAGGGGCGGGTGAGATGACCACAAATGATACAATGATCATTGCACTCACAAAAAAGTTTTTAATCTTACTCATATTGATTCCTGATATCTTCCAATTATCCAAGTTATTATTATTTTTCTTCCCCAAGGTTTTATATTTTGGGATTTATATTTTTCCAATCCCTATCATTACCATACTTTGTGACCGAATTGAGGGGCCGAAAACCCTTTGATCGTATTTTTCTATGGCTTCATCGCATAAATAATACTGAAATGAGGATATAGTCACATGGACCATACCCTCAAGTTATAAAATATCCGGGTCATTTCTTATTGTTTTTTTTGCCCGTCATATCGCCAAAATACTTAAAAAAGTCACTGTCGGGGGTCAACACCATGGTGGTGTTCTTCTCCCGGAAAGCGACATTATAGGCCAACATGGAACGATAGAATGCATAGAATTCCGGATCCTGATTATAGGCATCAGCAAATATTTTCGCCGCCGTCGCATCGCCTTGTCCGCGCAATTTCTGGGCTTCACGTTCTGCTTCGGCCAGTAGCACAATACGGTCACGATCTGCCTTGGACTTGATGCGGATAGACTGTTCCTCACCCCGGGCGCGTATCTCACGAGCCACCTGTTCACGTTCGGCAATCATGCTGTCAAATATGGGCT
>JAJFIP010000288.1 GCA_021774875.1 Emcibacter sp.
TCATATTTCCGATGATGTTGAGGCGCATGTTATGGCTGAATATCCAGCAGCCGAAGTCCTGATCCATGCCGACCCTGAGGGCTTTTTTGAAGAAATTTCATATACAGAATAGGGTATTCAACGTTTAACATATTAAAAAGTAAAAATTGTATATGTTATGGTTATATGATAGACTGAGAGGGTTCCAGCTGGAGATAATTTGGGCTGGGAAATAGGAGCTACCATTAATTATTATTGTTGGGGTTAATGAATAAAATTGAATTATCTTCTGTATTTTTAATCGGCCATAAAGAGATAGATGCCGATCACGCCGAACTTGTTGAAATTATCAACGAGATGGCTGATGGATATCTGTTGAAGGATGCTTCTGTCTGTCAACAGAAATGGCAGGAATTTTGTCAGAAGTTGGACGAACATACTATCAATGAAGAAAGAATCATGGGAGAATTTGGTTATTTTGATGACAAACATAAGGATAACCACGAGACAATTCTGGAAACCGTAATAAATCTGGGCAAGAATTCCTCAACACTTGCTGACTGGAACCAGTGTTTTTTCAAAATGTGGAATGAGATTCTGACCCAGATATTAAATCATGATTTATATTTTGCCCAGTATCTGGCAAAAATAGGATATGAAGACATCTGAAAATATTATTTGGTTCAGATAAGAGCAGAAACAGCTAATCCTCTGATATTATGTAAGCACATCGCCGGGCACCCTTCATGATATGTTCAGAGCGTTTGATGTTCACATCCTTGCCTAATATTTCCTTGAACAAATCAAATTCTCGCGCACAGATACCGGAACAGGATTTTGCAGCTTCACATACCGGACAGTTATTTTCCACCAGCAAATAATCATTCTGACCAGTGCCGGGTAATATATCAGCCATATACCCTTCCCGCGATCGGATAGCGGCAAGAGTTTCCAGCTTGTCTTTCAGGGGGCTTGAGGATGAAATCTGCTCACCATAGTCGGCCATCTGATCACGGAAGCGCACATCGAGCAGCTTTTCCATACCCTGTTCACCAAAGACTTCTGTTACTGACGAAATCAAGCCTGTGGAAAATTCTGCATGGGCGTTGGGAAAATGGACATTGGCCTGTTCGGTCAGCTGCCAGAGTTTAGCCGGGCGCCCCTTGGGCCGGGCAAGGGTACAGTAGTAAATATCTCCCTGTTCTTCCAGAGCATAAAGATGCAGGCGTACGGCCATATCGGTTATACCAAACTGTTGCGCAAGTTCACCAGCTTCCTGTGGCCCATCTTTTTTTAGCACCAATAATATACGCGATCTGGTTTTTTCAGTTGTTTTTTTTCTGGTCATTTTTATTTTCTAAAGAAAAAACTTTGACAAGTAAAGAAAATACTGTATATATATTTCTATAGAAAAAACTTTAGAAAAGGAATTCATTATGATTACTACATATATTCACGCCTCAACCCGTGGCTTTACTTTCGCAGAGATAGTTGAAATAATCTCCAATGCCATGATATTTCTGAACCCGGCAGATGCGGGACCATGGTTATATAAATAGGGCCAGAAAATGACAAAACCAATCTGGATTAAAGTTGAAAATACCACAAAATTATCTGAAAAAGGCTGGATGGTATTTCGCCATCAGAGTAAGCAAATACTGCTTATCAAACAGGGTGACACGTTTTTTGCGGTAAATAACCGCTGCCCCCATGAAGGTTACCCGTTAAGTGAGGGAAGCCTGTCAAAGGACTGTAAGTTGACCTGCAACTGGCATAACTGGAAATTTGATTTGCCGTCCGGTGATACGGTTGTGGGCGGTGATGCGCTTAGACATTATACTGTTCGCAGCGACGATGCTGGTCTATGGATTGATGTTCAGGATGCGCCACAATCACAGATACAGCAAAAGGCACTGGATAATATTCAGGATAGTTTTATGCGCTATGAATATGACCGGATGGCCCGTGAACTAAGTCGCCTGAAGCAGGCCGGGGGAAGCTATAAACAAGCTGTTGCTGACTGTATTTCAAGGAATTATGACCGTTTTGAATATGGCCTGAACCATGCCTTTGCCGCTGCTGCAGATTGGCTTGCTCTGGCTGGCGAACTGGAAGAGAAGGATCAGGATGATGAAGCCCTGACCGCAATTCTTGAGATTATCAGTCATGTGGCATGGGATACATTGCGGGAAAAATCTTTTCCTTTCACGGCAGACATTCTGGACTATGACAGCCACGCCCTGACAATAGCTATTGAGCGGGAAGACGAAAATACAGCGGTTTCTCTGGCGCGGGGTGCCCTCGGGGAAGGTCTGACCTATCGTGATTTGGAACCCGCTCTGGCGAAAGCCGCATATGCCCATTACAATGATTTTGGTCATTCAGCCATTTATGTTTATAAGGTCGGACAATTGATTGATCAATTGGGACCAGATGTGACAACGCCGTTAGTCTTATCCCTGATCAGGCATTTGATTTATGCCCGCCGCGAGGATCTTATTCCTGAATTCCGCCATTATGCGGAGGCCTTGACCAAGTGGGACGGAACCGGGGAGCAAGATATTAAAGTTCAGGATTTTGCCGACCTGTCTGTCAATAAAACCATGGATCGGATGTTGCAATCATCGGCAGGAATTGACCAGATATTTATGGCAATTCATGAAACATTAGCCCGTAATATGCTCTATTTCGAAATTGCCCGTGATCAGTCAACAGATCATCCTATTGCTCAAAATGTTGGTTGGCTCAGTTTCACCCATAGTCTGACGTTTGCCAATGCGACACGGGTTTTATGTGGGCGTTATCCTGATTTATGGCCGCAGGCGCTATTGCAGCTTGCCTGTTTTTCCGGACGAAATGTTGGTTTTATTGATGGTGAGCAGGATATGTCATCCTGGTATGTTGATAATCCACAAACGTTTTTTGAGCAGGAGTTCACCAAGCTTGTGGATCACGGCTATCCGGAACCGATTATTTCCAGTCATCGATTAAAAGTCCTGACAGCGGTGAGAGAGGACGCCCGAATGATGCCGTCGGGGGATGCCCGTGATATTCTTCTTGCCAGCGTAAGTCGCTTTCTGAATTCACCGCTTAAGAGAAAACACAGCCTGAGGACAGCAAAACAGGCCCGTCAGTTTGTTATGCGTGAGGGATGAATTCAGCCGCCAATTTCCTTAAGCAGTTTGCTAAGGACTTCAGCTGTGTTTCTTGATTTTTCTTCAACGAGGTCACTGGTTACAGAATCCATATCGGCTTCATCCTGAAAATGAAATCCGCCGTAGCAGCTGTTGTCCAGAGCAAGGTTTAATTCCTCTTTGATAATAGGTTTTCCGATCAAACCATTCATACCTGCTTTGCGATATTGTTTGACATGTTTTTCTGAATTATCGGCTGTACAGGCGATAATCGGGATTCTGGATTTTGGTACAGGTAATTTCCGGATCATCCGGGTCACGGCTATGCCATCCATCTCCGGCATATTTATATCCATCAGGATAAAGTCAAAATCCTGTCTTTTCACGGCTTCTATGGCAGCAGTTCCAGTTTTTGCACTTTCCACCTTATGTCCCATTCCAAGCAGGATACTTTCAAGAATCACATGATTGATATAAATATCATCCACAATCAATATTTTTAAGGTGTCTGGCATCACTAACCTGTCTTTCCGGATCATCAGAATGCATCATAGCTATTAAATAGTTAAGAGAGTGCTAATATATTTATTGTGATCTGTGTTTGATTAAGGACAAGGGAGGATAACGCTGTGTCAGCAGGCAGCCGGTAAACATCAGAATGCAGCCGATCAAAGCCCGTGGCCCCAGAATCTCATCATAATAGAAATATCCGGTAATAGCGGCAAATACAGACTCAAGGCTCATGATAATGGCCGCTTGTGCCGGTGGCGAGACGGTCTGCCCGACCACCTGCAGGGTATAGCCGATACTGACCGCAAGAATGCCGCTTAATATCACCCATTTCCACTCCTCAAAAGTGAGCAGCAGGGCCTTGTCCTCCAGATAAAGGGCGGCGAGGTAGCTGTATAGCGCACAGGCAAAAAATTGCAGAGCGGCGAATTTGATCTGGTCATGATTGCTGGCCATATGGCCAATGACGATCACATGAAAGGCCCAGAAAACAGCCCCCAGCAGAACCAGAAAATCACCACGCGCAAGTGCAAAGCCGTCCATACCTGAAAGCAGATAGAGACCAAGGCAGGCGAGAGAGATAGCAAACCAGATGCCATGATGATACCGGTGGCCAAAAAACAAACTGATAATGGGGACAAAAATAATATAAAGACCGGTAATGAAGCCGGTATTACCAATGGTAGTATATTGAATCCCGGTCTGCTGAAATCCGGCGCCCAGAAAAATCAATGCCCCCGCCAGCAAGGCCCCTTTTATCATAGCCGGTGAGCAGGTTTTTTCAGTCCTGCGCTCGCCTTTATTCCGCCAGCCAATCAGCGGTAACAGCGCCAATCCCCCCAGAAGAAAACGAAAGGCATTGAATATAAATGGCCCCATATGCGCCATAGCGTCCTTTTGAAAAACAAAAGAAGTCCCCCAGATAAGGGCTGCCATTAGAAGAACGAGGTTTGCACGGATAACAGTCATTGATATTTTTACACTTTACGTTTTTGCCAATGAATTCAGATGATAAAACATAGATTGGGGCTGGAAAACAACCTATATTTAAGTATATTTTGGTAAAATATTAATTCCTGCCCGCTATTCATTAGGCAAGGCAATATGAGTGAAAATTATATATCGGGTTATTAAATGGACCGTGAGACTGTCTTCAGCGGTAGAATGAAAGTAGAGCGTTCTACTTTAGTTGGTAATTTTATTTTACTGCTACTGTTTGCTATGCAGGCAGGGGCGGTATATTTCACTATGTGGAGTCAGGGTCTGCTCGGCCATTTCAAGCCCGCCCTTTATGGCGGTATTCTCTTGCTCAGTCTGGTGGTCGTCCTGTTCGCGAAAGCTATCGTATACCTGTTACATTTTGTAAATTACAGGCGGGAGGAAAAGAACCTGTCCCGGGTTAAAGCAGACTTTTTCGCAGGCTGGGTAAATGCTGATTATCTGCTGGCTTTTTTGGTGCCTCTGCTGCTTTTACCCACATTCATATCGTTATTTTCATCCTTGAAGTCGATCATTCATCTGGTGCAGCCTTTTTATCTGGATGAATTTTTTATGAAAGCCGACCGCTTTGTTCATTTTGGCATTGATCCCTGGCGTATTACCCACAGTATATTTGGCACTGCCAGCCTGTCGGTTATGATGAATTTCTTCTATAACCTGTGGTTTTTCATCATGTTTTCCTATGTCCTGTGGTTGGTGGTCAGCGTGAAACTTGGCCGGGACAGACTTAAGTTTCTTTTTGCCTTTGTCATCGCCTGGCCATTGATCGGGTCGCTTCTTGCGGTACTGCTGTCTTCTGCCGGTCCGGTTTATTACGGTGACATCGTGGGTGATCCGTCAATCTTTGGCCCGATGATGGAAGCCCTTACCGCATTTGACAAACAATATGAGGATAGTTTTTTTGGCATTTATGCTCTGGGCACCCAGGACATGTTATGGGCCGATTACCTGAAAAATGATACCGGGATCGGCAGCGGTATTTCAGCCATGCCAAGTATGCATGTTGCCATTGCAGCCCTGCTATATTTTTCCGGTCGCGAGATAAATAAATACTTAGGCTATAGCCTGCTGGTGTTTCTGATTCTTATCCAGATTGGATCAGTACATCTTGGCTGGCATTATGCCATTGATGGGTATGTCTCTATTATTCTCATCTGGATATTATGGCAGGCATGCGGCTGGATGGTGGGTAAAGTATATGCAGAGAACAAGGAGGTTGGCATTGAATAAGAAAGCCGAAATTACTGCTGTACCGGAGAGTAATTTTGCCCGTGAAAATGGACTGATCATCGGGGGTTTTCTTATCTATATATTATTTGCGGTCGCTTTCTTTTTGTATAATGACCTTTACCAATATGCCAGCTTCAGAATTTATAAATTACCTTATTTTGTCATATTTGCCATTTTGGTGGGTTTCAAGGCCATATATTTTGCCCTGTCCAACAGAGTGCGCCACGGATATTATCTGGACAGAGAGAAAATAGTGCCGGACCTAAGGCAAAACTGGCTGAATATGAAAGTAGCCTTCGCCATTTTCATGCCTCTGCTGGGTATTTCTCTTATCATGTCGATTTTTGGATCCATAAAAACTCTATTCCCCATGGTAAATCCATTTTCTCTGGACATGCCTATTATGGAACTTGACCGGGCTTTACATTTTGGGTTTCACCCCTGGGAACTGACCCATGCCATATTTGGGTCTGGCTTTGCGACTGAAGTGATCGACTATATATATCAGATCTGGTTTTTTGTCTTGCTGGTGTTCACGGTCTGGATGGTCGCCAGTCATAAGCTGGGTCGGGTCAGGACCAGGTTCT
>JAJFIP010000289.1 GCA_021774875.1 Emcibacter sp.
CGTCAGATATATGAATCAGCCATAAGCCGCTTGGCCCGCGAGGTGGCAGCTGTAGAAGAAATAGCTGAAAAAGATGCTATGCTGAAATTAGCGGAAGTACTGACGGCTGCCTGATTATAGCAGAAAATAAATTGGATGAGAGACAAGAGCCTGATATTATGCAGGCTCTTTTTCTTACGATTGGCCAATTATATTGACTGGTCAATTGTTAACTGGACTATGTATTGTTTATGGAAGTGACAGATCTCTCAAATATGGATTCGGAAAAATTCGGCTGTCTAGATCAGGCGAAAAGGGTATGGGCTGTGGGGGCCATTCACGGTCAGATAGATGCTCTGAAGGCTCTTCATGAGGAACTTGTTCCCCGTTTTCAGTCTGGAGACAGGCTGGTTTATCTGGGTAATTATTTTGGCAATCAGCCAACGGCTATCCAGACGCTGGATGAATTACTCATTACCCGCAGGAAATTAATGGCTGTGGGGGGTAGCTCCAAACCGAATGCATTTGTTTATCTGCGAGGGGCGCGGGAAGAGATGCTTACCAAGCTGCTTCAACTGCAATTTGCCCAGAACCCGTCAGAGGTTATGGAATGGCTTTTGGGCCATCATCTGGGATCTGTAATCGAAAGTTATGGCACTAAACAAACTGTGGCCCGTGTCATTTCCCGCGAAGGGACTTTATCAATTTCAAAATGGACCGGCAGCCTGCGCCGCTGCATAAATAATCACCCCGGACACTCAGTTTTGCTCAGTAATCTGCGCCGGGCGGCATTTACCAGAGAGGGCAGTATATTATTTGTCCATGCCTCTGTGGATATAAATCGGCCCCTGAATATGCAAAAAGATAATTTCTGGTGGGATAATGGCCGCTTTGATGACATTGACACCGCCTATTATGGATTTTCAAAAATTGTCCGGGGTTATGACCATTCCAATAAGGGGTTGCGTCTGGACCACCCCCATACGGCGACACTGGACGGGGGGAGTGGCCGGGGTGGCACATTGAATGCTGTGTGTTTCTCAGCTGGCGGCGATATTATGGATCATCTGTCTGTTCAGTCAGTATAAAGCCACTTTGTTATCTATTAATCTGTCTTTGCGATAAAAGAGCGTTATTTTGAGATCAGGCAGATATTAGCTTATCGCTTTTTTTATATTTTTCCTATATATTGATAGTTGGAAGATATCACATATATATATCAGTGAACTACGGAACCTGTAGAGCTAAAAATAGAGTGCAGGTTAAAGGATAATAAAAATGAAAAGTACCAAACATTTGGTCCTTTCCGTTTCTGTGATAGCTCTGGCCTCATGTGCCGCTGTGCCGGTGACGGATAAGAATCTTCCATTTTCTGACATTTCAACCAATTGGAGCGCTAATGAAGAGGCGGCGTCTGACGTGCAAGATGGCTGGCTGAATGACTTTGAAATGACGGCATTATCAAACTTTGTTGAGGAAGTCTTGATCAATAATCCGGATTTTCAGGCCACGGCTCACCGCATGGAAGCTGCCGGGTTTACCGCAAAAGTAACGCGCGGAAATCTTTATCCCGCATTAAATGCCAGCCTGGGCGTCAGCCGCCGGAGCATCCAGAATCCTTTTGTCCCAAGTAATAATGTATCGGCAGGACTTGATGCCAGATGGGAAGTCGATTTGTGGGGCAGACTGTCTGCTCAGAGAGGGGCGTCGGATTCGAATTATGAAGCGGCGCGTTATGATTATGAAGGGGCAAGACTGTCCCTTGCGGCACAAGTGGCGCAAACATGGTTCGATGCTATGGAGGCAGAAGCACAGGCGGAATTGGCCGCTCGGACGGTGGAAAGTTATGAACGGGCGGTGCGGGTAGTTGAAAAGCGCTTTGCCAGAGGCCTGAGTACAGGACTTGATCTACGCCTGGTCGTCAGTAATCTGGAAGCTTCACGGGCCAGCCTGAGCAGTCGGAGAGACCAGCTCGATCAGCAGAAAAGACGTCTTGAGATATTAGCGGGCCGTTATCCGTCAGCAAAAATCACGGCAGCAGGAGATATGCCTGATCTGCATGGAGATGTGCCAGCTGGCTTACCGATAAACTTGCTGGAACGTCGCCCGGATTTGCAGGCGGCCAAGGCAAGATTATTGTCCGCTGGATATAACAGCCAGGTCGCAAATAAAGCTTTGCTGCCGTCTTTATCCATAACAGCAAATGGTAATAACAGTAGTCAGGGTTTTAGTGACCTGCTGGATCTTGACAATATTTTCTGGAGTGTGATTGGTAATTTGACCCAGCCGATATTTCAGGGTGGCAAGTTACGTTATGCGGCCAAGGGATCACAAGAATTATTTGAGGCGGAAAAACAGGTTTTTGCCCGTACCCTGCTTGAAGCGTTCAGGGAAGTTGAAGATGCCCTGTCCAGTGAAAGGGCCCTGAAAGAACAAGTAATACATACCGGAAAAGCGGCAGAAAATGCCATTGCTGCCGGAAAAGTAGCTCTCGATCAATATGGTCGGGGGTTGATCAAAATTTCCACTTTACTGGATTCACAAAGACAGAGTCTGGCTCAGCAGAGCCAGCTGCTATCTGTCAAAAAGCAACGTATAAATAATAGAATAGCTCTACATCTTGCATTAGGTGGTGACTTTATAAATCAGGAAGATATTCAGGCTCTATCCATAAATGAAAACGTCCCGAAGGGTGTTATTAATCAAGGAAGTGCATTATGAATGTCGTGATAAAAAAACCTAATATCATGAAGAAAATTTTTCCTATTCTGCTTCCTGTATTGATTGTAACTGGCGCAATTCTGGCGAGTTATATTCTGGTGATGGCTAAGCC
>JAJFIP010000290.1 GCA_021774875.1 Emcibacter sp.
AATGCCCCTGATTGTCTGTGCTGTATATGGCCTGTGACTGGGTGCGCAAGATAATGATATTTATCACTTCTGCATGAGGTGTATCTTCGACCTTACGCAGGATATTATTGAAAAGTTTTGGACGTTGGACCATGCCCTTGGCAAAATTATATCCAAAACTGGACAGAAATTCGCGCAATGCATTGAGTTTCTCTTCACTTGGTTGTTCATGGATTCGGTAAACGCAGGGCCAGGCTTTCTGCTCCAGTTCTTCTGCGGCGGCCACATTGGCCTGAATCATAAATTCCTCGACCAGTTTGTGGGCATCCAATGGTTGTTTGGGGTGGATCCCGGTGACGTTGCCCTTGTCATCCAGTTCTATTTTGCGCTCCGGCATGACAAGATTTAGCGGTTCCCTGTATTCCCGGCCCTTCTTAAGGCAATCATAAGCCCCATAGAGCGGTTTAATGACCTTCTCAAGCAGAGGCGTTGCCCTTTGGCTGGCCTGACCCTCATGGGCACTCTGGAATTCTTCGTAGGACAGTCCGGCAGCGGATCGCATCAGCGCCCGGTCAAATTTGTGGCGGACTTTCTTGCCGCGTTTGTCAAACCAGATATGAACAGCAAGGGTATAGCGATCTTCGCCTTCTTTCAGGGAACACAGACCGTTGGACAGGGCTTCGGGCAGCATAGGGACCACCCGGTCGGGAAAATAGGTGGAATTGCCCCGCTTCCATGCGTCTTTTTCCAGTGCAGACCCCGGTGTCACATAATGAGCAACATCAGCAATGGCAATGATCACATGCCAGCCGCCACCATTTTTTGGGTCGGTATCTTTTTCTGCCCATATGGCATCGTCATGGTCACGAGCGTCTGCCGGATCTACAGTTATCAGGGGAATTTTCCGCAAATCTGTCCTGTTACCCAGTGCTGGAGCACTGGACTTTTCTGCTTCGAGTAAAGTCTGTTCGGAAAATTCAGTTAGAATGCCGTGGGAATGTATGGCGATCAGGCTAATGGACTTTGGTTCATCCAAGGTGCCAAGACAGTCTTTGACAACTGCGCGTTTTGGCCCCATATGCCGCCGGGCTGTTTTGCTATTCTTTGCGTCCACAAGAACCAGCTCACCATCCTTGGCCCCTTTCCAGTCACGTTTTGCGATCAGATATTGATTGCGGTTCTTTTTATCTGTGGGCTGTACATGGGCTATATTGTCATCTTCCCTGCTAAATATGCCCATGACCAGAGCAGATGTTCTTTCCAGCTTTCGAATGACCTTGGCCACATAGGATATTTCCTTGGCATCACGATCTCTGGTAAGCCGCACCAGTGCCTGATCGCGAACGGAAAGGTTGCCTCTCTTGTCGTCGGCAAAAATTGTGATTGCAGGCGGGGTTTCGCTTGCTTTTTCATTAACGGGTCGTGCTATCAGGTCGCCCATCTTGTCAAGTCCTGTGACCTCCACAACGCATACCGGGGGCAGATCGCTGCCCTTATGTACACGGCCCTTATGGCCCTTGTCCAAAAGCCCGTCCTCTGTCATTTCTCGCAGAAGTTTTTTTAAAGTGATCCGCTTGTCGCCACGAATATGAAAAGCCCGGGCAATGTCGCGTTTTGAAAGTTTGCCCGGATTATCTTTAACAAAGGCCAGAATGTCATCTTTGGTTGGAAAGGGAGTATTCTTGCGCGGGGCCATTCCTAACTCTTGGCTTTCTTTTTAGGGGCTTTCTTTTTAGCAGCTTTTTTCCGGGCAGGTTTTTTCTTGCCTTTGGCCAGACGGGCCTTGATCAATTCCACCGCTTCTTCCAATGTTACCGATTTGGGGTCTTTACCTTTTGGGATAGTAGCATTGGTGCGCAGATGTTTGACATAAGGCCCATAGCGGCCTTCAAAAACCCTGATCGGCTCACCATCATCGGGGTGCTTGCCCAACTCTTTTAGTGGTTCCGCTGATCCGCCTTTTTTCTTTTTGGCTTCCGCCAGAAGTTCTACGGCATGATTGATACCCAGATTAAAAACATCTTCCGGGTCTTTCAGGCTGGCAAAGATGCCATTGTGAGCAACATAAGGACCATAGCGGCCAATAGAAGTCTTAATATCCTTACCATCTTCGGGGTGAGTCCCGACAGTACGGGGCAGGGCCAGCAAAAGTAATGCTTTGGTCAGATCAACAGATGCCGCATCCATACCCTTTGGTACAGAACTGCGCTTTGGTTTTTCTTTATCGACAGGTTCCCCCAATTGAACATATGGGCCAAATCGACCAGTACGTAAAGTAACCTCCATGCCACTTTCTGGATCAATTCCCAGAACCCGGGTGCCATTATCTTCAGACCCTTCGCCGTTGCCATTGTGCATTTTTCGGGTGTAGTTACATTCCGGGTAATGTGAGCACCCAACGAATGCTCCGTAACGGCTGGTTTTCAGGCTGAGAATGCCATCATCGCATTTGGGACAAGCGCGGGCATTTGATCCATCTTCTTTTTCCGGGAATATAAATGGGCTAAGCACTTGATTAAGCCGCTCCAGCACTTCTGAAACCCGCAGATCTTTTGTTCCTTCAATGGCACTGTGAAATTCACGCCAGAAATCAGCAAGAACTGTTTTCCATGGAA
>JAJFIP010000030.1 GCA_021774875.1 Emcibacter sp.
AATTGATCAGGCAGCCTTGCGCCGGTTCACTTTCAAGATCAAATTTGATTATATGGAAGCGCATCAGGTGGCCCTGGCCTATGAGACGTTTTTCAACAGGTCAGCGCCGGATGATGTGCTGTATCTCGGCCAATTAACCCCCGGTGATTTTGCCACAGTGAAAAAACGACTGCGGTTTGAAGGGGATAATGTGACGGACATTCTGATTGTGCAATTACTTGAGGGGGAATGCCAGTTCAAGAAGGGGGCCTGTCAGCCGATCGGTTTCAGAACCATTGAGCCTAGGGTCAAGCTGGTCAGCCGAAGGGAGAGGAAAGATGGATAAAGTGAAAATAAACATCATAGCCTCTCCCGAAAGCTGGATCGAAGGCGAAGCCATTAAACAGCTTGAAAATACCGCCCGTCTGCCGGGAATGGTGAAAGTCACGGGATTACCGGACCTTCATCCCGGTCGGGGTACGCCCATTGGGGCGGTCTTTGAAAGCAAGGACATGATCTATCCTCATCTGGTTGGTAATGACATCGGCTGTGGCATGATGTTCATGCAGACAGACATCAAACTGCAAAAATTCAAGTTTGATAAGGTGATCAGGAAGATACCGGACCTGCAGGCTCCCATGGGGGATGAGGCGGCGGCAATCCTCTGTGACAGGCTTTCATTGTCTGAGGCCTTTCTGCCCACATCGCTTGGCACTGTGGGTGGCGGTAATCATTTTGCCGAGTTCCTGAAAGTGGAACAGATACTGGATGTGGAAATTTTTGAAGCTAACTCTCTGAATAAGAAAAAAGTTTCTTTGCTGGTCCATAGTGGATCACGGGGGTTGGGAGAGGCCATCTTGCGGGCTCATATTGCCCACTTCCGGGCCGGGGGCATTCTGGCTGACAGTGAGGAAGGCCGGGATTATATCATCCGTCATGATCATGCGGTGGCATGGGCCGTCGCCAACCGGAAAGTGATCGCAGAACGCCTGCTGGGTGCGCTTCGGACAACGGGCCAGACGATATTGGATATTTGTCATAATAGTGTTCTTGCCAAGGAAGGTCGTTATCTTCATCGTAAAGGCGCTGCGCCATCAGATCAGGGTCTGGTGATCATCCCGGGATCTCGTGGAAGCCTGTCATATCTGGTGAAACCCGTTGGGAAGCTCGCCAAGTCTGGATACAGCCTAGCCCACGGTGCCGGACGGAAGTGGAAACGGTCAGAAGCCAAGGGAAAATTGTCAAACCGTTATAAAGCACAGAACCTCAAAACAACGACACTTGGCAGCCGGGTGATTTGTGAGGATAAGGCACTGCTATTTGAGGAGGCGCCCGAAGCTTACAAGGATATTCATCAGGTGATTGCGGATTTGGAAGATTTTGGTCTGATAAAACAAGTGGCAACATTCCGGCCCCTGATCACGTTTAAAAAGGTGACGTCATGAAAAAGACCATTTTGATTACATCCGGCAACGGCCAGGCGGAATGTGAGTTGGTAGTGATGGAGATCCTGTACCGCCTGAAACGTGAGGCAGGGAAGAGCCGAATAGTAACTATAATCCTGGAAAAAGTGGTGGGTAGCCATCCTGAAAGTGCCCGATCAATCATTGTCGAACTGGATGGACAGGGGGTTGAGCCGTTTCTGAACACCTGGCTTGGCACTGTTCAGTGGCGCGGGCAAAGCAAATGCCGTCCCAATCATAAAAGAAAGAATTGGTTTGTGGGCGTTTTCCTGCTGGCCGATGAAAAACGTCTTGGGGCGTTGCGGGACAGTGACCTTACTATAACCACCAAGAAATCATCCGGTCCCGGCGGACAACAAGTCAATAAAACCGAAAGCTGTGTCCGGATCACCCATAAGCCAACCGGTATTTTTGTCGAAGTGCAAAGTGAACGTTCACAGCATATGAACAGAAAGCTGGCCAAGATCAAATTGATTATGCAACTGGATGATCTTGACCAGAAACAGATGCAGTCAAACAGGAAAGATGTCTGGAAACAGCATTATCAATTGGAGCGGGGCAATCCGGTGCGGGTTATTTGATATTTTGGCCGCCTTTAATGGTAAATTATCGGATCGGTGTTCTCAACTGCGGTATTCTCGTTTTAAAGGCATTACTCAGGCTGTCCAGCAAATGTTCGGGGAAGTCTTTGTTCAGGTCAGCGTAGGCCCTGTAAAAAGCAGGTTGCCACTCATGCTCTATAGCTTCAATAATGCTATTGATCTGTTTTTCAGAGAAGCCCGCTTTTTGCCCGGTAAAGACAAAATCCTTCCCTGAAATATCAAACGCACGATAACGACGGCGTCTGCCAACGCTCATCGACATGCGCATTTGTTTTCGGTCAATATGGTTTTTGTCGAATGACGGCTGGATGGTCAGAACATCATATAAGGGCGTGAGGCGGAAGGTACCACCGGGACCTATAAATATACTGAAGTTTTTGGCGTGCCCGTCTGTTGCTCCCATAAGCCAGAACAGGATGTTGGCCTTAAAAAAGGTCAGACGGTCTTCTTCCGGCGTGTCACTGTTATTAAGAAGTCTTGTAATGTCAACAATTCCGGGGCCGCCTCTATCCTGATATTTGAGTGTAGGGGGTACAGAAAGAGCCTGACACAAGTCCTCTTGTGGTAAGCGAACCAAGCGTCCGTCTTTTGCCCAGCGTCGATCAAAACGTTCGACAATCAGTGCTTTTTTTTCTCCAAATTGAGCAATTTCAGTTTTTGCGGTTGGTAATCCAAATTCAGAGAGAAGTTTCAGGCAGAAATGCTCGTTTTCAACACTGTCGGACAGATCAATGCCATTATCTAGTTTCCCGATTTGTGGCTTGATGATATGGGTGGTCGGTGTTGAACCATGAGGTTCCAGCCATTTTCCGTCATGATAAAGAAGCGCCGTTTTTTCCTGTGCTCCGGCAATCGAAATCCGGAAAGCATCGTTTTCACCCAATCCCAGGGGTGAAGTTCCAAGATTATTGAGTATCTTTTCTATTTCAGTATCGGACAGTTCCCGTCCCTCAATTTTCCCGGATGGCTCAAAGCTTGACCCCTCTGGCAGGAATCGCATGGCCCCAACACAGTCGCGACCAATTTTTGAAAGCATGCTGAAGGCATCTGTGCCTGTCGCGCCGACCTTTGTTGCAACGCGGCGACGGATATCATCATGATCGGGAAGAAGGTTTTCAAAGATATTGATAACCGTCTGCCCTGTGTAGCGGTCCGCTCTGACAGGCAGCGAGAGTGATATGGGGAATCTCATTTCCCATGAAAACCATTCTGTACTATATTGGAAACTGTAAGTTCCGCCGCTATCACGTCCAAGCTGGCCAACAATGCGCTGACCAATATAAACATCCAACGGGATATAGCTTTTTTTTCGCCCCATTACAGGATGTCCTCATAGTCGAAGTCTGCTGACTTTTTGCGACGGCCAAGGTCAAGATCGAGTTTGAGCATTGCTATCACACTCAATATGCTGTCTATCCGTGTGGCGGGATTACCGTTTTCGATTAGCGAAATAGTTTCTTGACGCAAGCCGGTCATCTCGCCAAGCTGGCTTTGGCTCAGATCAGCTTTTTTACGGGCGGTGCGAATAAGGTTCCCCAGCTGTTTAGGGGTGCGTATCAGGTCTTTCATCTTTTTCTCCTGATTTATTATGTGCTATTTCCGATAAAATAGCAATATCGGATTTAACGCATAAAACATCTTTATCGATTCTAGCGCATAATCATAGATGGAATTTTACGTTTGGAACAAGCCTGCAATTCGCCACCCTTTTTGCATGACAATTAACAGCCCTGAAGTAAAGATAAAGAGCGGCATAACATTAAACAACATCGCAAAGCTTAACACACTGTCCTATTTTCTGGGACCATGTAATATTAAGTGCGAAGTTAAGGTGGCGCAAGTATTACGCGTAGAAATATAAAATTAAAATAAAGGATTTATCAAAAATGCTTTTAGAAGTTTGAAATTCATAGCTCGGTAATGTGGAAATGTATCACACGAATAGGCTACCTTTTATCGGGATATTTTTTGAACTAGCCAAATTTAACCGTAGCTTTTGATCTAAACATATGATGGGGCCTTTGGGGTGCATTCGACATTTATTTTCGACTAATCAAAACAGCAGAAATAAGGGCTCCAATATCCCCTGATGACTAAATGGTGGACGAACCTTTCCGCTAGCTCTCTCATATTGGTATGTTAGTTTTTTATCAAGAGTCGTGCTCTTTATAAGGGTGGCAGCCATAATCAGCCGGAGCGGTTAACGAAATAAAAATTATATTTTTGTGTGCTCATACACTTTGTGGGGTTAGTTCGTGCACCAAAATAATTTAACGTGATAATATTGAGAATGGACTGAGATGTATCATGAATTTTAGTGCCATCTAGTACTGTTTTTATACTGATCCACTATAAAGGAAAATTATGAACCAGCACTCTTATGAAGGGCAAGTTTGACAGGAGCATGATTTGGCAGTGTCGCCACCAGTTCCAAACGTCCGCCACCGGCCTCAATAAATTTTGAGATTTGGGAAATCATGACATCCGAGCGGTTTTCAGTGCCAGAAATATTCGCTTGGCTTACATTCAATTTTTGAGCCAAACCAACTTGGGTAAGTCCCATCAACTTACGAAGTGATGCCATATCCATTTCTTGCAGATTATGGATCAGTAGCTCAGCAGCACGTGCTGATACAAGAGCTTCATCTTCTGGCTTTAAATGCCTCTTTCTCATTTCTTGAACAGAAACAGTCATTTTTTTCGTCCTTTCTGTTTTTCCAAATGATGCTCAAATCGAGCATCCGCAACTTTAATGAGCCTTTTATAAAAGGTCTTTTGGTTCTTGCCTCTCTTGTCACCCGCAACAAGAAGTATTGCGGACCGAAGCGGGTCAAACGCAAACGCTAATCTCCAGACACCGCCGTCAGCATTAAAGCGAAGTTCTTTCATGTTGCCGTGTTTAGACCCATTAAGTGTATCAACGGCTGGTCGTCCTGTAAGAGGTCCTGTAATTTCCAATAATTCTTATGGGCAAAGATTTCTTTTTGAACAGTATGAGAAAATGCCGCAAATTCTTCAGAAAAATCAGCTTCAAACTCTACGCCCCAATCGGCCAAAATAATTCCTTTTTATTAAATGACTTTAAAATACCACAAGAGAAATATAACTCACAAATTATATAATTTCAAGGTTATATTTTAAAAATTAAACGGCTGTCGATTTAGCTATACTATCTGCAACCAAGTTTGCGGCTTCCTTTATGGGGTCGGAAGCCAGATGAGCATATCGTGCGGTGGTCTGTATCTGGGTATGCCCAAGCAATTTGCCAACCATGGGCAAGTTCATACCAAGGGCAATCGCGTTGCTGGCGAAGGAATGACGTAGATCATGAATGCGAACATCATCCAATCCGGCCTTTGCCCTAATCCGCCGCCAAGCCCCTTAGATTTTTAAACACCTTGCAATGTAAAAATGAATTAGTGCTTTTTCGTCCCTTATAATGGTGGGTCTTTCATGTATTGCATCATAAGTGCAGAAATCGATGACTGAGCCTCTAGCAGTTTCCTGCGTAATTTGCTAACAGTGATATATCCTGCATTCACATCGCGGTCTATTTTGTGGTTCATGAGAATTTTGATTTGTAATTCTGTGACTTCGGCATATTCAGCAATGGTTCTGTAGGTTTGGCGCAAATCATTCCCCCAGTGAGAGAGCTTGGTGCGGTCTTCATTCTGTGAGGACAGATGGCCGGACTTGCTGTTATTTACAGGAAACATCCATTCTGAACCGGGCGATAAATGGTTGCCGATTTTTATGGCTCTGATCAAACAGCGGCGCATGGGGCGGGAGAGGGGGATATTGAAGGCTCTGTCCTTTCCGCCTTTTGGTTCAGGGATATGTAATATGGATTTCCTGATACTCAGGTGGCTGCGTTTTGCCTTTTTCAGGGCGTCAGGCCTGTGACCACTGAGCAGCGTGAAAAGGTGAAACTCACGGCGGATGGGACTGTTCAGGGCTTTGCGCTGGTCATTCCATTTTGCGAGATCTTCCGGCCCCATGGCGGTATTGCGTCTTTTCATTTCATAAAAATCAATGGCGGTTACCGGATGTTTTTCCGGCAGACTGCGGTCCAGCTTGTCCGAGGCATAGCGATAAATGGCGCGGAATATGCGCATCACATTATTGGCGGTGGCAATGCCGTTATTCTCGATCATGTAATTATAGCGTTCAACGACTTCCTCCGTTGAGGAGACAAAACTGGAAAGGGGACGGTCAAGCCAGTCAGCGATATTATTGTGAATATAGTTCTGATAGTTCCGGATGGTGTTGGGGGACCTGT
>JAJFIP010000291.1 GCA_021774875.1 Emcibacter sp.
TGAATTAATACCGACCTCTCGTTTTTCATAACCAAAACTTCCGAGCAAGGCCAGCATACGTGTTATCTGATACGAAAAATCTGCACTTCCTGTAGATATCTCAAAATCGGCGGCATTTTCCCTATCTTCGGTACGAAACTCCCCTAATAGTTCCCAATTCAGTTTGCTAAATCGAGCACCACTTTTCACAGAAAATATCCCCTGATGACTGAGTGAATTTCCAAAAAAAGTGTCCGCGGTTGTTTGCTCAGCATCCGCTGCCTGACGAATATGCCTTAAATTATACCTTAACTCTGTTGTAGCCCAAGTGCCAAATGCATGGGTCAGATATGGAGAGAACTCATAGGTTTGAATTGTCCTCCTGTTGTTTGATCTGCTTGATTGCTCTGAAGAAATTGCTGCCCGCCGATCAAGAAAACGCTGAGCAATATTTGCCTTGGCTTCAATAAAGAATGTCTCACTGATCAATTCACTGTTCAAACTGGCATTTAGCATATGACGTAAATCATGTTTATCATCATCATCGCCTGGATAGAAAAAATAATTAGGGGCATATAAAATCGATGCATTCAGGCGCGAGCCTATTCCTGTTATTTCTACCTGAGGATTGACACGAGTAACAAAATCGCTTTGGCTGATACTGGCATCCAGATCTACATTATCTGTATAGGTTTCCGTTACTGTTATCGCAGGTAGCACACGCCAGCTTGCCGCATTTGCATGAGAAATAAAACCAGCAGAAGACACCGCTCCCACCAATAGCAGCATTGATTTTTTATAATTATACATCATTTCCCCGCCCTCATTTTAAGTTAATTATTTTCATACCCATAATAAGAACCAAATCTTTTCTTACCTGCAGTAAACCTTGCCTTATTTAGAAGCAAACTTATATTTTTACATTTTTCAATCAATTTAAAAGCATCACTCAATTCCTCTTCCCGCGTTTTTTCTGCTTCAACGACAAATAGTATTTGCCCTACATGCAGAGCCAGTACAGAGGCAGCACTACTGGCCAGAACCGGAGGAGAATCAATTATTACGATACGATCACGATATCTTCTGGCAATTTCAGCTATGATCTCACCCATACGCTCACTGGCAAGTAATTCTGTTGTTAATTTATGTTTTTTACCAGCAGGCAGAATAGTTAGATTGGGAATATTTGTTCTAAGCAAACATTCTCTAAGATCCATATTCTTATTTTCAATAACATCTATTAGTCCCTTGTCTCCCTTTACTCCGAGCGTATTCAATACGTTTGGCTTGGCGACATCTGCATCAACCAGCAGAACAGTCAAATCCCTCTCTGTGGCCATACTCAAGGCAAGACTGATGGCGCAGAATGTCTTTCCTTCATCTGGCTGTGTACTTGTTACCAGAACTATATTGCCGTTTTTTATAGCAGCTTCACCCTTGGAAAATGCATTCAGCAACAGACTTCTTTTTACAATTCGAAATTCTTCTGTTGTTGCGGAACTTTCCATCTCAAGGCCAGTTTGAATATTATTCTTCCGTAATACATCAAAATTCAACACAACTTTTGCATTGTTCTCCAAAGATTTTTTTCCCACATTTAGTCTATTAGATTCCACAACAGGATCCGAAATAGATTTTTTTGCGGACACAGAATTCTTTATAGCCTTATCTGTGCTATTTTTTAGTTGCTCTGCAGCACGCTCAACTAAACTCTCACTTTTCTTTATTTTTGCTGCTGCTTTTTCAATCAAACTCATTATTTTTTACCTTTGTACAAAGCTCAATTTAAACCGAAACTGCATGCATAAGACTCATTAGCAAATAAACACTGATGCTCGAAACAAAAAGACCTGCCATCATAATTGAAAACATCATTAACTGCTTCTTTCTAATTAACAATTCCTCTGGCGAAAGAAGAATTGAAATACGTCCAAGCACTGGATAAGGGTAGGAATCTCTTAATTTTTTTTCTGTGGAATATGTCGAATGCATCTGACTTAGGATATAGGCGACCAGTACACCAGCACCTAACCCGACAATCAAAACAATAATCACCAGCAATATTCGATTGGGGCTGGATGGTTCCCTTGCTTCCTGTGGTGGATCAATGACCCGAAAACGCACACGATCAGTGTTGGTTTCCAAATCAGATGAAATTTTTGCAGATTCACGTTTGGTCAACATCAGGTTATAGTTCGATTTAAGGACTTCATAATCACGATTCAGGCGAACAAGTTCAGCTTCAACCTCTGGAATTCTATGGGCCATAGCCTGAAGTTTTTCAGTTGCAACTTTTTTTGCATTCAATCGCGATTGTAGACTGGCAATTTCACTTTCCAGATCGAATAATTTTATACTCATTTGATCATAAACAGGATTAGGTGTGACCCCTCCCGTGGCCTGTAAAGTTTTTGTATCATTGTTTTCTAGTGCAAGATTAAACTTTTCCTGTTCTTTATTATACTTTACTCTAAGGCTCTCTATTTGATTATTGATAATACGCACATCGGGATGCTGTTCTTTATACCCGCGAGCATAAAGTTCATCCAGGCGGAGTTCCATACTATTGATCCGGCCCTGAATGGTTGAAACAGTTGATCTGCTATTCCCACTTCCTCCTAATGACGGTCCCATCTCAGTTGAAGGAATATAGGGTGGGATGGCATTCAGACTTTCTTTCAGTTGTTTTTTACGATCATTATATTCTAGTAAATCCTGTTTAGCAGCATCCAATTCCAATATGCTTGACTGAAGTTTCTCAAAATAAGATTGATCAGACAGAAAAGCCATATTCTTTTGACGAAATTCCAGGGTTCGTTGCTCCGAAATCTCAAGCTGCTCCTCATATTCGCGTATTTGATCATCAATGAACCTGACTGCAGACGTCAGATCTTTTCTGTTTTGGCCTAGATTTTCTTCCATAAAGATATTTAATAAAGATTGCACAACCATTTTGGCAATTACGGGGTCTTCATTGTTGTAAGCAATGGCAAAAAGATTTGCCGCCTGAATATTAATGCTTATCTCATCCATTATTTCATTTATCTTCTCTTCCATTTCCTCGTCATTGTTAATAAGAAGGTCCTGGTCGGTCATTCTGATGATCTTTTCAATATTTGGACGACTGATTAATGTCTGACGCATCATGGCAACCTGATTATAGATATTATTCTGCACGGCCATTTTCCCGAGCAACGGCTTAAGAAAGGTTTCCGTATCAACATGTATGCGGGCTTCTGACTCATATATATTTGGAATTTGGGCTACATAAACCCAACCAACTACACAAAATATCCATGCGATGGAGATGGCGATTATTCGTTTGCGCCAAACTCCATATAATATCGAGATAAGCTGTTGATATACCTCGTTCATAATCAAGTCTTCCTGGTACTTAAATAATTATTTTTTACTACTATCTTCGTTACAAAAAACTGGAAATGGTCAAAAAAATGAAACAGTTTTGCCCATAATCCAATTTTAATGTTTAAAAGAAGCTTTCTGGAATAATAATCACATCACCAGGGTGAATTTTCACATTGGCACTTACGTCACCATCCCTGATCAAGTCGTCTATACGAAGACCATATTCTCTTTGAACCCCACCTTCAACACGGGCCAACGTCGCACGGTTACCTGCAGCAAACTCAGTAACACCACCCACAGTAATCATGACATCCAAAAGTGTCATATTTGCCCTATATGCAATAGCCTGCGGTTCCGCAGCTGAACCAACTACCCGGACTTGTTGAGCGAATGGACCTTCAAAAGCAGATACAATAACGGTAACAATCGGACTTTGAATATATTCAGAAAGTTTCTTTTCAATATCCCGCGCCAACTGCGTGGGCGTCCGTCCCGTTGCTGTCATATCATCAATTAGCGGCACTGAAAAACGTCCGTCCGGGCGTACTGTTACTGTTTTAGTTAATTCTGGATTCCTCCAGACAAATATTTGCAATTTATCTAAAGGACCAACTATATAGTGAGGTCCTGGCCCCTCTTCAGCTGGCACAAATTGTGCTGATGGTAATGTATTGTTGCTGCTGTTTCCACAGCTGGCCAATACCATTGCACAAATAATTACGACACTGTATTTTATACCTTGAGAAACAATCCCCGGTTTGAAAAACATTTTAATCACTTTATATTTCCCTTCCATTATACTTGTTAACCTGCCTCATACACACTCTCGGCTTAAGACTTGCACCTTTAACTGCTATAGGAATAATCTGAATAGGTTAAATTATTGCAAATAAATCAGATTTTTCCCGCTAACACTACATTTTACCAAAATTTCCTTTAATCAGTTACTAGGAAACATATGTGCTCATTATACAAAAATAATGAAGATAATACAAACGTTAGAATATATGCTTAAATAGACTATCCTGTATAGTCAGCTTTCAATTTCTAAATATGTTTTTTGAACCATAACTCCAGCATGGCAATATCCCAGCTAAACCCACCTTCTCCAACGCTTTCAGCTTGTCCGCATGAGTCAATGATTTCATCAATAAAACTATTCTTTAAAAATCCACGTTTGCGAAAATCCGACAGGTTATCCGTTATTTGTTCGTAAATTTTTTTGTCTTCACATATCCATGAAGTAAAAGGCAGTCCGAAACCATGTTTTGTTTTCTTAATTACTTCAGATGGCAAAAAATCTTTCAGAGCATGTTTGAAAAAATACCTTAACTCACCACCTTTTAACAAAATATCTGTGGGTACCGATGCAGCAAAATCAACGAGTCCTGATTCCAGAAACGGGTATTCTACTGCAACACCAGCTAGATCACACATTTGATTTACTTTTCGCAGATCATTGTCCGCCAGGGTGATCTGCAGATCTAAATGCATCATACGCTGTACCATCTGGCTTTCTTCATAATGATAATATTTCTTCCGCATAATTTCGAGAGGCAAGTCTGGATCTATTTCCGCTGCAGCGTCAGAGTTGAAAACATTCTCCGGCATCTGATTAAAGAAAAAACCGTAAGAATATAAGCGGTCCGGCATAGGTATGGCATATCGTCTGGAAAGACTTCGTGCTTTTGTAATCACTGGAACACTACCCATTCCTGGAATTGAAAAAATTGGCTCCATCAGCCCCTTACGTAAAATTTTAGGAATAAGACCATATTTTTCAAAAATCTGCATAGAAATATATCGGTCATTGCCAGCAAATAATTCATCCCCGCCATCACCGGCTAACAGTAAATCAATTCCCTGTTCCTTGGCCATTTTTGCACAATAATATGCTGCTACTGCAGAAGTATTACCGAAAGGTTCATCATAAATTTCAGCAATTTTTTCCTGTATGCTCGTTGTATCTTCTGGAATGACAAAATATTCATTATGATCAGTGTTGAAATGTTTCGCCGCAATCCGGGCAAATCCGCTTTCATCATATTTTGGGTCGTCAAAGCCAATAGTAAAAGTTTTTCCTTGACCATTATGCTTCATCATCAATCCAGATACAGTGCTGCTGTCCAGTCCCCCACTTAAAAAAGATCCCACCACTTTGGGATTTACACCTTCCATGGAAGTGCAAAAACTATTATCAAGTTGATCCCTTAACCGCGTAGCCCACTCATCAAGATTACCCTTCTTTTCAGTGGTATAGGGCATTTCCCAGAAATATCCGGTGGAAATTTTACCATCCTGAAAATGGGCAAATTGTGCTGATTCCAACTTGGAAATTTCATCAAAAATAGTCGTTGGTGCCGGAACTACAAAGAAATACAGATAATTATATATATT
>JAJFIP010000292.1 GCA_021774875.1 Emcibacter sp.
ATGGTTCGTTCCTTTCGAGAAGAATCGATTTCAAGAAGACTCTGAAGCTGTAGAATGATTGACGGATTCGGGTTCCACGTTGAGTGTAAGACCGTCTCTGTTACGGATACGGACATCTTGATTGTCTTTCACTGGTTTCCGGCTGATTGCGTTCCAGTACTCACCGTGAATGCGTACCGTTCCTACATACTGGTCCTGCTGTCGAGAAAAGTCATTCACCGCTACGGCAATAGCTTCAACCATGCCTTCCGAACCGGTGAAGATTTTTTTTTGGTGCGCTTGTACGATTTGAGTAATTAAAAAGATTGTGATCGCGCCTGTTGCAGCCGAGACGGGAATCAGCACGGCGAGCGAAATCCGGCTAAATCCGGCCGGAGAATCAACCAGCATTAGGCCGCCCAACACCAAACAGATAATCCCGCCTAATGCCAGAGCGCCAAAGCTGGTCACGAAGACCTCTGCAGCAAACAGTCCTAAGGCTAAAGCGATGAGTAGCAGACCCACATGATTGATCGGCAGCACTGCCAGACCGAAGAATGCCATCACCAGACAGATGATTCCCAGTGTTCCAGCAACCCCCCAACCGGGCGAATAGAATTCGAACATGATTCCGTAAAAACCAAAAATCAACAGCATGAATGCCACATTGGGATTGGAGATGGCGGCCAGCACTCGCTCTCCCCACCACATTTCAATGGTCTGAATATCTGTCACCTCTGCGGTATGCAGGGTTATGGTTCCCTGAGGAAGAATCACTTGCCAGCCGTCAATCTTCTCAAGCAGTTGGGGGATGTCTTCGGCTACGAAGTCGATGGTTCCTCCCTTCAAAGCTTCTTTTTCGGTGGCGACAATGCTTTCTTTGACGGCCCTCTCTGCCCAGTCAACGTTTCGTCCACGCAATTCGGCCAAGCTCTTTGCCCAAGCCACGGTATCGTTGACGATTTTTTCAGTCATCGGAGTTGAGGGTGTTTGCTGAGTTTCTTTCTTCTCTTCGTTGTTGGGAAAATTATCCGTCGGAGGTTTGGGGGAACGGTCGGGAGAAATTGGCAAGCCACCGATTTGCACAGGGTGCATAGCACCGATGCGCGTGCCGGGGGCCATGGCGGCGATATGCGCAGACAAGGTGATAAACCCACCGGCTGACGCGGCGTGAGCAACCCCGCTGGGGGCAACGTACACGACGACACAAACGCGACTCTGAAGGATGGCTTGCACAATATTGCGAGTTGAATCAACCAGACCGCCAGGCGTGTCCAGAACGATGAGCAGGCATTGGGCCTGTTCCTCTTCCGCCTGCCGGATGGCGCGTTGGATGAATCGGGTCGTCACGGGAGTGATCGTCTGGTTTTCCAGATTTATCTGCATGACTTTCGGTAGAAGGTCTTGAGAAGATGGTGCACCCCGGAGGACCAGACTATCGCAGGCTAGAACTGCACACAGCGTTAGCAACCGAAAAATGAGATTCTTTGCCGGAGCCGAACCAATATAGAAGAGAGTTGACATAATCGGCTCCTTCTTCAATTCGCCGAATTGTGTGGTTGTTGAACTTGTTCATATGTTGAAAAAAGTCCGACAGCAATTATTTTTACGAATGACAGACTTTTATTGCTCTATGCATCGATCACCGGAAAAGCGATTCCGTTCCATAATTATATTAATCATCATCCGTGTCCTGATTATTTATGCAGAATCGATATAATCTCTATCATATCGATGCAGAGGCACGAATAAAGAAAAATCCTAACAAGCTCGGGTTTTAATAATAATAAATGACAGTGTGTATTTCTAAAAAGAATCACTAGAGAGATGAGTATTTCATTAATGCTTTAAAAGTCCATCCCATGCACATTTTGTTAATCTGTCTATTCCTCACGGTTTTTTTTAGATTTGCGATTAGTATTACACATTGAACTTACTCCTAAAAATAGTTTACACTCTTATTTGAGCGCCTACTATTTCTAGGGATGTCCAGTTTTCTGAACTGTTCGCAAGCAGATTTTTTGATCAGACTGCATTTTACAGATTAACTATTTAATGATTGGGTAGTCGCAATAAGTACTTGTTTGATAGCATGCTTATACTTCCCATCGTAGAAGGTATTTCTCGGAACTCGTTCTGAATTATGGCGTTTATATTGTTTTGCCAGATTTGAGAGTCCTCTGATATTCTGAGTGAAGTTATTTTGTGAGAGGATCCTGTGGCAGTATGAACTCAAACAACCTGGACAGATCAGTGTCCTACTTCTCGATGGAAATTGCCATTCATCCAGAAATGCCCACTTATGCCGGTGGACTGGGGATTCTGGCTGGCGACACGATTCGGTCTGCAGCCGATCTGCAAGTTCCCATGGTAGCAATCACACTGCTACATCGTGAGGGATATTTCTACCAGACTCTGGATGCATCAGGCTGGCAAACAGAGGAACCTGTCCATTGGGTCGACAAAAATTTCCTCACCGATACCGGTGTGCGGACTCAAGTATCGATTGAAAACCGTTCCGTGAAGCTTCGCGCCTGGAGGTATGACGTAGTCGGTGAGGGGGGCTTTGTAGTGCAGGTCTTCCTACTGGATACCGATTTACCGGAAAATTCCGATTGGGACCGCAAGCTGACAAACCGCCTGTATGGTGGTGACGAACATTACCGCTTCTGCCAGGAAGTCGTCTTAGGAATTGGCGGTGTCCGAATGTTGCGAGCCTTGGGCTATGACGCAATCCATAAGTTTCATATGAATGAAGGACACTCTGCACTTTTAACACTTGAATTGCTCGATGAGCAGGTCACAAGTTCTGGCAGGTCAACTCCAACACTTGAGGACATCGAAGCGGTGCATACCAAGTGCGTGTTTACGACTCACACCCCAGTACCAGCGGGACATGATCAATTTCCCCTGGACCTTGTCAATCGCGTTTTGGGGAGACGTGACATCTACGAGATGAAAGAGGTATTCTGCTGCGAAGATAAACTGAACATGACCTTTCTGGCGATGAATATGAGCCATTATATCAATGGAGTTGCGAAGCGTCATGGGGAAATCTCGCGTCATATGTTCGCACGTTACAAAATCGACTCGATTACGAATGGAGTCCATGCCGCGACTTGGGTTTCTCAGGAATTTGCTGAGCTATTCGACCACTACATCCCAGACTGGAAGCAGGACAACTTTAGTCTGAGGTACGCCTTAAGTATTTCGAAAAATGAAGTCGCTAATGCGCATCAAAAATCAAAACGACGTCTTCTCAAGTCAGTCAACCAAAACATGAATGCCGGACTGGATTCCAAC
>JAJFIP010000293.1 GCA_021774875.1 Emcibacter sp.
CCCCAAGCCCGACGGGGCATCTGCATCTGGGCCATGCCTATTCAGCGCACCTTGCCTATGATTTTGCCCGGAAACATGGCGGCAAATTCCTGCTGCGTATCGAAGATATTGACCAGGGCCGCTGCAAGGCGGAATATGAAGATGCCATTTATGAGGATATGGAATGGATCGGGCTGACTTGGGAAATGCCCGTAAGACGTCAATCAGATCATATGGCAGATTATGCTACTGTATTGGATGTTTTGGATCAAAAAAACCTTCTATATCCTTGTTTTTGCACCAGAAAGGATATTCGGCGCGAGATCGAAGAATCCGGCAGTGCCGCCCATAGTCCCGAAGGCCCGCTGTATCCCGGAACCTGCCGCAAACTCACAACGGCTGAGAGACAAGCGCGACTTGAGAATGGCAAACCCTATGCCCTGCGCCTTGATATGGCAAAGGCTCTGGAATTAGTCGGTAATAAGGTTTTGACTTGGATTGACCTAGAGGCCGGAGAGCAGACCGCCACGCCGGAAATACTAATGGGTGATGCGGTTCTGGCCCGCAAGGACATCCCCACCAGCTATCATCTTTCTGTGGTGGTTGATGATCATCTGCAAAATATCAGCCATGTGATCAGGGGCCAAGACCTGTTTCATACAACCCATCTGCACTGCTTACTACAATTCCTGCTCGGCTATAAAACACCCCAATATCTGCATCATAAGCTGCTCACCGATGACAAGGGCTGGCGATTTGCCAAGCGCGACAACAGCAAGACATTGAAATTCATGCGCGAAAATGAGGAAAAGGTGAGTTTTTAACTACTCACGCATCCGCAAAGACAATATGCACACGACGGTTTTTTTTGCCTTTACTTTGAATTTTTGACACCCGAAGTTGGCCAATTTCAGACGTATTCCTCACGTGAGTGCCGCCGCAGGGCTGCAGGTCCACATCATCACCCACTGACACCAGTCGGATTGTGCCTTTCCCTCTGGGCGGCTGTACGGACATGGTGCGCACCAGATCCTTATTGTCATCCAGTTCTTCTTCAGTAATCCAGCGGCTGCTGAGATCACAGGCTTTATCAACCAGCGCATTGAGCTTTTCGGTAATCTGTTCCTTGTCCAGCTGATAATCGCCAACGTCAAAATCAAGACGGCTTTTTATCGCCCCGATCTGGCCACCAGTGACCCCGCAGGGCACCACGATACACATCAGATGAAGGGCCGTATGCATGCGCATATGAAGGTATCTATTGTCCCAATCTATCTTGCAAGTAACTGTATCCCCGACTTTTGGCAGTGTCCCACCCTCCGCAGGCACATGAATATGCTGTCCGCTTTCCCGGTCTTTTACTGTTGTTGCGATCTCGGTTTGGCCGTCTTGCCAGACGAGCTGGCCCCTATCCCCTGACTGACCACCGCCAGTAGCATAAAAAATAGTCTGATCAAGGATAATGCCGCCCCGCTCGGTAATTTCTGTAACCGTAGCAGAACATTCTTGTCGATAGGCATCATCATTAAATAATTCTTTGGTCAAGCCAGTCTCCTATTTCGCTACTGCTTTTTGTCTTTTCATTTCTGCTTTGGCAAGGTCTGAAACAGGGGCCCAAATTTCATTGGGGATCAGAAAAGTCAATGAATATTGCGCCACTTTCCAACTGTTGTCCTGCTTCAACAATACCCCTGTGCCATTGAATAGTCCCGATGATGACTCGGTAATTTCATCAAACCAGGCAATCTTAGAGTCATCAGAAATGGTAATATTCCGGCTAACTGATTTATAGGTCCAGCCTGTTCCTGTGGCAAAACGCCCTGCCACATATTTCTCAAAATCAGGAAATACTAGCCAGCGTTCTCCTGCGGCGGTGCCTAGAAATACGCCGCTTTTGGCAAAAAGTCCCAGATAGCGATCTTTGTCTGCTTTAGCAGCAGCATCATGAAAATTGTCCAATAAAATATTTATGGCAGCCGTATCATCAGACGCCATAACGGGCGCAGTTGCAATAGCCAGAATCATTGACATAAGGCATATGATATTTTTCATTTGAAATCTTCCTGCTCTGCTCTTTTGGCCATAATCCAGAACATCAGCCCCGGGAATAATCTTTTAATCCATAATCCGGTACTTTCCAGCCATTGTGATACCACAATTTCCTTGCCGCCCTTGGCCAGCCCGCGCATGATAATTTTTGCGGCCTTGCTAACATCCATACCGGTTTTGATATCATCATCCATCTTGCCATATCGACTGCCATCACCGTTCAGGGCATTTTCAGATACTGGGGTTCTGATAAAACCCGGTGTAATACAACTTACCCGAATGTTATGTTGTCGCACCTCAGCACGAAGGGAATCAAAAAATCCCATCATGGCATGTTTTGCCGCACAATAGGCTGATCTGGAGGCTACGCCAATTTTACCAGCCACACTGGCTGTTACCGCAATATGGCCGCTTTTCTGCCTGATCATGATTGGCAGAACTTTTTGAGTCAGGGCAATCTGACCAAAGACATCCACCTCAAATAATCTGCGGTATGTGCTCATATCCGTATCTATGCAATATGACCGATGGCTGATTCCGGCATTATTCAGCAACAGATCAATACGTCCATAATAATCCACCACCTGTTTCACCACATCGGACAGAATATCTTCATCTGTCACATCAAAAGGTAATATCAGAATATCCTTGGTGCCGATTTCTCTGGCGACCCGCAACAGCTCGTCTTCCCGCCGGGCAGACAACACCAGTTTTGCCCCGGCCCGTGCCATTTCATGGGCAACGGCTTCCCCGATGCCTGATGATGCCCCCGTAATCCAGACGACTTTGTCCTGAAACATGCTTTTCTCCCGTTTTCTATAATTACTATAGGTAAAACGTGAGCAAGCTCAACTTAAAAAGGATAGCTGTTATGGCGACGACCGACGACCCCGGCAATATCTGCCATAATATCGGTCATCTGATAATCTTTTGGGGTATAGATGCGGGTGACCCCCATATCCAGCAAGGTCTGTTCGTCCTCTTTCGGGATAATTCCGCCGACCACGACCGGAACAGCACCAAGACCTGCATCCGCCATTAACGCCATAACCTGTCGCACCAATGAGATATGAGTACCGGACAGGATCGACAGGCCCACGGCGTGGACTTTATTTTCCAGTGCTGATGAGACAATTTCATCAGGGGTGAGACGGATACCATCGTAAAAAACCTCCATACCCGCCTGTGCGGCTCGGACGGCTATCTGCTCAGCGCCGTTGGAATGACCATCCAGACCCGGTTTACCCACCAGAAAGCGCAACTGCCCGCCAAGAGTTTCAGAAATTTCACCAACTTTTTGCCGGATTTCAGCAAATTTCTTATCTTCGTCCGCTTGGTTGCTAACCCCGGTTGGGGCGCGATATTCGCCGAAGACATCGCGCAAAGCCTGTCCCCATTCGCCGGTTGTCACTCCCGCCTTTGCCGCGGCAATGCTCGACTCCATGATATTCTGGTCTGTAGCTGCTGCTTGCTTAAGGTCGGCAATGGCTTTTTTCACCGCAGTGTCATCCCGATGTGCTCGCCATTCAGCGAGACGGGCGATCTGTTCAGTTTCGGCCTTTTCGTCTACGGTCATGAAGCCACCGTCTTTATCTGACATCAACGGTGAAACTGTGGTTTCCGTGAACTTATTGACCCCGACCACGGTCTGCTCACCGCTTTCAATGGCTTGCAGACGGCGGCTATTGGAACTTACCAGCAGGTTTTTCATATATGAACTTTCCACCGCCGCGATCGCCCCGCCCATGTCATCTATGTGCTTGAGTTCCGCCCGGGTATCACGCTTTAGTGCTTCCACCTTTTCATCCATCACTTCAGAGCCATCAAACAGGTCACCATATTCAAGCAGGTCGGTTTCCATGGCCATGATCTGTTGTAGTCTCAGGGACCATTGCTGATCCCACGGGCGCGGCAATCCAAAAGCTTCATTCCACGCCGGAAGCTGTACGGCGCGGGCTCTCGCCTTTTTACTGAGTACCACCGCCAGCATTTCAATCATTATGCGGTAGACATTATTTTCCGGCTGCTGTTCAGTCAGCCCGAGAGAATTCACCTGCACCCCGTAACGAAAGCGGCGAAATTTTGGCTCTTTGACCCCATAGCGCTCAAGCGTGATCTCATCCCACAGGTCGACAAAGGCCCGCATCTTGGCTATTTCGGTGACAAAACGCATACCCGCATTAACAAAAAAGCTGATCCGGCCCACTACTTTGGGAAAATCTGCCTCAGCCACCTGCCCGCTTGCCTTGATAGCATCGAGCACAGCGATGGAAGTCGCCAGAGCAAAGGCCAGTTCCTGGGTCGGGGTCGCACCTGCTTCCTGAAGATGATAGCTACAGATATTGGTTGGATTCCAGCGCGGAATTTCCTTGCAGGTAAAGCTGATCACATCGGTGGTCAGACGCATACTTGGTTCAGGTGGGAAAATATAGGTGCCCCGGCTGAGATATTCCTTGATAATATCATTTTGAATGGTGCCGGATAATTTTGTCCGGTCTGCACCCTGCGCCTCTGCCGCTGCTACATAAAGTGCCAGCAACCAGGGTGACGGTGCGTTGATAGTCATGGAGGTATTCATCTGTTCCAGTGGAATATCCTCAAAAAGGGTCTGCATATCGCCCAGATGACAGATGGGAACGCCAACCTTGCCCACCTCACCCCGCGACAATATATGATCACTGTCATAACCGGTCTGGGTCGGCAGATCGAAGGCAACGGAAAGTCCCGTTTGGCCTTTTTTCAGATTGGTACGGTAAAGCTCATTAGACGCCGCCGCAGAAGAATGGCCGGAATAGGTACGGAAAAGCCACGGTTTATCTTTTGGGGGTCTTTTCGACTCTGACATATTATTAACTCCCGCAAAGATTAACAGTGAACGACAATTTTCAACTTACCGCAGTAAAATTCAATTGCGGTCTATAAATAAAATATAATTACCCTCTAGACCATTTTTAAGAAATAATATAATTATTATTGCGGTGCAACATAAAATTTCATGAAAGCTTATGTTATTATTACTTTTTTAGAAAAATTTGAGGAATAAAATGGCAGAATCTGAGGGAAATGATCAGGCTGAATTGAGTTCTCTGGAAGGAAAATTCGAAATCAAGGATCTGTATGATATAGGTGAAATTCCACCCATAGGCCATATTCCATCAAAAATGCATGCCTGGGTAATCCGCCGTGACCGCCACGGCCCACCTGAAAAATCCATGCTGGAAGAAATTGTTGACGTGCCGGAAATTGAATCAGACGAAGTTCTGATATTAGTCATGGCTGCTGGCGTGAATTACAACGGTATTTGGGCTGGCCTCGGTATTCCCCTGTCAGTATTTGACGTTCATAAAGCTGACTATCATGTGGCTGGGTCCGATGCCTCTGGTATTGTTTATAAAGTCGGCCGGCGGGTAAAACGCTTTAAGGTTGGCGACGAGGTTGTTGTTCATTGTAATCAGGATGACGGCGATGACGAGGAATGCAACGGCGGCGATCCCATGAACAGCCCATCCCAGAAAATCTGGGGCTATGAGACACCCGACGGATCATTCTCGCAGTTTTGTAAAGTACAGGCCCGCCAGTTGATGCCACGTCCCAAACATCTCACATGGGAAGAAAGTGCCTGTTATACCCTGACACTAGCCACAGCATATCGCATGCTTTTCGGCCATCGGCCCCACATTCTGCGACCGGGACATAACGTGCTGGTCTGGGGGGCTTCCGGCGGACTAGGCTCCATGGCGGTGCAGTTGATTGCCACGGCTGGAGCCCATGCCATCGGGGTGATTTCAAACGAGGACAAGCGCGAGTTTGTCATGTCACTGGGGGCCAGAGGGGTCGTCAACCGCAAGGATTTTGATTGCTGGGGACAGTTGCCGCCAGTGGAAGATGAGAAAGTTTATGGGGATTACAGTAAAAGAGTCCGTAAATTCGGCAAGGCCATCTGGGATATTACCGGCAAGGGTAATGACGTGGATTTTGTCTTTGAGCATCCTGGTGAATCCACTTTCCCGGTCTCGTGCTTCATCGTCAAGCGCGGCGGCATGGTGGTATTCTGCGCCGGAACCACAGGTTATAACCTGACCTTTGATGCCCGCTTTGTCTGGATGCGGCAAAAACGCATTCAAGGCAGTCATTTTGCTAATCTAAAACAGGCCAGTCAGGCTAACCAACTGGTTATCGAGCGGCGCATTGATCCCTGCATGTCGGAAGTTTTCTCATGGCAGGATATTCCGCGCTCTCATACCAAAATGTGGAAAAACAAACATAAACCGGGCAATATGGCGGTTCTGGTCAGTGCTAAAGTCCCCGGCCTTCATACTTTTGAAGACTGTGTCGAGGCGGGAAATAACGGATGAGTGCTGCCCTGTTCCAAAATTGCGCCGCGGCCCTTGAAGCGGTAGAGATTTTTGTCAATGCTGCCAAGGCAAGTCTGCGGCAACATCTGATAATAGACGGCAAACTTGACCGCAAAATCATGGAAAAGCATCAATATGCCTGTCATGGTTTTTCCTGGCTGTCAACTTACCAGCAGGCTCTATGCCAGACCTTGAACTGGGCTACGGCTCTGGACGCAGACGGCGAATTCACCGAACTGGAAGAAATGATCGTCCGAATTGGTTTCGGCGAATATCTCTATCAAATGTGGGGTGGAATTCCCATGAGTCAGAGCGAATTTGTCCGCCCGGACGACATGTGGATCAGTGACGATGACGTTCATGCTTTTTATACACCAGAAGTCCAGAAATTAATCACCAAGGGCAATACACCGGAAAACAGGGAAAAGCTCGCACGACTCATAGAACATAGCATTGATACAGGTGCTTTTGGCAATCTGGGTCTTGATGAAACCTATGCCATGATCAGGGATCAGTTCCGCCGTTTTGCCAATGAAGAAGTAATGCCCTTTGCCCACGAATGGCATCTGAACGATGACTATATCCCTATGGACATCATCGACAAGATGAGCGAGATGGGTGTGTTCGGGCTGACTATCCCGGAGAAATATGATGGCTCGGAACTGGGTAAAACCAGCATGTGTATCGTATCCGAAGAACTCTCACGCGGTTATATCGGCGTTGGCTCACTGGGAACCCGGTCCGAAATAGCTGCCGAACTGATAATGGGCGGCGGCACAGAGGCGCAGAAACAAAAATGGCTGCCACGCATTGCTTTGGGAGAAATTCTGCCCACCGCTGTCTTTACCGAACCAAACGTAGGCTCCGATCTCGGCTCACTCAAAACCCGTGCCACGCGTGATGGAGACAGCTACCGGATCACCGGCAACAAAACATGGATCACCCATGCGGCCCGCGCCGATATGATGACTTTACTGGCCCGTACCAACCCGGAACAGCCGGGCTATAAGGGCCTGAGCATGTTCCTTGCCGAGAAACAGCGCGGCGATGATGACAACCCCTTCCCGACAGAAGGTATGACTGGCGGCGAAATCGAAGTACTCGGCTATCGGGGTATGAAAGAATTTGAACTTGGCTTTGACGGCTTTGAGGTCAGCGGGGAAAATCTGCTGGGTGGTGAGGAAGGCAACGGTTTCAAGCAATTGATGACTACCTTTGAAAGTGCCCGCATACAAACCGCCGCCCGTGCGCTAGGTGTTGCTCAAAACGCGCTGGAGCTGGGTCTACGCTATGCCACGGAACGTATCCAGTTTGGAAAACCAATCTTTGATTTTCCGCGCGTTCACGGCAAAATTGCTCTGGCCGCCGTGGAAATTATGATGACCCGCCAGCTCACATACTTTGCCGCCCGCCGAAAAGACGAAGATAAACGCTGTGATCTGGAAGCAGGCATGGCCAAATTGCTGGCGGCCCGTGTGGCTTGGAGCACTGCCGATAATGCCTTGCAGATTCATGGCGGTAATGGCTATGCGATGGAATATCAGATCAGCCGGGTTTTATGCGATGCTAGAATTCTGAATATATTCGAAGGGGCCGCAGAAATTCAGGCAGATGTCATCGCCAGAAGATTATTATCATGAAAAATAGTTGAAATTTCGACTATTATCTAAGTTTTTTGCAAAAAAACAATATAATATTTGGCAAAATAGGCTTGTTGGTCTACAAATAAGTAATATACGAATTATCCCCGTCAGAGCTTATGTTCTGACATTTAACTGGCCGCCGGAGCTTTATGTTCCGTGCGGTCATTTTTTTGACCTTCACTATAATATCTAGAATTTCAGGTTCAAACCCATATAGAATGACAGTGGTTTTCCCGGAAAATACCGCTCGTCCGTGAAGCTTGTAAAATCTGCACGCTCTGCATAATTGGTATTGGTTAGATTGATCACCCGCAGAAAGATATTGCTTCTGTTCGTTACCTGAAACTCTACCCGCAGGTTCAGATAATCATGGCCCTCATATATATGGAGATTTTCCGGATCCAGATAATAGGCCCCCATATGAACCCATTCCAGCTCTGCCTTGATTTTATCCACAGGTTTCCATGTGATTTGCATACTGCCAAAATTACGCGGTGCGGTATCAATGTCATTACCGTTCAAATTTTCACCACTACTGATAAGATCGAACTTATAACGATGACGGGCAAAGCTCATATTGCCCCTGACGCTCAATTTATCAGTCAGGTCAAGATTGATCATCACATCGGCCCCGATATGGTCCGACTTGCCATTATCCACATTAAAAAATGACGAATCCCGGAAGATGTAATTATCTTTCTTCATGGCATAAAAGGAAATATTGTAGCTAAATATATCCTGCTGACCGCGAAAGCCCAATTCTATGCTTTTCAGGCTGACTTTGCCAAGGTCCGCCACTTGTTGCGCCCGCTGCAAACGGTACAGCTCTGTCGCTTGTGGTGCCCTGAACGCCTTACTCAAATTCAGATAAACATCATGATTGTCGTGATATTTATATAACAGCCCTATCTTGGGCGAAAAGGCGGTAAAATCATCTTTGCGGCTTTCCGGGCGACTGTAGCGACAACCACCAAAACCACAGGCAACGCCATTTTCATCGGTCCGGCCACTGAGCATATTATTGGTATAATCGTAGCGCATATATTCGAGCCGTGCGCCGCCCTGAAGATGCAGTCTCTCACTTATGGCCCAGTCCCCCTGCATAAAAACTGCCGCCATGACGCTATCCACATCATAGTCATACTGTTTGCCGGACGGAATTGTCGCCCGCAAAAAAGCTGACCCCTCCGTCGGTTTTTCCTGTGTCTGTTTCAATGAGCCACGGGTATATTCCGCATCTATCCCGATGATAATCTCAAGATCACTGCCTTCGTTAAAATAAAACCCGTTCTGAATACCGATACTGGTCTGGCTATTTTCCTCCAGTGGCTGTCCGGGCAGAAAATGCATCAGAAATTCCATATCCAGTGCCCGGATGTAGGGCGTGAACTGCCAGCGTACCCCTTGCGCTATTTCTGTGGAGAAACGCGACCAGTAGCGCAGGGATTTAGCCTTGCGGAAGGCTTCAGGGTTAGGATTGCTTTTTGCTATGTCCCGGTCTTTAAAAGCATCCAGCCCCGTGATAAATCCCGCCGTTTCCTGATCCAGATTGGTGAGTGAGAGATTGGACGAAATAGTCCAGACCTGCCCCGCATAATCATGGCGCAGGTTAATCTTCTGCTGATCAACGCCGGACTGGTCACGGTATCCTCCGTCATGGGTGATGGATGCCATGGCTCTTAAACCGTGCCGTTCACCTGTCACGCCTTGAGAGAAATTAAAGCGGATGAAGTCATAGGCTCCGCCTTCCATACTCAAACTGCCCTCGTTACTATTGGCCGCTGGTGTGATGACATTGATCATGCCATGCAGGGCATTGGAGCCATAAAGTGCCGACCCCGGGCCTTTGGTGATTTCGATACGCTCAGCCTGCTCGGTAAAGGACTCAAACAGTTCATTAACATTACAAAATCCTGCTGAACGCAGCGGAATTCCGTCTTGCGCCATCAGAAAGGCCCCGCAAGCCCCGGCTCCGGTAAATATGGGTGAGCGGATGGACGCCAGATATTCCTGGCCATTATTGCGCGAGAAATTCACCCCCGGCACCCTTACTGCCAGTTCACTGAAATGAGTTAAATTGACAATGGAAAGCTCCTCACCGGACAGCAAGGCCAGATTACCGCTTTGGGTAGCTAGAAGTTTTTCACTTCGACTGGCTGATGAGACCACCTCTTCCAATTCTCTATCATCACCATATACTTGCCCCCCTGCAAGAAACCATATTACCAATATACTTATGCAATGTCCTGCGCTCTTATTCACTCCATTTTCCTATTATTTTTTTAATAAAATTTATGCAGGAGTCGTGCGGCAGCACCAACCAGAGCGGGTTGCTGCTCCAAAATCTGAAAGGTCGGAATATCTTTCACATAACTCAGCCGTCCTTTATTCTCGAAGCGTTCACGGAAACGACTGCTCAGGAAAAATTCCTGAATTCGGGGCAGGATGCCGCCGGCCAGATAAACCCCGCCTGTAGCATTGAAGGTCACCGCCATATCACCGGCAAATGTGCCTAATATGCTACAGAAAATATCAACGACCTGACCACAATTGCTTTCAGGATTGTCAAGTGCCCGACGGGTGATCTCGCTTGGGCTGAGTTTTTCAATCTTTTCGCCGCGCAGGTTGGCCAGTGCCTCATGCAGAGTGGCGAAACCCTCACCTGAGATCATGCGTTCAACCGAAACACGGGGATATTTATCTTTGACCGTATTCAGGATCTGACGTTCCAGATGATCGGCGGGAGCAAATCCCACATGGCCGCCCTCGCTGGTTAATACTTTCCAGCCCGCATCTATGGGGGTTATCGCCGCGACACCGATACCTGTACCCGGACCAAGGACCAGCTTGGTGCCATTTTCCTGCACTCTGCCCGATCCAATATTTAGCAAATCACCATCGCCGAGATATGGCAAAGCGCAGGCAATAGCTTCAAAATCATTAAGCACCGAAACCTGTTTCAGGTTTAATTCTCCGGGCAGATCAGAAATACTGAAAGCCCAGGGGCAATTGGTCATCCTGACCTGATCGCCAACAACTGGCCCGGCAATGGCAATAGCGGCGACGGTAGGGCGCGGGCCTGATGATTGCCCGAGATAAGCCAGAGCAGCCGACTGTAAACTGTCATAATCACCAGTGGGAAGTATCTTCAGCTGAGTGAGAATGATCTTGTCAGCCATATGGGCCATGGCAAAGCGGGCATTGGTGCCGCCGATGTCCGCCACCAAAATAAGCCTATCAGAATTCACGTTGAACTGCCTTCATTTGTCTGCATTAATTTAGAGTCTTTCTCTATTGCATGCTATAAGATATTAAGGAGAATAATACAATGATAACTGATCGGATTGTCTGTTTATGACCACCCATGTGATTGTCAATCCCGCCTCTGGCAGTGGGCGCACCGGTCGCGAGTGGGCAGGGATGAAAAAACGACTTGCCAATAGCATCGGCCATTTTGAGGCCCATCTGTCCGAATATCCCGAACATGCCACCCTGCTCACAAGACAAGCCCTGTTATCAGGTGCCAAGCGCATCATTGTTGTCGGTGGCGATGGTTCGCTATCCGAGGTCGTCAACGGTTTTTTTGAGGATAGCCACATTATCAGTGAAGATGCCATCCTTGCAATAATTTTTAGCGGTACCGGTGGTGATTTCGCTCATGCTCTTGGATTAAGCCATAATCTGGACGAACAGATCGCCCTGTTAGAACGCGGGACCATACGCCGGGTTGATGTGGGTCTGATAGACTGCCATGATAACCGTGGCCAGCCAACCCAGCATTATTTTATCAATGAATGCAGTATCGGCATGGCCGCCAATATAGCAGCACAGGCCAGCAAAACTCCCCTTAGCAAACGCATTGCTGGCCGCTACGCCTATTTGCTGGCTGCGCTCCATGTGTTGCTGCGTCCAGTCCAATGGCGCGTACGTATTACTACAGATAACGGCATTGAGCAGGACATGGATATTGCCCTTGCTGTATTTATGAATGGGGTGAGTACCGGGGGTGGACTTCGACTGGTCCCTGACTCCCACATTGATGACGGTTTGCTTGAATGCGTGACAGTGGCACCCATACGCCTGAGTGAAGTAATCCGGTGGATACCAAAGCTCTATACAGGCGGTATTTATCAACATCCGGCATTTCGTCATTTTTCCGCAAGTTCAGTTACCATTGCCCCTGAATCCAAGGACAACCCGCTTAAACTTGAAGCTGATGGTGAGGCGCGCTGGCAAACGCCAGCAACCATCCGCCTGCTTAAACAAGCCCTGCCAGTAATCAGTGGGGATTTGCAATAGCAGTAGGAAAAGTGGCACCGAACCCACTCGAATTATCTGGAAATCTGGATACCCGCTACTGGTGCATAAAACTATGTTGGACAAGCAAGAATTTTGGTTTACTCAGGTCAATAAGTATATTGCATCGCCCAGCTGTTTTACCTATAGTTCACTCAGTCACACTTAAATACTTGGGAACAACACATGAAAAAATCCGCTATCAGGAAAATCATCGGCATAATCATACTTGTTTTTATTTGCCTGCCTGCCTCGGCAAAAGATAAGGATGAGGCTGATAAACGAGCTGAATATGTGCGCTCACATTATGCTAAATACGAATATCAAATCTCCATGCGTGACGGCGTTAAGCTCTTTACATCTGTTTACATTCCAAATGATACAAGTAAAAAATATCCCATGCTCATGTTCCGGACTCCATATAGCGTTGGCCCGTACGGCGTGAATAAATACAGAAAAGCAATTGGACCAGATAAAAGCTTTGAAGAAGACGGCTATATTTTTGTTTTTCAGGATGTTCGCGGCAGATTTATGTCTGAAGGTGAATATATCAATATGCGCCCGCAAAATGCCCATCTGAACGATGATGTCAAAGCGGACGATGCCACCGATACCTATGATACCATTGACTGGTTGGTAAAGAATATTCCCGGAAATAATGGCAAGGTGGGCATGTATGGCACCTCCTACCCCGGCTATTACACATCTGTGGGGGCCATAAACAGCCATAAAGCCCTGAAAGCGATTTCGCCTCAGGCGCCAATAGCAGACTGGTTTTATGATGATTTCCATCGTAATGGTGCTTTTGTCACCCCCATGGCTTTTATATTTTTTGATGTCTTTGACAAACAAAATGACAAAACATATGCCCATTGGCCGGAAGCACAAAAATTGAGCACCCATGATGGTTATGAATTTTTTCGCAGGCTGGGGCCGTTATCCAATGTGAATGATAACTATTTTAAAGGAACAAGACCCTTCTGGAATGAACTTACCGAACATCCCAACTATGATGAATACTGGCAAGCGAGAAATGTCCTGCAACATTTTAAGGATGTAAAACCCGCAACTCTGGTTGTCGGTGGCTGGTATGATACTGAAGACCTTTATGGACCTTTAAAAACTTATCAAACCATGTCTAAGAATAACCAAAAAGAAAACGTGCAGATAGTAATGGGCCCCTGGTCACATGGACAATGGGGAAGCCCAAAGAAAATCAGTACACTAGGTGAAGGAAACTTTGGCTTTGATACGGGCAAATGGTATCGGGAAAATATCCTGCTACCCTTTTTCAATCACCACCTGAAAGGCGAGGACAGCTCCAATTTAGCCACAGCAACAATATTTGAAACCGGGGCTAATCGCTGGCGAAAATTTTCATCTTGGCCGCCAGAGAATAAGGAAGCCCAAATCTTGTATTTAGGAGCTAATGAAAAATTGATCCGGCAGCCAGAAACAGATTCTGAGTCCAGTGTATATATCTCTGATCCCAACAAACCTGTGCCAAATACAGCCCATATTGATCGGGGCTGGAGCAAAAAATACATGGTGGAAGATCAGCGGTTTGCCGCCCGCCGTCCTGATGTTCTGGTATTTGAGACGGAAGCGGCTGATGTGGATCAAACTATCGCGGGGGCCATAGATCTTGATTTATGGTTTTCAACATCACAGACAGCCGCCGATATTGTGGTAAAACTGGTTGATGTCTTCCCCGGTAAAGATGTTAATAACAATAAAATAGATAAAAAAACCGGTAATCGACATGAGCTTGTTCGCTGGAGTGTCATTAGAGGACGTTTCAGAAATAGTATGAGTAAACCGGAACCATTTGAGGCTAATAAACCAACGAGAGTGAAATTTGAACTCTATGATGTGCTGCACACCATAAAACGTGGTCACAAATTACAAATTCAGATCCAGAGCAGCATGTTTCCATTTATTGATCTCAATCCACAGAAATATGTCGATAATATTTTTCAGGCCAAGGCCGAAGATTTTGTCAAGGCGACACATCATATTTATCATAGTAAGCAGTATCCAAGTTCAATTAGCTATAATACAATAAAATAAAGATACTGATGAAGTGATCAATGCTGGGGGTCAGACAAACGGGAATAATTCCAAAAATGTCGACCAATATACAGAATATCATTATTCACAGCACCGGGACAGGGCCGGATCACGTGCGGCTCAACCGGATTTTGGCGTTAAAAAATATTTCCTGGTCTTATAACCAGATTGACGACAAGACATTTGCCAATTTTCCCGGCGGTCAGGATGGCTTGCCAATCCTGCAATATAATCGTTGTTTTTTTGTCGGATCGCTGGTGTCGATGGTTGCACTGGAACAGATAAAGTCCGAGCCGACCATCTTCCCTAATGGCAATTGCGGTATGCCGCTGGCACTGGCATGGTGGAGCAATGATTTTTTCCAGACCAACCTTCGTCAAGCGGATGATAAATTGCTACAAAAATATTGCACCTTGATCACCCGGCAGATCGCTGATGGCCGTGATTTCCTGCAGGGCGCGCAGGCGGGACTGGCGGATGTTCACAGTTATGCCCCACTGCGGGCCTTAAAAGAGTGCGGCCAGAATATATCAATTCTGGATAATGATCCATTGTTAGCACCCTGGTATCAAAGGGTGAGAAATATTGGAATCAAGGGCTTTCAAACAATATCGGTGGATGAAAATAATTTGCTAAATAATTCGTCTGCCGGTGTGGTTGAGTTTCAGGAATGCGATTCCATAGCCGACAAAGAAACACTGAATTGGAAAAATCAGGGTAATATATTCCTGTGGCGCACGCCTCTAACGGCCAAATTTGACTAAACATTATCTTCGGTTAATAAAAAAACAGAAATAGTTAATATATTAAGCAATTTGACTACCCCCGAAATTATATGTATCCTCATGTTCTTATATAATAATAAACAAAACTGATAATCATTGGTCAACACATAGGGAATGAAAAATGAAACATCCATTCATTGTAAAATCATGTATGACATCGCTGGCAATTATGTTAGTGGCGGCGGAAATACCCACTATCGCATATGCCCAGCAAGACACTGAATTTACCCTCGAAGAAATTGTGGTATCTGCACGCCGCAGGTCAGAGAGGCTTCAGGATATTCCCGGCACAGTTACCGCCCTCACCCAGACGACGCTCGAGAGAGCTGGTGTCCAACGGGCAGCAGATTTTATAGCCCTGACCCCCGGCGTGTCTATGGTTGACGCCGCAGAGGTAGGAGATACACAGGTAAATATCCGCGGCATTAATGGTGCCCGAGATGCCGAGAACAGCTTTGCCTATATTGTTGACGGTGTGCTTTATACCAATCCGGCCGCCTTTAACCGTGAATATACCAACTTGCAACAGATTGAAATTTTTAAAGGTCCACAGGGCGCTATATATGGCCGTAATGCCGCCGCCGGTGCGATCCTTGTTACAACCTCTGCCCCAAATGAAAATGTCGAGGCAAGTGGCACCGCAAGTTTTGCAGAAGATAACACTTATCTCATAAAAGGCTCTGTTTCCGGGCCTCTGGTCGAAGACAAGGTTTTTGGCCGAATTTCAGCTGACTGGCGTCAATCTGATGGTTTCTACCGCAATAGTTTTCAGAATAACGCCCCTATTGTCGATGCCTATGAAGGCTATAATATCAATGGCCGGCTGATCATAGAAGCCAGTGAAAACCTCAGCATTGATATGAAAATCCGTTACGGTGAAGTTGACGCTTCGTCAATTACCTTTAACTCAACATTTAACTTGCCCATTTTTGCCGCCGCACTGGCTACGCCAGAAGCATTTCAGGACGTCAACGACTTTGACTTTATATTTCATGCCAATGTGATATCTGACAACGATCAGAAGTCTTTCGAATATTCCACCAAATTTGATTATGATATGGAAGGGATGACCCTCACCGGTTGGCTGCTTTACAGTGATATTGAAAATGATCTGATTTCCGATGGCACATCGGCAGCATTTGGTTTCTTTAATGGTGATGCTGCCTGTCAAGATTCTGTCACAGCGTTGAATGCCGCAGGACAAGCTCTGCTCGCCCCGCAATTTATCGGCACATCACCGGTCGGTGTTATTTTTGACCCCAATGGTTCATTCTTGGGGGCCTATACACCAACTACATGTGACGGCATTCAGGAACAACAACGTGATCAACGTGATTTTAGTGCAGAGCTTCGCCTAGCTTCATCTGGTGATGGTGATTTGAACTGGATGGTTGGCGCCTATTTCCTTGATATTGATCGTCAAGTCGGGATTTCTTTAAACCGCGACAGTGGCAATACTCCTGTCCGTGGATTGTTTCAGGCAAGCGGGCCAAATGTAACGGCCTCATTGACCTATGATGATTTTGATAGTCAGGTCTTTGCCGTATTTGCTCAGGCTGAATATGACGTTACCAGTGACGTGGAACTCTCCCTGGCTTTGCGGTTTGACAGTGAGAAACGCCAAGTTTCCAGTCTGGTGCCAAATGATGTCAGGCAATCAGTGATTGACTTGAATGGCGATGGTACATTCAACGATCCCCTGAATCCCGGTTTACCCTTTGACCTTACCACCATCGGCAGCATCCCAGACAAGGAAAAGACCTTTTCCCAGCTGGAGCCTAAAGTTGCCATAACGTGGGATGTTAATGACGAACTAACGGCATTTGCCAGTTGGGGTGTGGGTTTCAAAGCCGGTGGTTTTAACAATTCCGGTAGTGAAGCCACCATCAACGGCTTCATTAATGGTTTCATCAACGGAGGTATCGGCATATTTTTTGCTGATGATCTGGGTGTACCTCTGCCGATAATCACCGATGATTTTGACAAAGAAACTTCAAACGCTTTTGAGGTGGGTTTCAATGCCCAGTTGTTTGATGGTCGGCTGCAAATGAATGGTGCGGGTTATTTTACCCGGGTCACCGATATGCAGTTCTTTGAATTTCTTGTTGGATCATTTGGCCTGCTTCGTGTGGTATCCAACATTAACACGGTTGATATTTACGGCCTTGAATTTGGTTTCACGGGTCATTTGAATGAACATTTCAGAGTCTTTGGTGGGGCAAACTACACCGACAGCGAGATTAAAGCCAATAGCTCGCGGACGGATACGGTTGGGAATAAATCACCCTATACTCCGGATTACACCATTAATATCGGTAGTGACTTTGATTATCCGATCACAGATTCAATCAATGTCGTCGCGCGGGTGGACGCGCAGTTCATCGGGCAAACATGGTTCCATACAGTGCAAGAGGGCCAGCGTCCAACTATATTCATGCCGTTGTTTGAGCTAGGCTTTGGTGCTGGTGCTGGTGGGTTGGGTATTGCCGATTTTTCCAATGCCCGGCGTGATTCATATTATACCGTGAATTTGCGTGGCGGTATCGAAGGTGAAAATTGGTCGTTGATCGGTTATGTCTCAAACCTGACTGACGAGAAATTTCTCGAAGAAGTAATCCCGGCACCCGAATTTGGTGGCTCCTTTGATCATCCCGGTGCCCAGCGGCGTTTTGGCGTAGAACTCAACTTTAAATTTTAATATTTCTCGCTAGAAAATAATTATTCTAAATTTGATCCTATTCATACCGCAGGGCATGGATAGGCTTCTTGCTGGAAACGCTATATGCATGGGTCGAGACAATAATCCAGGATAATATCACAGCCAGAAGCCCAGCCCCGGCAATCATAACAATTGGCAATTCGATGCGTTCGGCAAAGAAATTGAGATAGGTTTGTGTCGCAAAGTAGGATAGCGGCAAAGCCAACAACAATGCCCATATTACTGGGCGGGAGAATTGCCAGACTAACAGCATGACAATCTGATAAGTTTCTGCTCCCATTACTTTGCGAATACCAATTTCCTTGGTCCGCTGTGCTGCCATAAAAGCAGCAAGACCAAATAAACCAATGAATGCAAGCATTAATGCCATAACCGCAAATCCTGCCATAGCGATATTCAAACTTTTATGTATTATGAATATTTCTTCAAAAAGATCATCCAGATATTTAACTTGAATGGGAAAATCCGGATTAATATTATCCCACACGCGCTCTATTTCATTCATCGTTTCAGTGAAATTATGACCCTTAATTCGAATGGAAGCTTGCTGGTAATTTCTTGGATTAACCCTAAAAACAATTGGTTTAATACTATTATGCAGCCCTAAAAAATTTTGATCTTCCATCACGCCAACAATAACGAAGGACTTTAAAATTTTTCCTTCTGCCGGGTCTTCCACAATCTCGTGAAAACTTTTGTTAAGAGCAGTATCAGGAGAAGAAAAACCCAGTCTTTTCAAGACCATTTCATTGACAATAACATTGACAACTTCAGAGTCTTCCTTTTCCAAATCATTTGCCACATCCCGTGAAAAATCACGCCCCGCAACAAGCGGAATGTCATAGGTTTTTAAAAAATCATATTCAATAATAATTTGATTGAGGTTGACTCTACCCGCAATATCCCCAGAATTCCTTGCAGCCGTGAATGATGCATTGCTTTGATCAAAAGGTACCTGACTTGAATAAGTGACAAATTCTATGCCCGGGATATTATTCAGTTCCTCCTTTAGGGTTTCATTTCGCCCTCTAATTTCATTCACGCCCACCCTGTTTAAGGTCACAATCTGTGATTTTGGATATATCTCACTGCCTTGTTTAACTTTTTCATTCTGAAAAAATCCCACAGCAACCATGGCCAGCATAAAAATCGAAAAAACAAACTGTGCGCCAATCATAATGCTACGCGTCAGAGATCCTTTTGATCCCCTGCTCAGACTTTCTTTTAAGGCATTCACAGGCATGTCACGGGTAATAATATAAGCAGGATAACTACCGGAAATCAGTCCGACCAAAATTGTTATGACAAAAAGAGACGGTAACAAAGAAATATACTCCAGAGACACGACTTTTCCCAAGCTATCATTAAAAATTGGGATAAGCATTTCCAATATTGCCAAGGCAGCCAGCATGGCTATGAATGCCGTGACAATACTTTCTACCAAAAACTGAGTGAGCAATTGCCCTAAGGAAGCACCCATAGTTTTACGCAAGCCAACTTCTTTTGCACGACCCATAGCCTGTGCAGTAGCCAAATTAGTATAATTCAGACCCGCAATGGTTAGTACCAGAAATCCAAATATGACAATTGCTTCAATTACGGGCATCCCTATCACTTGCCAGAACACAAGATTCATTTCTTTGAGTTTTCGACTTTTGACAATCGTAATAAATTCCTTAATTCTATCCGGTGCATGACGTTGAAAGACTTCATTTGCCTGTATCTCTAGCCACTTTCCATCAAGGTGAGGGGGCAACAGAAAATAAGTAGTATTCCCCAAAGCTAAATTATTCCAGTTTCCGGCCAGATCATAATCCGTTATTTTGCTAAGCGCCGTTAGAGGGGCAATGATCTGTAGTGGCTCATCGTTAATCAAAGAAGAAACAAAATGCGTATTCCCCGGCAAATCACGGATGACTGCAGTCACCCGCAAATCATGTTTATTATCAAGTGAAATAACCTTGCCATGGGCATTTTCACCCGGAAAATATTTACTAGCCAATTTTTCCGTAAGAATAACGCCAGATGGATCATCCAAAGCTGTCTCATCGCCAGCTAAATATTCAAAATCAAAAATTTCAAGAAACTCTTTATCCACAAATTTGATGTCCTGATAAAAACTGCGATCTCCCACCGACAATAAATATTCCCGATTCACAATTCGTGCAATGGCCTCAATATCGCTGAACTCCGATGCCATCAGTGGTGCTATAGCCGTATGGACACCATCGGTCCCATTTACTCCGATATTTGCTGTGGGCGAAAAATTGGCCCCTAACGTATATATGCGATCCGCCTTTTCAAAAAATACATCATGGGTTTTTTCATAGTTCGACAGAACGCTGGCAAATACAAAAACCGCCAGACCAAGTGCCAAACCGCCTATATTTATCAGGCTATAGGTTTTGTTACGCAATAAATTACGCAGAGCAATCAGGATATAATTTTTAAACATTTAAGTCTCCTACTCGTATCGTAAAGCATGAATAGGCTTCTTGCTGGAAACGCGGTAAGCATGGGCCGAAACAATAAGCCAGGATAATATCACCGCCAAAAGCCCAGAGATTACGATCATTAATATCGGTAATTCGATGCGCTCAGCAAAGAAACTGAGGTAGGCTTCCGAAGCAAAGTAAGAAAGCGGCAAGGCCACAAGCAATGCCCATAATACAGGGCGTGAGAATTGCCAGACCAGTAATGTTACGATCTGATAAGTTTCCCCGCCCATGACTTTACGGATACCAATTTCCTTGGTTCGCTGGGCAGACATAAAAGCTGCAAGTCCAAACAATCCTATGAAAGCCAGTGTAAGTGCCATAACCGCAAAACCAGCCAGAACTGCATTCATGATTCTGTATATTTGATAGATATCCTCAAACATAGCGTCCAGAAATTTAACCTGAATGGGATAATCGGGAATAACTTTCTTCCACACTTCTTCTATTTTCGTCATAGTTTCAGTGAAATTATGACCCTTAATCCGAATGGAAGCCAGACTATAATCTTCAGGATTCACTCGAAAGATCAGGGGTTTAATACTGTTGTGCAATCCTAGAAAATTCTGATCTTCCATCACACCGACAATAACAAATGTTTGTGGTTCTGGATACTCCTCATCACTTTCATAAATTCTATGAAAGTTCTTGCCAATGGCATCATTGGCAGAACCAAAACCGAGTTTGTTCAAAACCAGATCATTGACAATGACATTGATAACTTCAGAATCTTCATTTGACAGGTCATTTGCTATTTCCCTGGAAAAATCCCGGCCAGCATAAAGGGGAATTTCATAGGTTTTGATAAAATCATATTCCACAATTATTCTATTCAGATTGACCTTTCCCGCAATATCGCCTGAATTTCGTGCAGCAAAAAAAGGTGACATTGCCTGTTGAAAAGGCACCTGACTAGAGAATGTCACCGATTCTATGCCTGTAATATTGCTCAATTCCTGCTTCAGGGTATCATGGCGCCCGCGCAGGTCATCCAGACCCAGTCTTTCTAATGTCACAATCTGCGATTTAGGGAAGATTTCACTGCCCTCTTTTATTTTATTATTCTGAAAGAACACCACGACAACCATGGCCAACATAAAAACAGAAAAAACGAATTGTGCCCCGATCATAAAGCTGCGCACCAGTGAACCCTTTGCTCCTCTACTCAGACTTTCCTTGAGGGCATCAACAGGCTTGACGCGGGTAATGACATAGGCCGGATAACTGCCTGCAACTAGCCCCACCAATAGTGTTATGCTAACTATAAATGGCATCAGAGAAAAATAATCCAGCACCATATTTTTCCCCAAACCATCATTAAAAACCGGAATAATCATCTCAAGCACCGCCAGAGCAACCAACATGGCAATGATTGTGGTCGCAATACTTTCCACCAGAAACTGCATG
>JAJFIP010000294.1 GCA_021774875.1 Emcibacter sp.
TTTGGTAACTTTTCTTCCTGTACTTGAAATGTGAGATGCTTGGATCGTCACAATTTGAGGCATTCTAGCGCTATCAATCCGAATCTGCTTGATGGCGAATCAAGCTTGGGGGAGTAGATGGTGCATACTTTCTAGACTCAATTGTACTTTCCAATAATAGAACGACACTTGATAATGACCTGTCTTAAAAAGTTGTCACAACGTGATCAACAGAATAATGTCCTGTTAACACCTATAGTTCTTCATACTTATGAAAAACACCTTCAATAAAGCAACTTCTCCCACGGCTGATATATCAGAAAAGTTGCGAAATTCACGGCTTATCATAAATCAACATTACACGATATCACTTGTAACACTTTTACTAGCGATTCATTTTGGCTTATTCGGCTTATTCGGCAACATGTCATAGTCCAACGACGCTAGAACCTGGATTCCTCGTTGCAGGAATCAGCCATTGGAAATTCGGCCGATTTGAGTTATTTAGGGTAAATCCTCCACTTGTAAGAATGACTGCAGCGCTGCCTGTCATGGTTGCTGGTTATGAAGAAGATTGGAGTAACTTCAGTGAACATCCCGGAGCAAGGCCAGTATTTGGTCTCGGAGCTAATTTCATTACAGTGAATGGTAAACGCTCATTTTGGCTTTTTACAATTGCCCGGTGGGCTTGTATTCCATTCAGTATTTTTGGTGGACTCTTCTGTTTTTTTTGGTCCCGGGAATTATGGGGAAATAACTTAGCGGGATTAATCTCGCTTACCCTTTGGTGCTTTTCACCAAACATTCTCGCTCATGGGGAGCTCATCGCAACCGACTGCGCAGCGACGAGCTTTGGCGTTGGAGCAACGTTCTTCTTTTGGCGCTGGCTCAAGCAACCAACATACAAGCGGGCCATTGCGGCAGGACTGCTTTTAGGACTCGCTCAACTATCCAAAATGACGTGGGTCATTCTATTTGGGTTATGGCCACTCTTATGGCTCTTTTGGATCAGGAAACAATTTTTTATTCCGCACGTCACAAATTGTGTTAAGGGCTCACTTTTTTACAATCTTAGTACTCAGCTGATTCAACTTTCTACCATTCTCCTCATAGCGTTGTGGCTATTGAATCTCGGTTACGCTTTTGATGGTACAATGACCCAACTAAAGGATTTCACTTTCATCAGTACTCGACTCAATGGGGGTGAAGAATCAGGAAATCATGGCAACCGTTTTGCCAATTCATGGATAGGGGAAATTCCTGTACCATTTCCAAAACAGTACGTCATGGGTATTGATGTTCAGCAGCATGATTTTGAAGACTTTGGGCGCCCATCCTATTTGCGGGGGACATGGAAAGATGGTGGCTGGTGGTACTATTACCTTTATGGTTTAGCCGTCAAAACACCACTCGGCACACTGGTTTTATTGCTGCTCTCCACTATTCTAGTCAGTATCCAATTATTTCAACATCAAATAAAACATTTCCCATCCGCACAAGACATCGCCATTCTTTTAATACCAGCAATTCTTGTATTAATTATGGTGAGCGCACATTTAGAGTTTAATCATCATTTACGATATGTCCTCCCCGTTCATGGCTTTGCCTTTATCTTTATAGGAGCAGTGTCATTTATCTTTTATCCAAGCGAATCCAGATAACATCTGTTTGATTTCCAAAGTTGCCTTAAATTTGATATAGACCAAAATTAAGATGCAGACATGGGCTCGAACAAAATTTGGGCCAAGAGTAGCGAGTAGAAAACCGTTTTTGAACCGAATTATTTTACATCATCATTTTTGATGAAGATCAAATCAGTGTTCATATTGGTATTTAATGATCGAACCTGACTTCTATAACTTCTGTTGAGAACACACATCAATTTTTTTAAACCTACTTCTGAATCTGTTTTGGTTCAAGATCGGTATTATTTGTATTCAGGGCGGTGATCAATCGATCGACTTGTGTCTCAAACTTCGAGTGATCTTCTTCCCAACCTTGGAACTCAGCGACCACGCGCGCACTGATTGTCTCTTTGTCTTTATGCTCCCAGATATCTAAGAGATGGTGATCCAGGTTGAGTGGAAGCAGGGAACAAATTATATCCGTGTCTCTTTTGTATTGGCGATCTTCATTTACAAAAGCGTCTTCAATTTCCTGGTTCACCCAGTCACTGGTTAATGAATGTTGGGAAGCGCAGAGCAACACTTTATCCCAAATCTTAAGTTTTCGGTCTCTGGATTTCCCCATCTCTGGTAACGTCTGTTTTTCATCCAGCCAACAGCGAATTCCTCTGGCTTGCAATTGATCGTGTAATCGATGAGCGAATACTTCGTCTTCAGGACTGAAGCTGATAAAGCAGGAAAAGAATTCATTTGCGTCATTCGCGAAATAATGAGTCACATATAAAATGACTTCATCGGGAAGTCCGCAACCCAGCAGAAACTCTTTTGGGATCTGACCTTTAGACCACATGAGTGTATTAACTCCAATGGTACTGGGCCCCTTGTGAATTACTGTTTCCAGACCGACTGTCCGTGATAAATCAATTTCGACCCAAAGGGTATTGCGTGAGTGAGCGCCGTTTAAAATGGTTTCTCTCAAATTGGCCCGGTGTAAATTGGCCCCACTTAAATCTGTGTTACTCAAATCGGCAAAACACAGGTCGGCTTGTTCCAAATTCGCTCCCGCTAAATTGGCTCCGACCAGATCAGCACCACTCAAATCGGCTCCGATTAAATTCGCTCCACTCAAATCGACCCCGACCAAATTGGTTTCGGTCAAGTCCGCTCCACTCAAATCAGCACCACTCAGGTCTAACTTCAGATCTAATATTGCATCCGAATTTTCAGTCCGCCATCGATCAATTGCCTGAGCACCTTGTTTAAAGATATCAACATACTCAGTATTGGCCACGTCCATCTCCTTCGGGAAAAATAATCAATTCTCGATTTCCATTCTGACGACACAGCCTGTGATGTGCAATTGACATCGCAACCGATCTTTTGCTTAAGGTCGTACAAACTGATTCAAATCAGTAACGACTTGTTTATCTGAGGAAGCAACTAGGTAGTTTTCTCCATGAAGTGACTTCCTAAAAGAGTGTGCAATTGAATTGCACTCATACCGAATGTAGTCAGTAGGATTCAAGAGTGACATGATTTCGTTTGTAAATCACTCAATTCAGATTGTCGCATTGATTTCCAATGTGAGAACTGTTAATACAGTCACGAGTTCGCTGGCAGAGTATTATCCTCTTCGGAGTGGATTATCTATGGAAGCTTTGACACCCAGAGATCAGTTTCTACAAAGCCTTGATCGGTGCATAGAAAACGAGAAATTTATCCCAGCGTTTTATGATCGTTTTTTGTCAACTTCTGATGAAATTCGTGATAAATTCCACCATACCGATTTCGAACAGCAAAACAAAATGCTCCTTCGCTCACTCAAGTTAGCCGCTGGTGCTACAGCCGGTGATCCTGAGTCACTTCGAGAACTACAGGAGCGCGCCAGGACTCACGATCGAAACCATCTGAATATTGAGGCGCAACATTACAATATTTGGTTGGAGTCAGTCATCGAAACGGTTCACGAGTTTGACGAGGAGTGGAGCGAAAACGTCGAGAGTACTTGGCGCACAATCCTCGGCTACGTGATTAGCTATATGGTCAAGCGATATTGATTCGATATATTGAATAGGTCGCGCGGATAATACGCAGTTTCGAAGACTATATTATATCCTGCTTAGATTCCCACACCAATTCCATTGTCTTCGAGTCCCATTATTTCTCTCCAGCGTGCTTCAATCATCGCAGTATAGATGTATCCTCTGACGCCATAATTGCCTAGGGCATAACCATCGTTAACTTCCACCAGAAGTGTCTCACCTTCGGCAGTAATCCCCCAGTCCATGCCACATGCTACAGGACAATTCTCGAACGCATCCAAAGCCGCCTGCATTTTTGCCGGATCGGGAAAGATAATAGGATCTTCCATGTAGTGAGCGACATGTATGATGCGACCTCGAAAAATGTACGCGCGCCATTCCGAGACAAACTCAACAACTTCTTGAACCAGTACTGGGGTTTCACCATCGACCGCTGCAGAAGGTATCAAGTCACGGAACTCGGTGAAGACAGTTCCCTTAAATCGTTTATGGTCAAATAGTGGCTTCACATGTGTCGGCTTAGTATTATGTTTACTCTCCACCTTCTGACGTACTTCTGCTAATGTGGAAGTCCAGTAATCTCGACCGATCCACGGTTTCAGGCAGTCTGGAAGATCCAGCATCTCAGGCTGCGGTCGATTCGCCCGTTCCAGTGCCTCAAGGATTGTTCCTACACCACCTGAAACAATTGTTTCATCGGGAAAAGACAGTAGTCCCCGATCCAATACCCCCTGATCAAGCTCAGGGTATTCGAACCGCATGACCTCATAACCTCTTTCCCAGAAGGAGTAAGCAGTTTCCTCCAGATTAAGGTAATTCGGATCGCCTTTTTGTCCCTGTTGTACATAGGCTCGCATGTCATATTCCCAGACTGAAAATTTTGTAACCAAAGGGTGGGACCGAATCAAATTAAGGTTGAGTCCAATGAGTTGGATGTCTGAATAAAGTATTCGGACTTAGGCTATATCAATAGCGGACACAACATGTATTAAAAAAGTTCTCTGAAAATCGTGACAAAACCGTTCGTGTCGTTCGTGCTTTTCGTGGTAGAAAATAACTCAAATCGGCCATGCCTCTCCAATGCACCTGACAATTACTCAGGCAGAAATTATCATGGCATGTACTCTAGAGAAATCCTGCTTAGCAAGGTCTTGTTCTCGAATCCAGAAGCATATGCTACCGAAATCACTCCAGCACCAATTGAAGTTGTTATCGCTTCCTAAATCTAATAAAAGCCGCCAAGATTTTTTTTGTTTGTTGGAGACTGGTTTGGTTAGGCCGAGCCGATATTCAAGAACACTTTGTCCTTTTGATTTTGCTTTCAGCGCAAGATGGCAGTCTTCTCGACAGTCTCCATCAAAATAGTCATCAGATTCTCCGAGTAGTTGATGATTTGTCATTACAGATTGATATCTAAAATTCGATAGACGATCCCATCCATTTTCAGGATCAAGGTCATCAATGTTTTGATGGAGAAAAACTAGTGCTTGACGATTCAAAGAATACATCGGTTTACAGCGTAGTGAAGCTTCGGGGCTGGGGATATAAATTTGAGATGCAGGTCTAA
>JAJFIP010000295.1 GCA_021774875.1 Emcibacter sp.
AGCGTTCTTGTTGGCGACTTCCTGTTCAGCCGGTCTTTTGAATTGATGGTCGCTGATGGCTCACTTGAAGTTCTGGCTATCCTGTCCAATGCTTCGTCTGTCATAGCCGAGGGCGAAGTGATGCAGTTGACCACCGCCAACGACCTGGATACCACCGAAGATTCCTATATGCAGGTGATTGTCGCCAAAACTGCCGCCTTGTTTGCCGCCGCTTGTGAAATAGGTGCGGTAATTGCCGAGAGGCCGGGTACCCAGCAGGATGCCCTGAAAAGTTACGGTAAAAATTTAGGGATCGTCTTTCAGTTAATTGATGACGTGCTTGACTTTTCCGCCGAACAGGAAAAGTTGGGCAAGTCGGTTGGCGATGATTTCCGCGAAGGCAAGGTTACCCTGCCCATCGTGCTCGCCTTTCGGCGTGGCGATACCGGGGAAAGTGATTTCTGGCGCCGGACGATCGAACAACTGGATCAGCATGACGACGACCTGAGCAAGGCCATTGACCTGATGACCAAGCATAATGCCCTCCATGATACCGTGGAACGCGCCCGCCATTATGGTGCCATCGCCAAAGACGCCCTCGCCATTTTCCCCGATGACGACTACCGCAAGGCCCTGACCGACATTGTCGATTTCTGCATCAACCGGGCATATTAATTTTATCTAAACAATCCTTCAAACCTGTGCTAAGGTTGGAAAAAATAATTCTGGCACCCATAGCCAACATGTATTTTCTCTAGCTAGATGCTAGGAAAAATAAATTACGCGGGAGGATCCGGTGGCTCTATTTGCCAGTCGGATTGTTATTAATTCCCCGCCTGTTCCCTTTGAGAAATAGTAAGTCCAAGTCCTGAATATTGAAATCAAAAATATGATCGACCCGACTACGGCGGGTTAATGAGGAGAATGTTATGACCAAAATAAAAATCGTATCAATTGCAGCAATATTGTGCCTGAGCCTCACCGGAATTTCTTTTGCCGGTGAGAAGGAAAGTAAGGAAACAAAAATAGCCCGAGCCGTATCTGCTGCTCCGGCCTCTATCTCTGACAAGGCAACCGTCATGGATATGGACGGCACCATCCTGCGGGAGGGTTCCAATGGCTGGACCTGTCTACCGGGCGTCCGGCCACTCGACGGCGATATGAATCCCATGTGTAATGATGCCGTCTGGATGAAGTGGATGGATGCTATGAACAACAAATCGGATTTTTCGACAGACGTCATTGGCGTATCCTACATGATGATGGGGGATAGCAGTGCGGTAAATAATGATGACCCTGACGCCACCGACCCCAAAGATGGTGGGGTGTGGGTACAGGAAGGCCCCCATCTAATGTTACTGATGCCTAAGGCTGCTATGGCCGGAATGTCGCGCGACCCTTTCGTGGGCGGCCACTATGTCATGTGGGGAGATAGTCCACTTGCCCATGTGATGGTACCACTAGCGGCAAATAAAAAGGTAAGTGAGTAAAAAAATAACAAGTTGCTTATTATAGCCACATCCTGTTCGCGGGGTGTGGCAATTAATTTGGCGCATCAAATCAATTTATTGTGTCTTTGTTTGTCCGCAAATATGGATATATTACGAGTGATATTTTCCATAACTGAAGGTTATACTTTAAAAAAATTGCCATGATTAAATTTAAAAAATACTATCTGATATATGCTGTAGCAGTCACTTTCCTCTGTCTGAACTTCGCCGCAAATACATTTGCAGAAAACACGCGCCATCATCAAATGAGCGCAGAAGCTCAGGCCCTGTTGGCTAAAAAAATTGCAAATGATCGGCGTTCCGATAGTCATAAAGCACGGGATAAATATCGCCATCCTGCTGAGACTTTGAAATTTTTTGGCCTCGAGCCGGATATGACGGTCGTTGAAATCTGGCCCGGTGGTCAGGGCGGATGGTACCGGTCTATTCTGGAACCCTTCCTTGCTGAGCAAGGAAAATATATCCCGGTTCGAAACAGGTCGGATTTCCCAAACCAGGTCGATAACGTCCCCTACGGCAAAGTGGACATGGTGCTGGTTTTCCGCGCCCATGGCTTTATTATGAGAAAGCCCCCCATATCGGACTATGTCAAAGCCATCTATTCAATGTTAAAACCGGGTGGAATTATGGCCATTGTCGATCATGCCGGTGATGAAAACATTCCTCAATCCAATGATCCTAATGGTAAGAATGGCTATGTCAATGCAAGCCACTTTAGCACCATAGCCATCGATGGGGGATTTAAATTTCTGGCTGAAAGCGACATTAACCGAAACCCCAAAGATACTAAAAACCATCCGAGCGGCGTCTGGTCTTTGCCGCCCACTTTAAGCGGGTCATATCCCTTAACCGATGAACGGGCTAAATATCTAGCCATTGGTGAATCCGATCGCTTTACCCTTAAATTCTATAAACCGGAATAAAATATCACGGAGGGAAAACTGGATTTTGACTATATCATTGCAGGCGGTGGCTCTGCGGGTTGCGTGATGGCCAACCGCCTGAGTGCTGGTGGGAAATACAGTGTTTGCTTATTGGAAGCCGGTGCGCGTGACTGGAGCCCCCTGATCCATATTCCTGCGGGCGTTCCACTCATTCTGCCAACCAGACATGTGAACTGGGCACTGGAAACCGTGCCTCAAAAGGGGCTGAATGGCCGCAGAGGTTTTCAGCCGCGTGGCAAGACTTTGGGTGGGTCAAGTGCCATCAATGCCATGCTATATGTTCGGGGCCACAAATGGGATTATGATCATTGGGCAGCACTTGGCAATCAGGGCTGGTCTTATGATGATATATTACCCTATTTCAAAAAATCCGAAAATAATGAAGGCGGCAGTGATCAATATCACGGTACTGGTGGCCCGCTGAATGTAACACGTCCCAGAAGTCCCAACCCCTTTACGGCAGCATTTTTACAGGCGATGGAGAATAGGCAGCTTCCCCTGACTGAGGATTTTAATGGCCCACAGCAAGAAGGGGGCAGTCTTTTCCCAGTGACCCAAAAGAATGGCCTGCGTCACAGTGCTGCCGCCGCCTATCTAACGCCAATCAAGGGTCGCGAAAATCTTACAATTATCACCACTGCCCATATCGCAAGAGTTTTGCTGTCCGGCAATAAAGCCTCCGGCGTGGAATATATCAAGGGCAATAAAAAGCATACCATTAAAGCCCGCAAAGAGGTCATTCTGTCGGGCGGGGCTTTTGGTTCGCCGCAGATATTAATGCTATCCGGCATTGGCCCTGATGAGGAACTGAATCAGCACGGCATTGAGGTGCGACACCATTTGCCCGGTGTGGGACAGAATCTTCAGGATCATATTGATTATATCTCCAATTATAGGCGTCCGTCATGGACCCTCTATGGATATTCATGGTCAATGCTGTTGCGCCTGCCTTGGGCCGGACTTCGGTTTTTATTTAAGCGTGCTGGATTTCTTACCACCACCTATGCCGAAGCAGGTGCTTTTCTTAAAACCGATGCTTCAGCGGAAATCCCGGATATTCAACTGCATTTTGTGCCCGCGCTGGTTGATGACCATAACCGCAAAATCCTGTTGGGGACGGGCGTGAGCTGCCATGTCTGCCTGTTGCGGCCTAAAAGTGTGGGGTCTTTGGGGTTAATTAGTGCAAATCCACTTGACCCGCCGCGTATTGACCCGGCTTTCCTCAGCCACGCAGACGATATAACCCGCTTGATTAAGGGATTCAAAATCATGCGCTCTATCATGGAAGCCCCGCCCCTGAATGGCCTTCCTGAAGAAGATATTTTTGGACAGAACATGGGGGATGACAGAGCCATCGAACAGGAAATCCGCAGCCGGGCAGACACGGTATATCACCCGGTTGGAACCTGCAAAATGGGAGTGGATGATATGGCCGTAGTTGATGCACAGCTTAAAGTAAGGGGGATCAGTAACTTGCGGGTGGTAGACGCCTCGATCATGCCCACCCTGATCGGCGGCAATACCAATGCGCCGACAATCATGATTGCTGAAAAAGCCGCAGACATGATTTTATCAGAGCGATAAAAAAAGCTTTGGTAATCAGTGAATTGCATGTACTTTCGATATGAAAATAAAAAAGGGAAGTTTGTTATGAGTGAGGCACAGGATCAATCACAGGGTAATGATTTGGGACACCACGTCCAATGGTCATCTCGTTCCGCCTTCTTAATGGCCTCGATCGGGGCCGCTGTTGGACTTGGTAATCTCTGGCGGTTTCCTTATGTGGCTGGTGAAAATGGTGGCGGGGCCTTTGTTCTGATCTATATCGCTTTTGTTCTCATCATCGGTATTCCCCTGATCATGGCAGAATTGGCACTGGGTCGTGCGGGAAAAATGAGTGCCATTGGAACCATGGCCAGAATGGTCAAAGCTGGTCACCATCCATTCTGGAAATTGATCGGCTGGCTTAGTATTCTGGTGCCGCTCATGGGGCTAACCTATTACAGTGTCGTAGCCGGATGGTCGCTTGATTATATTATCAAGGCTGTCTCAGGTAGTTTTGCGGGCATAAATGCGGCGGATTCAGGGGCTATGTTTGATGGATTACAGGGTAGCTGGCAACGGCTTACCTTCTGGCATACCTTTTATATGGCTGCGGTGATTGTCGTTATTTCATTAGGGGTTAAGGCAGGGCTGGAATCGACAGTCAAAATCATGATGCCGGGATTATTCATTCTGCTGGTCATACTATCTTCTTATGCCATGATTGCCGGCAATGGCGCACAGGCTCTGGAATTCCTGTTCAGTCCGGATTTTTCCAAAATTACCGCACAGACTGTTTTGATGGCTCTGGGGCAGGCCCTTTTTTCTATCGCCGTCGGGGTCGGGGCCCTGATCACTTACGGCGCTTACCTGCCTGATAATGTCTCCCTGCCCAAAGCCGCCGCTATCATCGCTGTATCCGATACCATCGTCGCCCTGCTGGCTGGATTCATGATCTTCCCGATCGTCTTTCAGTATAATCTGACCCCTGGCGAAGGCCCCGGTCTGATTTTTGCCACCCTGCCTATTGCCTTCGGTCAAATGCCGGGGGGGATGATTTTTGGTATCTTGTTTTTCATACTCCTGACCTTTGCCGCCTTTACCTCCTCCGTCGCTATGCTGGAACCAGCCATTTCCTGGTTCGAGGACAAAGGAAAATCCAGACCCGTGACATCCTGGATCACAGGAACCGGGGCCTGGGCTGTGGGGCTGCTTATGTTGCTGTCGTTTAATGTCCTGTCAGAGGTAAAGCCGCTCAGTTTCATTGGCG
>JAJFIP010000296.1 GCA_021774875.1 Emcibacter sp.
CACGGTTGTCTGGTTCCCATCTCCGCACGACCCACACGCGGAAGTGCCGGAAGGCCCCAGCCTTTACGAGGGCAAACCGCATGCTGGGTACTACCGCGAGATTACACTGCTTGATCAGCAAGTCGGACGTCTTCGGGGTGCGATCAGGGAAATGGGCATCGCGGATAATACCATCGTCTGGTACTGCAGTGATAACGGCGGGCTGGTCAAGGAGACTTCCGGTGGCCGCGAGAGGAAGGGCAGCATCTACGAAGGTGGCCTGCGCGTTCCAGGGATCATTGAATGGCCCGCACGCAAGCTCAAGGGGCGAACCTCAGTACCGGTGTCGACCTTTGACATCTATCCGACCCTCCTGGCCTTGGCTGGCGTGGAATTACATGCGCCGCATCCGCTCGATGGAATGGATGTGAGCGGCATCATTGCGGGATCGGTTACAGAACGCAGTAAGCCGATGGGATTCTGGCACAAAATCCAGGGCGGGCAAGGAACCTGGAGCGACCGGATTCAGAAAGCGATCATGGAAAAGCAGCATGTCGGCGCACCGTTACCGCATGATCCACCAAGAATGCGCAAGGACGTCGACAAATTCCCGCAGTTTCCAGAACATACCGCGACCGGGCATGCCGCCTGGACCGATTGGCCGTGGAAGCTGCATCGTATCGGCGGCACAAGATTCGAACTGTACAAGCTGACCGATGACCCGATGGAAAAAACCGATCTTTCCAAAGATCCCCGACACACCCAACGACTCGAACGGATGCAGGCAGAACTGGATGCATGGATGCGGTCTGTTGTCCGAAGCCTCAACGGAAAAGATTATAAACAGAAATAGACGAACAAAACGTTGCACAGCGACACGGTAAACTGCGAGTGAACACAAACATTTTGCAATACATGGAGGCGTCACAAAATGGATGGCGTCGCAGGCCGCTTCTACCTGTTCACACAACAAAAGCAGATTACGTCAGCACTGGGCCGTGGGTCGAAAAGGTCGAAGTGCGCGTAGGAGTCGATACTGATAACGATGGCAAACTCGATAAGTGAGTGGACCAACTAGACGGAAGTGAAAGAGACCTACGATTACACTCCGGGTCTCTCGAAACACGTCAATAAGACTCTCGCAAAGGCCGACCTGAAAGACTTGCCTGCTGGCAGCGGTTTCGGATTCGAACTACGAATGACGGACACGACCGCGAACAAGTCGAAGCCGATGTTGGATCGCGTGAGACTGACGTTCGAATGAACCAGTTGAGGGCCAAGTGTGTCAAAGTCTCTTATATGTTCTACATGGATGAAATTAAAAGCAAGATATAAGGGTTCATAACAACGGAGCATCCACCATGAGTAGAATCGGACCGGTTGATGTTGAGTGTCTCAAAGAGAGAATCGCAGCATTAATCGAACATGTCGAATTAAAGACTCAACGACGACAAGATACATTGAGAGATCTACTTCGTGTTGGTGAAATCAAAGTGTGTATGGAATTCATCAGGGATGGTCAGACCCCCATACTGTCTGTCTTGGTGTGTTTTCTTTTTTTTCATATCTGCAGATGACTTGCTGTAACTATTTAATCCCAATGAAGCTACACCTTGAATTGTTATTCACGCCAGGTACCATATTCAGCATCCGTGCGTGATCTAAAGCCCCTGGGGTATCATATATGAACAACTCCATGCAGTGGAAAGATAAGCTATAAGGAAAAATAATTTCATGCCAAGACGGAAACAATTGAGAGCTATAGCATCAGGCATTGCTAGCAGCTTCTCTTCACGTAACAACGACGTGGATGGGTATTGGGGTTTGGGTATTTTTTATAAAGAGGCAATTGGCTCAGGTAGCAATACATTCTCATTAAATCTAATAACTGGTGAGTCGACCCCTGCCTTTAAATACAGCAGAAGAGTCGCTTCACCTTACTATGAGTTTCTCCTTCAACAAATGAAAAAGCTAGGGTTTGAAGAGCTTCAGGTTACTGACGCAGTAGTTGAAGTCGAATTCAATGCAAGCCCAACAAAAAGGCAAGTCATGTTTAAAGCAACTTGGGGAGAAGCATTTGTTTGTAAAGTATCGCTAACAGACGATAAAAACAGGGTGTGGAGTTCAGAGTTTAGAGGGTGGTGTGGCCAACACAACCCAATCAAAGAAAGCAGGAGCACTAGGAGATATGCCTATTAACAAATCGTTAAATCGGATCGGCGCGAAACGCACGTCCCAGTTAACTTAACTATTACAGCTAAACATTAGAAAAAACAGCGGCAGTGCCATTCGTGTCAGCGACTGTCTTTTCTCGGTGTTAATCGGTGTCCGTCGAATCTGATTTGCTTGTTGTTTGCTTTGAAGAAGCTTGTGTTATTTTCTTTTTGATGATAATTCCCAGTTGCTGATAGATCAGAAGTCTGTTTTTGTCCTGTAGAAAACGAATCAGGCGTTGCAGTTGCGTTTGCTTTTCTTTTGATTCGGCTGATAAGCCTGCTGCTTCCGCTGCCTGCATTTTTTCAATTTGAAGATAGGCGGCCTTTTTGATTAATGGCAGCATCAACACTGATTCCTCATGAGCGTTCGAACGACTCCAGTTGTACAGCGACATGAATTGTTTCTCACTCATTTTAAGCGTTTTGAGAGATGACGCTTGGAGATTTTTCTCGATGTCTTCCGGTACCAGCAAAGCAACGGCTTGATCGGTTTTCCCTGCTTTTTGCAGCTTCATTGCTGCGTCAAGGGGTACAGGGGCGCTTGCCTGCTGACAACCGAAAGAGAGTAGTAGTAAAGCCAGTAAGACCAGAGGCATGCTTTGGGAGCACAAACGGCAGTACGTTAACATCATTAGTTTCCTCAAAAAGCATTACGTCTAAACATGCGTTGCATATTAGCTTGACTTTGGTAAAAATAGTATGTTCACTTAGTATTTATTTGAGCATAACACAATACCTATAACAGACTAGCCGAGGTGCGAGCCTATGATAAGCATGATTTCGAAAGCGAACCGACTTAGTATCATCCTGGGAATCCTGCTAAGCCTCGGAACGGTAACCGCTGAGGCCGCTGATCAGATCGCGGAATGGGAAGTCGTCACCACCTATCGCAAGCACCTGGAGAATGGACGGCTCAAACTAATGTCGGATGGCAAGACCGACAAAGGACTTCCCTGGACCTTAATCCGTGACACAGTCGACTTCGGTCGGGAGGGCAAAGCGTCACCTCGTGCAGGTGGGGCTTTTTACAAAGGTAACTGGATCGGTGGCTGGAACATTCACGCCCGCGTTATCATGAATAATGCCGCACTCAAATCTGAAATCGTCGCACCGGTTGTGATGCCAAAGACGGCGGGAGAGACCTTGATCGGCACCAAACCAACTATTGCACTGAAGGATTCAATCGTCGATTTGTGGGAGTTTGTGGCCGTCCTTCCCGGCACGAATACGTTTATCCGGTTGACATGCGACTTCACTCCCAACAATCTTGTGTTGGACGGCGACCGCAAAATCGGAACCTACGAATTTCAGAAACGGGCGGTGATTGTGAATTTCGTCGACCCACAATTTGGTCGCATTGCGTTTATGGAGAAACAAGCCAATGTCCTTTCCGGAAAAGGGAAACCGGTGAACCGGAAGTATTGGAAACTCACTT
>JAJFIP010000297.1 GCA_021774875.1 Emcibacter sp.
TTGATTTGTCCAGTTGCTTTGCACATCGTTGAGAAAGCTCAGACAATCTCTGACAAACCAGTCTGGACGATGAATGTGCGCCACATGATCTGTCTCAGGCCAGATGATACAGCGGGCCAAATTCTGATAACGATTGAGAAACCAGTCGCGCTCTGGGCTGGTATTTTTTCCTTCAGCACCAAAGCTTTCGCTGCCTTCCAGAACCAGAACGGGAACCGTAAGATTACGAAAAATAATTTTTGCATTAAAGTAGCAGATACATAATCTCATCAGAGTCTGAGATGAGGTTTGTGTGGGATCGTGATCAAAATCCCCAAACATTTTGTTGCCCTGATGTATGGCCCGCCACTTGCCATCTGGGTCTTGGGCAATCCCAGCCGCCACCATGACCAACTTCTCCTGCAACATGCCAGTTTTTGGTGTATAGTAATTATCGGCAAAAAGCTCTAATGCTTGTTCAAGACTGTCGTAAGCAGGTGGTGTGCCCCAGGTGCTGGATTCCTTCCTCAGAGCTCGATCTTCCTTGTTGCCTGTCCATTCCGGATCATCCCAGCCACGTTGAAGCATGTATAAACCCCCTTCTTCCAGAATAAGGGCAAGCGTTTTTTCAGGATAAGTATCGTAGAATGACGCAGCAACATAAGCCCCAAGTGAATAACCACCAATTACCGCCCGCGCAATGCCCAGATGGTCCATCAGCCCGGCTATATCATCGGCAAGATGCCAGGTTGAACAGTCATAATCTGGGATTTCTGTCTGGCCATGACCGCGAGCATCGACGCTGATAACATGATATCCAGCCGCAACCAGTTTAGGGGCTACCTCGATTAACTCGTAAGCAGTACTGCCGCCGCCAATGGCCCAGAAAATGGTAACATCATTGTCGGCACCACCCCAGTCCAGATAATGCAGGTGGATACCATTGACATCGGCAAAATTGCCAAGCCTTGATTCCATTTCCTTTAGCACAGCAGGCGTTTGTTTAATTCTCTCAAGAATTTCAGGTGAGATCTTACTGGTTGGCACTGCATACTCCTTCCGCTGTTATAATGTCCAATCCATGATATCGATGCAATGCCCAAGTGGAATAGGTAGACGTATTTTTTGTATGGGGAAGCGTAATTCTTTATAAGCAAATAAATTTTGGGCTGTCCTAGATAACCGATAAAGGTTATCACAATGGACATAAAAAAGAGTCGTTTAAGCAAGCCATGGCCACTTAATATTAATAAATGGAGCAAAATACTCTCTTATTTTAAATACTTAAATGCCCAAATAAACCTGAAGACGTACACTCTAAATTATAATCTATCAACTGGAAGCCTTGAAATGTCGATAACAAGAATTAGAACTACAGCACGCGTAAGCCAAGCAGTTATCTATAATGGTACCGTTACCACTGCTGGACAGGTTGCTTTTGATGCTCCAGGAGCGCCCATAAATGAGCAAACAAAAGATACACTTGCACAAATTGACAAATTGCTAGCCGAGTCAGGAACAGATAAATCAAAAATAATTTCAGCAACAATATGGCTTTCATCTATGTCTGATCTTAATGCGATGAACGATGTGTGGGACTCTTGGGTATCGCCAGGAAATTCACCGGCAAGAGTTTGTGTGGAATCCAAAATAGCTGCTCCAGAATATGGCGTTGAAATTTCGGTCATAGCCGCAGTCAAATAGCCCTGTGTCAGGGAAGGAAACGAGTGGCCTTGAACTTATACTTCAGCTCTTATTGCTTCATTGACCTCTTAAACGCGGTTGCTTATGACCTTTCAGGCGCAGTAGTTCTGGGTCTTGACTATATGCCAGCCTAATATCTGGAGCCGGAGTGAGGGGCGGATCATCAAGGCCTTCAAAATCGACCAAATAGTAACGACTTGCCTTGAATTATTTTGCACCCATTTTCAGATACGATTGACCATGTATTATATGTCAGCCGGATTGTAGACTGTACTTTCGATAAAACTTAAACCATTTAGGTAGGGTGCCTGTTAGTCGGGTTCATTGCCCGATTATAATTATATTAGTGGTAATCAACATAATGGAAAAGAAAGTAAATGCACCCACGGCAATTAAAATTGTTGGGTGGTTATTGGTCATTGGAGGTGACGTGAAGCTGAAAGTTTATACTAGGATAAAATTATGACAGAAGATATTATTTCTCATGAGGTCGTCATTGTTGGTGGTGGAATTTCTGGCCTTACCGCTGCTTGGGAACTCCGTGACCGCGATGTTTTGTTGCTTGAAGCAGATAACCGGGTCGGTGGTAAAATAAAGTCAGAGCAAAGAGGGGATTATTGGCTCAATATGGGGGCCCACCTCTTCCCCGGACCGGGATCTGTTCTCGACAGGCTCGTTCAAGAAATGGGCTTAGAGACCATCGAAATTCCCGGTACTATTACCGGGCTTGCCGTTGGTGAAAAAGTTATCACTAAAGGCGCCGCCGCCAGTTATCCATTTCGGTTGCCTATTTCGCTAGGTGCGCGCATATCTTTCGCGCGGGCCGGTCTCAAGATACGTGTTGCTGCCAAGAAATATAATGACTGGGTGCTGCCTCGCGCCAGCGACACACCTATTCAACGCCGCATCCGTAACCTTGCATTTCGTGGGGATGAGACATTTAGCCAGCTCCTCGGTCCACTTCACCCAGAAGTTGATGCCATCATCAGTGCAATTGTTGGTCGTGTTACAGCCACGTCAGAGGACCTTGCAGCAGGCTCCGGAGCAGCCCTTTTTAGCATGGTATGGAGCGACGACAGCTCCTTGGCACGAAATTTATCAGGTGGTTCGGCGCGTTTGCCGCAAGCAATTGCTGGATGGTTAGGCGAGCGGGTCAAAACTGGTGCAAAGGTTGAATCCATCCAGAACTCTGATGATATAAATATAGTAAGCTTCAATGTTAATGGTCGTGCCCACAAAGTCCATGCAAAAAAAGTCATCGTTGCGACGCCTGCTCATATTACCCGCAAGATTGTGAAAGATCTGCCCTCTGAGACAGCTGACGCACTTGATCAAATAGTTTATGGGCCTTTCGTATGTGGCTCGTTTTTGACAAATGAAACTGGGCCCATGCCTTGGGATGATGTCTACGCCATCGTAGTTGCCAACAGAAGCTTTAATATGTTTTATAACCACTCAAATCCACTCCGCAATTCCGGCTCCCGTCAGCCGGGCGGAAGCCTTATGGTATATGGTGGGGGTGATCATGGAGTGCGCTTGATGGAATTAACTGACGACGAGGTGCGAGAGATTCTGCTCAAAGATCTCTACGACCTCTTTCCTGAAGCACAGGGCGTTGTACAAGAAACCATCATTACACGGTGGTCCCATGGTCTTCCCTATGCGCGAGTGGGGCGTTACCGTTTGCAAGCCATGCTGGAAAAACCGCTGAAGAATTTGTTTCTTGCAGGTGATTATCTAGATTGGGCGCATATGGAAGCTGCAGCGTCGAGTGGCTACGAAGCCGCTCTCAAGGTACGCCGCGAGCTGAGATAAACCATTACAGCCTTTGTCCTGCCTGCCAGGCTACACTGTAAACTACTGCTGTTTATTAGGGGAATAATCATCCAGCACTTTCGACGGGATTGATACGTTAACTTTACCTACAAACTATACTATGTGATTTCCATGAAAAAATATCATATCGTCGTCACCGCTTCCATCCTGACATCATAATGCAGGCTATTTGGCTTTATTTTCGATTTACGATGAGTTATCGGGACGTCAAAGAGAGGTGGTCCCACCTCACCCACCCGGATACCATTGACCTGTGTCATTTTTACTGGCATACAATTATATCGGATTATCAGTATGGATTTTAGATATTCAAACTCTGCGAAAATATTCGAAATTTCTTTTTGTGCTGGCAGCTCTGGCATTTATCGGCCTTCAGAGCGGATTGTGGGCCCATGCGACAACCCATGACTATTTAGCATCCGAACCTTGTTCCATTTGCCAAAATGCAGATAACATAACATCCCCATCAAATATTCCCGGCATGGTTAGTAAGATGGCTGACTATTCGGAAATGCCATGGCTTCCTCTCGTTCAGCACTTACCAAAGCTGGAACATGCTTTTTTTATGCCCACCCGCGGCCCCCCGTCCAGCATCATTTGATATTTTATTACTAAATAACCTGAGTTTTGGCAACGATCTGGTCATAGTACCAGATTCGGGGTTGTAATTTCAGGAATAAATAATTCCAACAATGATGCGAAGAAGAAATTCATGAAACAGTATAAATTCCTAATGGTTATTGGTGTTCTGGTAATACCCTTATTGGTCAACTCAGATAGTTTTGCCCAAGAAAAAAATATCATAGAGGAGGTGAAAGCGGAACTGAAACACTTGAAACAAGCCTATGACACCGAAATCGCCAGACTTGAGGCGCGTATCACTGAGCTTGAGAAGAGAGAAGTGGCCGCAAAGCCCCGAGCACCAGAATTTGTCGCAGAAGCCCGAGTAATGGATTTAGCTGCACAGTCGAGTGGTCCGGCAAATTCAGCAACTGCCTTCAACCCCCAGATTGGCCTTATTTTTAATGGCCGCCTGACAAGTTTCTCAAATGAACCTGAAAATTATTCCATTGCAGGCTCACCTCTGGGCGGTGAAACCGGCGTAGGGCCAGAAGGATTTGCCCTTGATGAAACCGAGATAAATTTCTATGCCAATGTTAATAATCTTTTTTATGCCAGCACGACGGTTGCTCTGGAAGCCAGTGATGAAGGTGTGGAGGTTGAACTGGAAGAAGCCTTTATACAGACATTGTCGCTGCCGGGCGGGGCCACCCTGAAAGCAGGACGTTTCTTCCCAGCCATCGGCTATTTAAACGAGAACCACTCACATAGTGATAATTTTTCGGATCGACCGCTGCCTTATCAGGCGTTCCTGGCTGGTCAGTATAATGATGATGGCGTCCAGGTCGCCTTTGTGCTGCCCACTGAACTTTATTTGCAGATAGGCGCCGGAGCCTTTCGGGGCGCGGATTTCCCGGCTGGGGGTGCCAGCAATGATGGCTTGGGTGCCTATTCGGCATTTGCCAGAGTGGGTGGTGATATTGGCTTTTCCAATTCCTGGCGATTTGGTCTTTCGTTCCTGCATGCGGATGCTACAGGCCGCACCACAGGCGGGGAAGAAGCCCTTCCCCTTGAAACTCTCAGTTTTTCTGGCAATACTGATCTACTGATTGCGGATTTCAAATATCAGTGGTCGCCCAATGGCAACACCACAGATAAATATTTTGTGCTTCAGGGCGAACTCATGCGCCGCTATCAGGACGGCAGCTTCAATGACATTGCTTTTAGCGGACAAGACACTGGCTTCTACGTGGAAAGTATCTATAAATTTATCCGCAACTTCCGGGTCGGCTATCGTTATTCACAGCTTTACCCTGAAAACACTATTCCTCTTGCCCTGTTGGGAACTGATCTGGATGCCGCAGGTATAAGCCCCAACAACCACAGTTTTATGGTGGATTGGGCGCATAATGAATTCAGCCTGCTCAGGCTGCAATTCAGCACCGAGCGCACTCAGTTTAATACCGACAGCCGATTTTATCTGCAATATATCATGAGCATTGGCGCCCACGGCGCCCATAGTTTCTGAGATGGATAACAAGGATAGAAATATGTTCAGACAACTAAAACTCACTTTTTTGATTTTCTCCTTTCTGGTATCAGCAACATCGGCTCAGGCCAAGGTTTCCATCTTCGCCTGCGAGCCAGAATGGGGCTCACTGGCTGAAGAAATAGGCGGCGATCTGGTTAAAATAAGGAATGGAACCAATGCCCATCAGGACCCCCATTTTATTAGCGTCAGACCGAGTCTGATCTCAATGGTGCGCCGGGCCGATATGGTTTTTTGCACCGGTGCTGATCTGGAAATCGGCTGGCTGCCTACACTACTTCGACAAAGTGGCAACAGCAAAATTCAACCGGGAAAAAATGGCTATCTTGCAGCTGCGGATTATGTGCGGAAACTTGAGGTTCCCACCTCTGTTGACCGGGCCTTGGGCGATATTCATCCCATGGGCAACCCGCATATTATCGGCGACCCGAGGAATATCTCTATTGTTGCCAGAAAACTCGCAGAACGACTGGCAATGATTGATCCTGAAAACAGTACTATTTATTCCGAACGCCTTGATCAGTTCGAGAGCCGGTGGCTGCAATCTATTACCAAATGGCAAGCCGCCGCAAGTTCGCTGGCAGGGATACCTGTTATCGCACAACACAAGACTTGGGTCTATCTGGCGAATTGGCTGAATCTGTCAATGGTCTCAACCTTGGAACCCCGGCCCGGAATTCCGCCATCCACACGTCATTTACAGAATATCCTGAACAATATTATCCAGTCCCAGCCAAAATTTATTTTAAATGCCGCATATGAAAATAATAGAGCTTCAAAGTGGCTGTCAGAGCGCACCGGTATCCCGGAAATTACTCTGCCCTATACGGTTGGGGGTAACGAACAGGTGGATGATCTTTTTTCGCTGTTTGACGTAACTATCACCTTGTTACTGGGGGAAGCAGAATGATTTTCGATTATGCTCTTTGGTCAATCATAGCACCGGCGTTAGCGGTCAGCCTCCTTGTTACTGCTACACATGTGCCGCTCGGTCGGGAGGTTCTGAAACGGGGCATTATCTTCATTGATCTTGCCACCGCGCAAATTGCCGGTCTGGGTGCTGTTGCTGCTACCCTCTATTTATCTGAACCACACAGCCTGAACGGTATCATTCTGGTCAATCTGGCTGCATTCAGTGCAGCACTTGTGAGCGGTATCTTCTTCTCCTGGGCAGAGCTGCATCTAAAAAATCGTCAGGAAGCCATGATTGGCGGTGCTTTCGTTCTGGCTGCCTCTCTGGCAATCCTCATTCTTGCAAATGAGCCAAAGGGAGGTGAAGAAATGAAAGACCTGCTTGCGGGTCAAATACTGTGGACCAACTGGACTCAAATTGGTCTGGTTGCGCTGGTTTACGTGCCTCTGCTCATGGTCTGGTTCGGCTTGCAGAAAAAAATGGGCCGTATCGGTTTTTACATGATTTTTGCAGTTGCGGTGACAGCCTCCGTGCAGATCGTCGGCGTATATCTGGTCTTTGCCCTGCTCATTTTTCCAGTTTTAGGCGCAAGCTCATTTTCGGAGTCCAGGCAACTTGTTACTGCCTACGGCATTGCAATCACAGGAATCCTCTTGGGACTGATCGTATCTGTTATCACTGATTACCCCACCGGACCAACACTTGTCTGGTCGCTTGCAGTGGTTTCCATTTTAGGCGCTCTCAGCCGTACAATCAGGATAAAATGATAATCAAATCTGATGCAGGCATTTGCAAAAATATCTTTAAAACAGCCATTTCCAACAAGAGGAAGAATCATTCTCCAGAACAGTCTGTCGATAGGAGTGAAATCATTGATTTACCTTACCAACCCCATATTTACCTGTTGACTTATGTAATAATATTAGCATACACTTATGGTTGCGGTCAGGAATTGAATATTTCGCATGTTAATCACAGCTATCCGCATTTGCCCAATAATAATAATGATTTACACCATATTATATGTTATTAATAACTGTTGCAAACTCATCTATGACAGTATAGTTTACGTAAAAGGTAAATATTACTGACAGTATTTTTTACAGGATATTATGGCACCGAACGATATACCAATAGACGAAGAAGTCGCTAGTCTTCTTGAATTTGCTTATGCCAAGAAAGCCAGTGGTCGTTCGGAGCTGTTCAATACAATCACTGATTTTCTGGAACGCCGTCACTCAGAGCTGGCTCCAAAAGAATTATCTTTGATGTCAGATATACTGGAAAAACTGCTCAGTGATGTTGAAATGAGTGTCAGGGAAAAACTGGCCCAACGACTTGCCATAAATAAAGATGCCCCTGCTGATTTAATTATCCTGCTGGCCAATGACCAGATTGAAGTTGCCAAGCCTGTACTATCCTTAAGCAAATTATTATCAGATACAGAACTGATCAATATCATTCGTCATAAATCCGTTCAGCATCAACTTGGTATTGCCAGCCGGAAACAGCTGTCTTCGGATATTTGCCGGGAGTTGATTTCCATCGGTAATACCAAAACTCTGGTCATGCTGTTAAACAACGAAAATGCCGAAATAGATGACAGCTCACTTTCAATTCTGGTGGAAAAATCAAAACACAACTTACCCATACAACCTCCACTTATCGAACGGCCTGACCTGCCAAAGGAACTGGCGGCCAAAATGTACCAGTGGGTATCTCTTAGCCTGAAACAATCTATACTGACCAACCTGAAATTAAGCGAAGCGGATATTGATGACCTTCTCAACTCAGCAGTGGAAGAAGTTAGTGAGGAGGGTGTTAGCCAGATAACAAAGGAGAGATCTGAAATTCTTCTGGTTAATAAATTACATAAGGCAGGCAGGTTACAGCCCGCATTCCTGATGAAATGTCTCAATCAGGGGCAAATATCATTGTTTGAGATTGCCTTTGCCAAAATAGTCAATGTGCCGCGAAAAATAATGCGGTCTTTCCTTTATGACAGGGGGGCAGAATCACTGGCTGTTTCCTGCTGTGCGGCTGATATTGACAGAAGTGTTTTCAGGACGATTTTTCAACTAACCCGAGCTGCTCAGGATATTGATACCAATCTTTCTGACGATGAAATGGCCAAAGTTAATGAACATTTCACCAAACTGAATAAACATAAAGCCCTGACGACTATTCAGAAATGGGTTGCAGAAGCCACCCGCACCCCTATATTCTAGGGTCAGTTCCTAAAAATTAAGTGCCATGGCCATGACAGAAAATATTAAAAAAATTGCTCTCGTCGCCTCTGAGACAGACGTGGCTCAGGAAGCTGCCGCTGATCTCAGAAAACGCTATGACTTTGCAGCCGTAGATGAAGCCGATGTGATTGTCGCTCTCGGTGGTGATGGATTCATACTTCATCTAATACACGATATTATGCCTCATAAGGCTTCCATTTTTGGTATGAATAGAGGAACCGTTGGCTTCTTGCTCAATATGTTCCGGGAAGATGACCTGATCGCACGGATTAATTCTTCCACAGCAATTACCCTTCACCCCCTGCGCATGACGGCCCAGACAGAGGGTGGCGAGCAAACTCAAGCTTTGGCCATTAATGAAGTTTCCCTGCTGCGCCAAACCCGGCAAACGGCTAAGATCAGAATTCTGGTGGACGGAAAAGTCAGGATGGAAGAACTGGTATGTGATGGTATTCTTTTATCAACACCTGCCGGAAGCACGGCTTATAATCTGTCTGCACATGGCCCTATCATTCCTATGAAAGCTGAAATTATGGCCATGACACCAATCAGTGCGTTTCGCCCAAGACGCTGGAAGGGAGCACTGTTACCACAAAATTCAAAGGTCACTTTTGAAATAATAGACCCTGCCAAACGCCCTGTAAGTGCCGTTGCCGACATCAGGGAAGTCCGCAACATCACTGGCGTCAGCATCGAACAGGACAAATCAATTAAAATAAATCTCCTGTTTGACAGCCATCACACGCTGGAAGAAAGAATTCTGAACGAACAATTTGTCGATTAGAGAAGATGACACTTTATAGCAATATTGTGATTTTAACGGGGGCTGGTATATCGGCAGAATCCGGCCTAGATACCTTTCGGGATAAAGGTGGTATCTGGGACAAATATGACCTGATGGAGCTGGCAACACCGGAAGCTTTTGCCCGTAACCCCGATCTGGTACATGAATTTTATAATCTGCGGCGGGCGGGGGTACAAAAAGCAAATCCCAATGCCGCCCATTATGCTCTTGCCCGACTGGAAGAAAAACATCCCGGAAATATCACTCTCGTCACACAAAATGTCGATCCCCTCCATGAAAGGGCAGGCAGCAGAAATCTGTTGCATATGCATGGGGAACTGAATAAAACCCGTTGCCTGCTCTGTGGGGCCGTCAGTGAGTGGTCAGATGATCTTTTTACAGATACACGCTGTCCATCCTGCGGTCAGGCTGGATATTTACGACCTCATATTGTATGGTTTGGGGAAATTCCGTTTTATATTGAGGAAATAAATATTCGCCTGTCTAAATGCGATCTTTTCATATCCATTGGCACATCGGGCAGTGTTTATCCGGCGGCAGGTTTTATTCAGGTTGCGCAAAATTATGGTGCGGAAACTGTGGAACTTAATCTGGAGCCTACGGACGGTAAAAATTTATTTTCTGTAAGCCATTATGGTAGAGCAACAGAAATTGTCCCGGAATATGTTGCGGAACTGATCAGACAGGATTAATGTTATGGTAAAATTGACCGACGATGAAATTAAAAATGCACTGGACAAACTTAGCCGCTGGTCAATATGTGAAAATAAAAATGCCATAGAATGTTCTTTAAAGTTCAATGATTTTAATGAGGCTTTCTCTTTCATGGCGGCAGTGGCACTGAAAGCGGAACAAATGAACCACCACCCGGAATGGTTCAATGTTTATAACCGGGTGGACATTACCCTGACCACCCATAGTGATGGCGGCATTACTGACAAAGATATTATTTTAGCAGGTTTTATTGAGGGGCTTGTATTAGACAGATATTTATCTTAGATCAATTTTTTATTTTATCCTACCTGTACGCTTAAGCCATAAATTATCTTGTCCATATAATTCAAGGCAAGAAATTACGTAAACGATTCAAAAGAAAGTAGATAATAATATGTCTGAAGAATTAAAAATATTTAAAAATGTCCTCGTTGTTATTGACCCAGCGATGAAAGAGCAATATGCCCTGAAGCGAGCGGTGAAAATGAATGAAATTCTCAATGGCGGGATAAATGTTCATTTATTTATTTCTTTTGAAATGGATGAATTACGCAAAAGTCAGGATACTTTTGATTTTTACTGTGACAGCAACTGGTTTGCAGAGCTGGTCAAACCTTTAAACGAAGAAAATATACCCTTCAGCACCGAAGTCTTCTGGACGGCTGACTGGCATAATTCCATTCTTGAATCAGTAAAACGCAATAACAGTGAATTTATCATTATGTCCGATTATGGCACTGAACAGAACCGCGATGACTTGTCGGCGGCAAAATGGTCCCTGCTTCGGGTATCAAATTGTCCGGTTATGATTGTGCATCCTGCGACCCAATTGCAACGGAAAACTATCCTGGCTGCGGTCAATATGCAGACAGACAATCCGCGTTATGTTGATCTGAACAACAAGATCCTAAAAGTTTCCCGAATAATGGCTACGGCCTACGGCGCAGAAAAACATATTGTCAATGCCTATGAGGATTCAATGGAATTCCCTGACCGGGCCAAACTGTTGCGGGATACTGATGCCAAGCAGGAAAATACCCATGTTCATCTCGGCGATCCCGTAGAAATCATTTCTGAGGTGGCGGAAGAAATTGATGCGGATGTGGTAGTGATCGGAACTTTATCCCGCCGTGGCATTATGGCTGCCATGCGCGGCAATAAAAGCGAGCAAATCATCCGCAAGATAAAACGGGACGTTATTATCCTGAACTAGGCTGCGTTCACTCTGCTTTTTATCGTGGCGCCATTCGAATGGCACCATCGAGACGGATAACTTCGCCGTTCAGCATGGCATTCTCACAAATATGCCGGGCAAGCCGAGCATATTCATCTGGATCACCAAGACGACTGGGAAAGGGCACACTGGCCCCGAGGGATTGTTGCACTTCTTCTGGAAGTCCTTCCATCATGGGTGTGAGGAACAGCCCCGGTGCAATGGTGCAGACCCGTATGCCGAGACCAGATAAATCTCGGGCTATGGGCACCGTCATGCCGACAATACCACCCTTGGAAGCCGAATAGGCAACCTGCCCTATCTGACCTTCCATTGCGGCAACAGAGGCTGTATTGACAACCACGCCACGCTCTTTGGTATCCAGCGGGTCAAGGGCTGCCATCCGCGCGGTCGCCAGGCGAATAACATTGAAACTTCCGATCAGATTGACCTCAACCACTTTTTTGAAACGATCAAGATCATGGGGAACATTATCCCGGCCAACTGTTTTCTCGCCAATGGCAATTCCAGCGCAATTTACCAGAATTCTGGCATCGCCATGAAGAGCTGCGCTGGCTTCGAGAGCATCATTCACACTGTCTGCTGAACTAACGTCTACATTTTCAAAATGCCCGCCAATATCTGCCGCTACCTTTGGTCCGCGCTCTGCGTTCATGTCAAAAATCGTCACCCGGGCACCCGATTTTGCCAACCGCCTGGCCGTTGCCTCGCCAAGTCCTGATGCGCCGCCGGTGACAATGGCTGATAAACCTTGAATATCCATATTGTTGCTCACTGTATTTGTGGTTAATGTTACTGTTTGGTAACATATAGCCCCAACGGGGGTCTTCTGTCGAGATTAAACTTCTTTTGCACGCTGTTTTTTTTGAGCTTCCCGCAAGGCAATAAACAATGTGGAACCACAGATTATAATCGCCCCAAGAACCACCCACCTATCCGGCAGCTCATCAAATATGATAAATCCGGCGATAGCGACAAAGATCAGCCTGACATATTCAAAGGGCGTGACAACGGTGACTTCACCATATCGGTAAGCCTGCACCATTAAAACTTGTCCACAATAAGCACTCAACCCCAGTCCGGCAATCAGGACAAATTGAAAAATGCTGGGCATCTGCCAATAATATACGGACGGGCCGAGGCAGAGGATAACAACAATCAGGTTACCATAAAAAACCAGCGTATTGGTTGAATGATCTATAACCAGTTTTTTGGTAAGGACGGTAATAAATGCCATACTTATGGCAGCACTGAGTACCGCCAATTGTGCTGGCTGAATACTGCCATCCGGTCTGAGCACAATTAAAACCCCGATAAATCCACATAGGGTGGCCAGAGTTCGGCGAAGATGTATGCGTTCCCCCAGGAACAGGGCCGCCAGAACCACCAGAAACAGCGGCTTGGTGAATTGCACGGAAGTGACCTGAACCAGGGGCAAATGAACAACCGCATAAAAATTACCCAGCACAATGACGGCCATTATCAGCGAGCGCAAACCTACCATAGCCGGACGCGGTGCGATGAATAATTCTGGTCCCATGCGGGCATGCAGTATCAGGATATAGAACAAGGAAAAACAGCAGCGAATAAGAACAACCTCGAAGACATTCAAATCTTTGCCAATGGTGCGAATCAGCAGGGCAGAAATGGTCATCGTCGCACAGCTGAGCAGAATGAAACTGATACCGAGGATATTATTTTGTTTTACTTCAGCCATGCTTTAAGTCGATCAGGAATTTCGGGATTGGGCAGGTCGTTTTTCCCCAGCATAACAAAGACAAAATTATCGGCCAATATTTCCTCCGGGTGGATTATATATCCTGTATTTCGACCGATAGCAGCAAAGAAATCAGTGATTATTCCCGGATTTAATATCTGTGCTTTGCCATCCGCCCCCTTAGCCACCTTACATACGCCCTTAACAACGTCAACCCGTAACAGACCAAATCCGAAATGACCGCCAAAACCGCCCGCCACTTCCGGGTCATATGTCCCCTTCGCCGCATGGAGGAAGGTCATGATTGCGGAACGCTTTCCGTCAATCTCCACAGGCAGGTAATAGCTTTCTGCGGGCACGTCCGGGTTGGTCAGGGACATGGCCTTGATCTCGTCATTTGCAGTAAAGTTACAGGGCTTGAATCCAATCAGATCATATAGGCTGTTATGTCTGGCTTTCTGATTTCTTGACAGCACATGAAATAACTCATGATAGAATAATATTTCTGTTAACGGTTCATCTGATGGCGGCAAGACGATGGCATTGCCCCTTGTATGGGGCAGACCGCCTTCCACTTTATCTGTGGTTTTGATAAAAATAACCTGCGCCGGAAGCAGATTATTAATGCGGGTCAGTCTTTCTCTGTTATCCGCAACCAGTTTTGTTATCTGAGCTTTTTCTTGTCTGGTCCATTCAAGAACATTTGCCTTATATTGCACTTTCAGGTCATGGGCGGTTTTATCTGTTGTCCGGGAAAACGTTCGAATGGAAATTTCCGCACGCGACATTCGGTTCATATAATTGTCATCGGCAGTCAGAATATCCTGTCCGGTCTTTATATCAGCGAAGATAAATTCTGTGGCACCAGAAGCATGAGACAGGCAAAACATTGCTCCATAAAAAGCGACGATGACGATTATTTTCATGAATTTATGTCCTTGTTTTCATTGATAAACTGAATGAATTTTTCGCCGAATTCCTTTTTCTTTCCAGCACCAACCCCGTAAATATCACCGAACTGATCAAGGGTTGCTGGCTGGTTTATGGCCATATCAATCAGGCTCTTGTCAGAGAAAATAACATAGGCCGGAACGCTGCGCTCAACCGCTATTTCTTTGCGGTAACTTTTTAGGGACTGAAATAACCCCTGAAATTCTTCGGGCAGATCCAAAATGATTTTTTGGACCTTTTTCGCTTGTTTTTTCAAAATAACATCAGGTCGATAACGGAAATCATCCTTTCCTTTCAAAAGTTGAAGTCCTTTTTCAGTAATCTTTAAAGAACCATGGGTCATATCTGAATTAATAAATCCCCTGGCCATTAGTTGCCGGGCAACGGACTTCCATTCATTAATGCCAAGGTCTTTTCCAATACCAAATGTGGGCAGATGATCATGACCCAGATGCTCCATACGGTCAGTCATTTTACCCATTAGAATATCTACAATATGACCCATACCAAAATACTGGCTGGTACGATACATGGCCGAAATAAATTTCTGTCCGGTTTCTGTAGCTTCAATGGTTTGTTTCGGATTATGACAAAGATCACAATTACCGCATTTGTCAAATTCTGCCACATCGCCGAAATAATGCAGCAAGGATACACGGCGGCACTCCGGGGCTTCGGCATATGAGAGCAGCGCATTCAGTCGCTGATGTCCGCGCCGTTTATGGTCATCATCTGCCTGTTCTTGATCAATGAACATTCGGCGCATACGAATATCATCCATGCCATAGAGCATATGGGCAATCGCAGGCAGGCCGTCACGCCCGGCCCGGCCAATTTCCTGATAATAGGCTTCGGGCGATGCCGGAAGGTCGGCATGGAAAACAAACCGTATGTCAGGCTTGTCAATACCCATGCCAAAGGCAATGGTCGCCACCATGATCAGGTTTGGTTCCGCCATAAAACGGTTGAGATTTTCTTCCCTTTTGTCACCTGCCATGCCCGCATGATAGCCGAGCGCATTGTAGCCCTCATCAACCAGCAATTTGGCCGCTGCTTCGGTTTTTTTGCGTGACAGGCAATAGACAATACCATTTTCATTCTGCCGGTTTTTCACAAACCGCAAAAGCTGTTGTTTCCAGCCGTTTTTAATTTCCACATTCATACTGATATTGGGGCGATCAAAGCCGGTGAGATAGGTGGTTACATTATCTGAAAATATCTTCTGGCAAATCTGCTCTCTGGTGGCCTGGTCTGCCGTGGCGGTTAAGGCTATGATCGGAATCTCGGGAAATATTTTATGAAGAAAAGAAAGATCTTCATATTCCGGTCGAAACGCCGCACCCCACTGGGAAATACAATGGGCCTCATCAATGGCAAAACAATCAATCTTCAGACCCTTGATCACATCCAGCATCCGTTCCGTCATTAATCTTTCCGGCGACAGGTAAAGCAGCTTCAATGTACCGTTGCGCATTTTTTGCCAGATCTGATAATCTTCTTCCGGAGAATTGCCGGAATTGAGTGTCGCGGCTTCGATGTCTAATAATTTTAACGATTCCACCTGATTTTGCATAAGAGAAATCAAGGGCGAAATGACGATGGTAAGACCAGTTCCCATTAAGGCCGGAATTTGAAAACAAAGTGATTTTCCGGCCCCCGTTGGCATCACCGTCAGGATATTCTTTCCGGCAATAAGGTTGTCTATGATTTCAGACTGTTTTCCCCGAAATTCTTCATAACCAAAAACATCCTTTAATAATGCTTTTGCGGTCGGCTGCAGCATAAAAATCTCTCATATCAACTATTGATTACTTTTTCTGTACAATATATAGAATTTAAACGAGATACCATTATTTAAACTTTTTCCCAAATAGTGAAATGAAAAATTGATGATTAAGAAACCCTACCTAATGTTTATTGGCGATGTCAGCACGGCGGTTTTCGCCAAAACGGCTGCGGGAGTAAAATATTGGCGTCCGGAACAGGCGGCGGGTCAGTTTCGTTTTCCCGGCGGTGTTGATCTGGGACTGCCTGATTTTACTATGAAAGAAGCCGTGAATGCGGGCATTAAAACCATATTAATCGGTGTCGCCCCTCAAGGGGGCGGACTGCCACAGGAATGGCTGGATTTCCTGATTGAAGCTCTTGATGCGGGGTTGGATATCGCAAGTGGGCTTCATGTGCGTCTGGCAGAAATCCCGGCCTTAAAAGCAGCGGCAGAAAAAAATAACTGCAATATTTTCGATGTGCGCTTTTCTACTCAGACTTTTACCGTTGGCAAAGGAACCCCCAGAAGCGGCAAACGACTGCTCACCGTTGGCACAGACTGTTCGGTGGGTAAAATGTATATGGCCTTGGCACTGGAAAAAGAAATGCAGAAACAAGGCCTGAAAGCAACCTTCAGGGCAACGGGACAAACCGGAATTTTAATTGCCGGATCTGGTGTCTCTGTGGATGCGGTCGTGGCTGACTTTATTTCGGGTGCGACAGAATTTATCTGCCCCGGGAATGAGCCGGATCATTGGGATGTGATCGAAGGACAGGGATCGCTCTTCCATCCGGCCTATGCCGGGGTTTCCCTTGGCCTTCTGCACGGTTCCCAAGCCGATGCCATTGTTGTTTGTCACGAAGCGGGACGGAAAGATGTTAAGGGCATTGAGGGCTATGCTTTGCCTTCGCTTAAGGAATGCATCCATTTAAACCTGCAAATGGGTGGGCGGACCAATCCAGACATAAAATGTGTTGGCGTTGGCATTAATACATCGTCCCTGAGTGATGCTGAAGCCATGGATTACCTCAACAAAGCCGAAGATGAAACCGGCCTGCCCTGTGCCGACCCGGTTAGAACGGGTGTTGCTGCAATCGTAGAAAGTTTATTATGAAAATTTCAGTTTCAGAAGAATGTCGCGAATTAACCGAGCCTTTTGTCATCGCACGTGGTCCAATAAACGAGGTTGGTCTGGTTGTTGTCAGGATTGAACAGGGCGGAAAGGTTGGCTGGGGAGAATCCTGCCCTCAGGAATTTCTCGGCCAGTCTGTGGTAAGTGAACTTGCCCGTCTGGAAGCCGCCCGATCCAGAATTGAACAGGGCATCACCAGACATGATTTGGCAGAACTGATGCCCGCCTGTTCCGCCCGCACTGCCCTAGATAGCGCCCTTTGGGATCTGGAAGCCAAAACCACCGGCAAAAGCATCTGGCAAATTGCCGGACTGGACGAACCCACAGCCCCGCTGGAAGGCGACATCACCGTTGGCCTTGGCTCACCAGAATGGATGGAGAATAAAGCAAGAGGATTCGCTAACTTCGATCTGCTCAAAATCAAGCTAAATCGTGAACTGGTGATGGAACGGATGAATGCAGTGCGGAGAGGTGCACCAAATGCTGGTTTTATTGTTGACATTAACGAAGACTGGACATTGGACGAATTAAAACAATATGCCCCACAGCTTGAAAAGCTTGGCGTCAGAATGATAGAACAACCGCTGAAAAGAGGACAGGATGCGGGCCTGATAGATTATCAATCCCCCCTGCCCCTTGGTGCGGATGAATCCTGCCATGACCGCAGTGACCTTGGCTTTCTTGAAGGCCGCTATCAGTTCGTCAATATCAAACTTGATAAAACCGGCGGTCTGACCGAGGCTCTACTACTGGCACAGGAAGCTAAAAAACGCGGATTCGGATTGATGATGGGCTGTATGACCGCCTCATCACTTTCCATGGCACCGGGTTTTGTTGTCGCCAGCCTGTGCCTGTACCGGGATCTTGACGGGGCGACAATGCTCGCCCGTGACCGTACCCCGTCCCTGCGTCTTGAGGATGGCTTGATTTATCCTTATGATCGGCGTTTATGGGGTTAGTGTGCCTAAACTAGAATTTTAAGTACATCCTCTGGCGGGCGACCAATTGCTGCCTTACCATTTGCCAGGACAATGGGCCGTTCAATCAGACGGGGAAAGTCATGCATGGCCTGTATCAGTTGATCCCGGTTCAAATCTGCCGAAGCCAGATTATTTTCACTATATTCTACTTCCTTTTGCCGCATCAGTTCGCGGGGTTCAATATCCAAAAGCCCCAATATCTGCCCCAGAGTTTCCACGCTGGGCACATCTTTAAGATATTCAATGATTGTGGGCGTAATCCCCTGCTGTTGAAGCAAGGCTAGAGTCTGCCGGGATTTGCTGCATTTGGGGTTATGAAAAATAGTTACAGTCATTGTTAATATTCCCTGTTATACTTTCTATTGAAAAATTGCTGTATACATGCAGGAGATTACTATGGATATTCAATTTTTAACATCATTTTTTATGTGGTGTACCATAATAAATGGTGGCCTTTTTCTCTTATGGGCAGGTTTCTTTCTTATGGCCCCCACCTTTACCTACAATCTGCAAAATAAATTTATCCCGCTGCCCCGGGAAAAATATGATGTGATTATCTATAGTTTTCTTGGCCTGTTTAAAATGTTATTTTTGCTGTTTAATCTGGTGCCATATGTTGTTTTATTGATTTTGGGATAGTGAGAAATTATCTATGATCTGCACCTACGGCTTGATTGATTGATGTGAAGCCATCCTTTTTCAAAGCTTCCGCCAATTCAAGTTTAATCTTGCGCACAAGGCCCGGTCCATGAAAAATCAACGCACTATAAAGCTGTACCAGTGAAGCCCCCGCCCTTATTTTCCGGTAAGCATCTTCCCCGCTGCTGATACCACCAACCCCAATCAGCGGGATTTTGCCATTTGTCAGTCGGTACATGTCAGATAATAGTTCCGTTGATTTATCGAATAGCGGAGCGCCACTTAAGCCGCCACTTTCCCCGGCAAATTCAGAAGTGAGGCCATTTTTTAGATCAACTGTAGTGTTGCTGACGATCATGCCGTCCAAACTATGCTTTAAGATGATTTCGGCAATATCCCTGCGCTCACCTTCATCAAGGTCAGGGGCTATTTTTACCAGTAATGGTGGTTTAACATCTAGCTCTGTCGCGGCTTCCCGAACGCTTAGCAACTGGCTGAGCAGATTATCCAGAGCATCCCTGCCTTGTAATTTACGCAGGCCCGGTGTATTGGGAGACGAGATATTGATCGTGAAGTAATTAGCCAGCCCGAGCAGCCGTTTGAGACAGGTAACATAATCTGAAACCGGGTCTTCGCTATCCTTGTTGGCCCCGATATTAGCCCCGACAACTCCGCATTTGCCAAGCCCTGCCCGGCGTTTCAGATTTTTCGCATAAACTTCTAATCCCAGATTATTAAAGCCCATGCGATTGATGACTGCCTGATCCTCAGTCAGGCGAAACAGGCGGGGTTTTGGGTTTCCAGCTTGGGGTTTTGGGGTCACAGTACCGGTTTCCACAAAACCAAATCCTTGCGCGATCATGGCACAGGGTACCTCGGCATTCTTGTCAAACCCGGCAGCAAGGCCAACTGGATTGGCAAAATCCATTCCCCAGAGTTTTGTGGCCAATATATCTTCATCACTATGATGATCTGACAGCACAAGGCCAGATTTTAAACCGAAAATAGCCAGCCCGTGTGCCCTTTCGGGCGGCAGGGAAAAAAGCAATGATCTGGCTAGATTGTATAACCCCATACAGAAACCTCAAAAAGTACGCATATTATAAAATATGCATACCCTATACCAAGTGTAGATAAAAATAACCCAGTTTCTGATTATGCTTCTTCACTATCAGCATTAAGCACGGATTTTCCCAGTGCTTTAACCATCTCGAAGAGCTTTTTGCGGACGTTCGGATCCTTGATTTTATAATATGCCCTGACCAGTTCCAGTGTTTCCCGGCGCGACAATTGTCCTACTTCAAAGGTCTGCTTGCCGCCTTCGGCCATACCAGTGGCTTTTCCGGTCACTTCTGCGGGCATGTCATCAAAGAAAAAGGATACAGGGACATCGAGAATTTGAGAAAGCTTATAGAGGCGACTGGAACCAATCCGGTTCGCACCGCGTTCATATTTCTGAATCTGCTGAAAGGTGATGCTGAGAGCTTTGCCCAGCTTATCCTGACTCATTCCTAATAATGTTCTCCGTAGACGCACGCGTGAGCCAACATGCACGTCAACGGGTTCTGGCTTTGATTTTATCATCTTAAATCCCTACTATTTAATAACTCAGTACAAACTAAAAATAACGGACCCCAGACTAGATACCATACTGTTAAAGCTGAAAACCAATAAGGTCAAGCCCTAACATGTATACTCCTGCTTCAATGCCTATAGAACAGAATATTTAATCCATATAATAATATCATAATAAACTGAAATATCCAACTACTATTTGTAGCATATAACGTTGCACCATCCCTTTTTGCGGGTAATGGAGAGATGATGACACCCTGTTTATTTAAACTTAAACTTTTTTTCACTCTGCCGTAAGCATCTATTACCGCTGAGATTCCTGTTCCCGCTGACCGGGCTATTGGCAAGCCTTCCTCAATTGCCCGCACACGGGTCTGTAACAGATGCTGGTATGGGCCGCTAAATGACCCATACCAGGCATCATTGGTAATATTCAGCAGCCAGTCCGGCCTGTCATTTTGATCCACAACCTGCCCCGGAAAGATAATTTCATAGCAGATCAGGATGCCAACCGGTGGCGTATCTTTGGAATGTAACGTTCTGATTCCTTCTCCGCGGCTGTATGAAAATCCTTCCACCAGCATGCCAAGTCCAAGAAATGACAGGGAGTTGCTCATTATATCCGGGGTATATTCACCAAAAGGCACCAGATGATATTTGTCGTAAATATTCCCCACATTACCGCTACTATCGAGAGTAGCATAGGTATTCCTGGCCTTGTTTTCGGGTAACCGCTTTACCCGGGGAAAGCCCGTCATCAATAGAGCTTCCTCCCCGAGTAT
>JAJFIP010000298.1 GCA_021774875.1 Emcibacter sp.
TCTCTGGCTTTTGTTCTGGGAAATTATGAAACACCCGTCGAGAGGTTTCAGATGATGACCGCCCTGTCACTTGATCTGGCCTTATTGTTGTTCTTTCTGAGCATTACGGGCCTGGGCAAAAAATTCATCCTTTATGTCCCAACGGCGATCAAGGCAGGCATTATCCTGGGGGCCGCTTTTGCGGCTTTCAAGCGGGTTTTTATTGATGATATTAAAACCTTTGAGGCCATGCCTGTTTCCATGACTTTGGCAATTGTCACTTGTCTCATCTTTTCTTTTTCCCTGCCTTTCCAGAAAATGAAACTGGCAAACAAAGGCCTGGCTTTATTTGCCAGCCTCGGGCTACTGCCGGGGTTTATCATTGCGGGCATAGCAGGTGTTATGCTGGGTGAAATATCCTTTCAGATCGAGTGGGGAATTATTGTGCCTCCTTTTGGTGATTTGTTGGACAAGGTATCGCCTTTATCCATAGGGTGGCCGCCTTTATCTTATTTTATATCAGCAATCCCCCTTGTTTTGATCTCTTACATTATTCTGTTCGGTGATTTGCTCACAGGCATCGCTATTATAAAAGAGGCAGAAGCATCACGCCCCGATGATAAAATTGATATTGATACCAACCGTTCCCATCTTGCTATTGCTATTAGAAATGCCCTAATGGGAATATTTGCCCCCTTTTTTCCGACCCAGGGGGCGCTCTGGGCCGGGGCGCATGTTATCATTGTTCAGCGCTGGCAAGAAGGCCGGGACAAGATGGAAAGTCTGATCGGCGGGATCAGCGCCTATTTAATGTATGGCATTCCTGTGCTTATCTTAATTCTGCCTGTGGCGACGTTCCTTAAACCCTTTATGCCCATCGCTCTTGTGCTTACCCTGATATTAACTGGTTTTGCTTGTGCTTATGTGGCGTTAGCCATGCCCAAAGGCAGGGAAGAAAGAGGGATCATGATGCTTACCGCCTTCTTTTTGGTATTTTTTGAACCTTGGGTTGGGCTTGTTGTGGGAATCCTCGCGGTATTATTACTGCTGGGAAGAGATGCCTTCAAGCTGAAGACGGTAAATTAAGAATCAGATTTTCAAAAGTATTTTGAAAGTTTCATCAAGGGTCTTGAGAACCTTGGCGTTGGCTTTATAGGCGTGACTGGCTCTGGCAAGCTCGGCTATTTCAGCGGGCAGTGAGATATTGGGAATATTGACCGCACCCTGTTCATTGGCAAAGGGTGACGTGGGATCGAATACCGACAGACTCGCCGGAGAAACCGGGACCATTGTCGCCCGCACACCGCCAGAACCCGTGGTAGTCTGTTCCACCCGAACCGGGGTGTAACCTGCACTGAAAGTAAGCCCGTCAGGAGCTTTTCCTTTCGGTGTTGATTTGACATTTATATTGGCGATATTACTGGCGACGGCATTTAACCGGACGCTGGAAGCAATTAAGCCTGATACACTAGTTTGTATTGCTTTGAACATTCTGTTCTTTCTCCGGGATTCAGATCACCCACTCTGATTTCACAAGATTATATTTTATGAGTTCTAAGATTATCTTAAAAAATAGATAAAGATTTAGGCAGTATGCTGCCTAAACTATATTTGAGCCGCCTTGGCGAGGGCATGGGCCAGATTGAGTGAACCCTGAAGCCGATTTTCAATTTTAGACCATTTTCGCACGTAAACCAGCCGATGATCAGAACGTAATTTTGTCACTGTAGACTGGTTGGTGATAAAATCGATAAGCCCCGCAGGGTTGGCAAATTTTGACCCACGGAAAGTGACAATTGCACCCTTGGGGCCGGTTTCGATTTTCTCAATACCGGCAAGGCGGCAAAAATGTTTAATCAGGATAATTTTCAACAGATGCTCCACTTCCTCCGGCAAGTCACCAAACCGGTCGATCAGTTCGGCGCCAAAGGCATCAATTTCCTGTCTGTTGTTCAGGTCTGCCAGCCGCCGATAGAGAGACATGCGTAGATTGAGATCGGGAATATATCTTTCCGGAATCAGTACTGTTGCCCCCACATTGATTTGCGGTGACCAGACGCCGTCTATTTCTTCATCAGTAATGCCCGATCTGGCCTGGGCCACGGCTTCTTCCAGCATATGTTGATAAAGTTCCATACCCACTTCCTTGATATGACCCGACTGTTCTTCACCCAGCAGATTTCCCGCCCCCCGAATATCAAGGTCATGGCTGGCAAGGGTAAAGCCTGCGCCCAGAGTGTCCAAAGTTTGCAAGACTTGAAGCCGTTTTTCTGCCTTCGGAGTTGGTAGTCTACGCGGGGCCAAGGTCAGATAAGCATAGGCGCGTATTTTAGATCGACCCACCCGACCGCGAAGCTGATATAGCTGGGCAAGGCCGAACATATCTGCCCGGTGGATTATCATGGTATTGGCGGTGGGAATATCAAGGCCGGATTCCACAATAGTGGTGGAAATCAATACATCATATTTACCATCATAAAAAGCATTCATGATGTCTTCAATTTGACTTGGGGCCATTTGACCGTGGGCGGTTGCTGTTTTAACCTCCGGCACAAATTCTTTCAGAAATTCTTCAATTTCTTTCAGGTCAGAAACCCTGGGGCAGACATAAAAACTCTGACCGCCCCGGTAATGCTCCCGAAGCAGGGCTTCACGGATGACCAGACTGTCCATAGGCAGAACAAAGGTTCGGATTGCCAACCTGTCAACGGGCGGTGTCGCGATCAGACTCAGGCCACGCATGCCGCTCATGGCCAGTTGCAGAGTGCGCGGGATCGGGGTTGCGGTCAGGGTCAGCACATGGACATCATGCTTCATTTTTTTCAGGCGTTCTTTATGGACCACGCCAAAATGCTGCTCCTCATCAATGATAATCAGGCCGAGATTTTTGAACTGGATGGTTTTGGCAAGCAGGGCATGGGTGCCAATGACAATCTCGCAAGTGCCCTGTCTCATCTCAACACGGGTTAATTTCTGATTTTTAGCTGTGACCAGACGAGATAAATGACCTATTTTCACTGGAAGTCCCCGGAAGCGGTCAGTAAAGGTCTTATAATGCTGGCGGGCAAGCAGGGTCGTTGGCGTGATAATAGCCACTTGAAAGCCCTCCATAACAGCAAGAAAAGCCGTACGCAGGGCTATTTCGGTCTTGCCAAAACCCACATCACCGCAGATAAGGCGGTCCATAGGTTTGCCACTGCCAAGGTCGGTGATCACATCGGCAATGGAGCGCAACTGGTCATCGGTTTCCGCATAGGGGAAGCGGGCGCAAAATTCATCATATAAGCCTTCTGGCGGCTGGATGACGGAGCCTTTACGCAGTGCCCGCTGGGCGGCAACCTTGATCAGTTCATCGGCCATATCCCGGATGCGTTTTTTCAGTTTAGCCTTGCGCCCCTGCCATGCCACACCGCCCAGCTTGTCAAGCTGGCCATCGCTGCCCTCGGCCCCGTAGCGGCTTAAGATTTCGATATTTTCCACTGGCACATAGAGCTTGTCGCCACCTTGATAGGTTAAATGGACACAATCATGGGCGGCCCCACTGACCTCGATGGTCAATAGCCCCTCATAACGACCTATGCCGTGATCCATATGAACTACGAGATCACCGGGGGTAAGGGCAGATGCCTCCTGGATGAAATTTTCGGCCTTGCGGGATATTCGTACTTTTCTTACCAGGCGATCGCCCAGAATATCCTGCTCGGCAATGATCACCACATCATCGCCCTCAAAGCCATGCTCCAATGGCAGAATAATCAGGCCGATAACTCCTGTGGGCAGATTTTTCAAGCTGGCCCAGCTGTCCATGACCTGATGACCTGCCATGCCATGCTCAATCAGAACCGCCGCCAGCCGATTTTGTGATCCCGCACTATAGGAAGCGATCAAAACCTGTTTGTCATCCTGATGAAGTGCAATACAATGTTTGCGCAGGGCATCATAGATATTCGATTTACTGTCATTTCGTTCGGGAGCGAAATCCCGACCCACCTTGCCACCGAGTTCCATATGATTGACGTCAGGCGGGGGGCGGAAGGCCGTGAATTGGTGAATTTTACGATCTTCACAATATGTCTGCCATTGTGCAGCACTGAAATATAGTTTTTCGGGTGGCAGCGGCTTATAGGTCGATAAAACCGTATCAGCCCCCCCGGTGGATTGATTATAGGCTTCGTGCCGAGCCTGATAATAATCCTGAATGGCTACCAGGCGATCAGAGAAGGCTTCAGTGGTCAGTTGATCCATGCTCACCGGGCAATTGGGCAGATAGTCAAACAGGGTTTCCAGCCTGAAATGAAAATAGGGCAACCAATGTTCCATTCCCTGATGCTTGCGGCCTTCCTTTACTGCTTCATACAACGGGTCTTGATTAAGCACAGTGCCGAATTCACGCACGTAAGCCCCGCGAAACCGCCGGATACTGGCTTCGTCCAGAATGACCTCGCTCATGGGGACGAGGGATATTTCTTCTACTTTTTCCGCTGTGCGCTGGCTAATGGGATCAAAAATACGCATTACTTCGATGACATCACCCCAAAGGTCTATACGAACCGGATTTTCCTGTCCCGAAGGAAAAATATCAATCAATCCACCGCGAATGGCAAAATCGCCATGTTCCATCACGGTGCTGGAGCGTGCATACCCATTACGGCTCAGGAATGCCGTCATTTTTTCCACATTTATCTGACCACCGGTTTTAGCGGTAAAAGACAGATTTTTCAGGCAGTCCCGCTCTGGTATCATTTGGGTCGCAGCGTTGATAGTAGTGATCACCATTCTTTTTTTGCGACTTTCGCCGGCAACCAGTTTACTTAAGCTGGTCATGCGCCGGGCGCTGATGTCTGGATTGGGCGATACCCGGTCGTAAGGCAGGCAGTCCCAGGCTGGAAAGGTCAATATTTCAGTATCCGGGGAAAAGAAAGCCACCAGATCTGCAAGATTGCTCATGCGGTGATCATCGCGGGCAATATGCAGCAAGACATCAGTCCCGCTGTTTAGTATTTGGGCGAGGAACAGCGCATCCATGCCTTCCGGCGTGGTGGCGACTTGTAGCGGGACTTCAGCTTGTATGAATTGGTCGGTTTTGTTCACTTGATCATCTTGAGGTAATCTAGGGCCTGTAGCATATCCATCACATCATTTTGCAGATGTTCGGGTGCGGGGGCGTCTTTTGTTATCCAGGCGACAATTTTCATGTCCGGCTCGCGCAGAAGATTTTCATAACGATCCAGTTGTTCTATATTCAGGCTATCCAGATGGTCATCGGCAAAATGGCCGAGCAGAATATCTGCTTCCTTGATGCCCCGGTGCCAGCTTCTGAATTTCAGCCGTTTGCGGCGGATGTCGATAGACTCATTTGCATCAATGGCGAGTTCGATAAATCCGGGAGTATCAAATGATGACATGAATGTTACAATCTGTTAAAAAGTTGATGGCCTAGTGATAGGAAAATTACCAACATGAATCAAATATAAACGCATGCGCCCGGAAATATTATATCCCTTTTTTGCCGATACCATCAGTCTGTCCGGTGTGGGTGGACGGATTGCGAGTTTATTAGAGAAAATAATCGGACGCAGGGTGCTGGATTTATTCTGGCATTTACCTGTTGATATTATTGATCGCAGTGCCTGTCCTGATCTCGCGGATATTAAATATGATCAGGTGATTACAGTGAAAGTCACCATTGGAAAGCATGACGTGCCGCCTCGCAATGTCAAGCGACCCTACCGGGTTTGGTGTCATGACGCCACAGGTCGTCTGCAGCTTATTTTTTTTCATGTCAAGGGTGACTATATCCAGCGCCAGTTGCCCGAGGGTGAAGAACGGCTGATCAGTGGCAAGGTGGAAATTTACAACAATCAACTTCAAATGACCCATCCTGATTATATGCTCAACCCCGACCAGAAAGCAGAAATTCCGGGCGTAGAGCCTGTCTATCCCCTGACAGCGGGTATCAGTACCAAGGTTATGGCAAAAATAGTCCGTGGGGCCTTGGAAAGGCTGGTTGAGCTTCCTGAATGGCAGGATAAATCTTTGCTTAAACGGGAAGACTGGCCCACATGGTTTGATGCCATGAATATGGCTCACCAGCCGAAGAATCATATTGACCTGCAAGTGGACAGTCCAGCCCGGCAAAGACTGGCCTATGATGAGTTTCTCGCCAATCAGCTGGCGTTAGAAATTATGCGACAGCAGAATAGCAGAAAAAAAGGCCGTTCCCTGACTGCCAAAGGGCATTTGATACAGAAATTACTGGATAATCTTCCCTATGCCTTAACAGGCGCACAAGTGCAGTCCGGGGCTGAAATTGAGCAGGATTTAGCCCGGCCCTATGCCATGATGCGTTTGCTTCAAGGCGATGTGGGCAGCGGTAAAACGGTGGTGGCCCTGCTTGCCATGCTGGTAGCAGTGGAAAATGGCGCACAGGCAGCGATGATCGCACCGACCGAGATTCTCAGCCGCCAGCATTATGCCAGCTTGAGCGAGATGACAGCAGGCATGGATGTTAAGGTTGCCATCCTTACCGGACGGGACAAGGGCAAGGCAAGGGCAAAACTGATTGATGACCTGCAGTCGGGAAACATCGATATTCTGGTGGGTACTCATGCCTTGTTTCAAAAGGATGTGATCTATCATGACCTTGCCTTTGCGGTGATTGATGAACAGCACCGCTTTGGTGTGGAGCAGCGTATGGCGTTATCATCCAAGAGCCGCGAGGGGGCCACTATGGATGTGCTGGCCATGACCGCAACGCCCATACCGCGCACCTTGACCCTGACCTTTTACGGCGATATGGATGTGTCCGCACTCCATGAAAAACCACCGGGACGCAAGTCCGTAGATACCAGAACCATACCGCTCGGCAGACTTGATGAAGTGGTACAGGGACTTGTGCGGGCCATTGCGGGCGGCACAAGGGCTTTCTGGATATGCCCCTTGGTGGAAGAATCCGAAGTGCTGGATCTTGCTGCGGCAGAGGAAAGATTCCGTCATCTTGAACAGATTTTCGGCCCAAGGGTTGGACTGGTTCACGGGCGGATGAAGACTAAAGAAAAAGACGCGGCTATGGATCGTTTCGTTACCGGGGATATTGATATTCTGGTAGCCACCACCGTGGTTGAAGTCGGGGTTGATGTTCCTGAAGCGACCATAATGGTGATCGAACATGCCGAAAGATTTGGCCTGTCCGGGCTGCATCAGTTGCGGGGTCGGGTCGGGCGCGGGGCCGAACAGTCAACCTGCCTGTTGCTCTATGGCAATTTACGGGGCGAGGCGGCAAAATCCCGCCTTAGAATCATGCGCGAAAGTGATGACGGTTTTGTCATCGCCGAAGAAGACTTGCGCCTTCGCGGGGCAGGTGAATTGCTCGGCACACGCCAAAGCGGTATGCCGGATTTCAAGGTGGCAAGTCTTGAGGAGCATGGCAAACTGATTGCCATGGCACGGGATGATGCGCGACTGATACTCGGGAAAGACCCCGAATTGAAAGGCGAGCGGGGGCAGGCACTCAGAATCCTGCTTTATCTGTTTGAGCGCGATGAAGGGGTGCGGTACCTTACTTCAGGTTAACTTTTTTCATCTTTTTTGACGGGCAGAACACTCGGGTCTACAAGCCCGGCGGAAATAACATATTTTGCCCCTTCATCGGGGGACATGTCGAGGCGGATAATGTCTTTTTTGGGCACGAATAATAAAAAACCCGATGTGGGGTTTGGCGTTGTCGGCAGGAACACGTTGATCACATCTTTCGGTAACTTTGATTGTATTTCTCCGGTATTTTCCCCAGAGATAAATGCAATCGCCCACAGGTCTTTACGCGGGTACTCGATCAGTACTACTTCCTGGAAGCTGCTTTTTTCTTCGGAAACAACCGTCTCAAAAATCTGTTTCAGGGTGTTATAAACGCTTCTGACAATGGGCATCCGGTTCAGAATTCTCTCGCCAATCCTGATCAGGGTTTTGCCGAGATAATTTGCGGCAAAAAACCCCAAAAATGTCAGCATTAAAAACAGAAAAACCAGTCCCAGGCCGGGCAAAGGAAAAGGCAGATAAGTTTCCGGATTATAGATTGCCGGTATCAATGGCTTGACATTCCGGTCAATCAGATCAATGAAAGCCAGTGCGAGATAAATGGTGATCCCCACAGGAGAGGCCACCACAAGACCCGTTAAGAAATATGTTTTTGTTCTTTGGAATAAGGTTTTTTTGGGTTTTATTTTTAGTTTATCAGGCATATTTTCTAACCTTGGTGCATATTATTATTAATCAAGTAAATAGATGGTCACTATGGCAGGAATATGTCTTAATCCTGCAGCTTCTTGCTATATAGACGATAATTTTTATACCGCCAGCAGCCGATAGTTTCCAGCATTTTTGACAGTCGGGTATTTTCTTCCAGAACCCATGACAGTTCTGCATGGGTGCTTCCGGCCCCGGCAATATGAAATCTGCTTTCTTCGATCAAGGCAAAGGCCATGGCCCCGCCAACCACTGTATTCTGCAATTCTTTTCTAACGCCCATAAGTGGTACACGAACCGTTTTATAATTGGGATTAATTCTCAGTCGCCATAACAGTTTAAGAATTCCAAAGGGAAATAAACGTCCATCCAGATCAGCGATAATCTCGTTCAGGTTAGGTAATGTCACCATCATAGCCATGGGTACGCCGTCATATTCGGCTATATAAGTCAAATCTTCCCGGATTAGTAATTTCATATCTTTAACGGTTTTTTCAAGTTCTGCTTCGGTAAAGGGCAGGGCCATCCAGTTATCTGACCAGGCATCATTATATATATCGAGGATAGTTTTCAGATCTTGCTCATAATTTTTCATATTAATGCTGCGTAGCCTGACTTTGCCATCCCGCATGCTGCGTTTGATCAATTTATCAATTGTGGGGGGGAGAATTTCTTTCTCTATATTCAGGTAATAAGCCCATAAATCCTTGATTTTTTCCATGCCATATCCAGTCATCAAATCCTGATAATAGGGCTGGGCATGGTTCATCATCAGACTGGGCGGGGTATCGAAACCCTCCACCAGCATACCGGTTTCTTCATTGATGGACAGGCTGAACGGACCCATAACGCTGTTGCGGCCCTGTTCCTTTAACCAGTCACAGGCGGTATCCATCAGGACATTTGCCACCTGAGGATCATTGATTGATTCAAAAAAGCCGAAATGGCCTATTTTCTCATGGTGATATTGTTCCACAAGATCATCAATCTGTGCTGAAATACGTCCTACGATCTCACCATCTTTGCAGGCGAGCCACAGTTTTGCCTGGGCATGCTCAAAAAAGGGGTTTTTCTTTTGGTCAAGAACTTCCATTCGTTCCATAATCAGGGGGGCTACCCAATTGGGATCATCTTTATACAGGGTCCAGGGTAATTTGACGAACTGCATCAGATCTTTTTTATTTATCACTTCTTTGATGGTGACAGGTGATGTCATTTAATTTCTCTATTCTTCAGTGAGCAGGATGAAACTTGTCCCGGTGAGGAAAAACAGCAAAAATGGCAGCCAGGCTGCAATCACAGGGGGAACTGCGCCATATTGACCGAGCGCGACAAAAAGATTGTTAATGACAAAATAGCTGAACCCCATAGCCCCCGTCAGGGCAATTCGTCCGAATAAACCGCCACCGCGATGCAAACCAAATGCTGCAAGTCCCGCAAGCAATGGCATCAGCAATGTGCTTAAGGGGGCGACAAATTTCTGATAGAGCATAGTTTCAAAACTAGCCGTATTATGGCCTTCTTTTTCCAACTGGGTAATGGCTTTGCGTAAGCGTTGAAGATTAACCTGATCAGGTTTTAGGGCCAGCGCAATAAAACGTTCCGGGGGAAGGTCCGTATCCCAGAGCAGGTTTTCCATTGGGGTAACTTTCAGGGTCCGAATATCGAATTCCCTGACCTCAAACATAGTCCATTTACCATCTCGGTATACGGCAAAATCAGCCTTGATAAGCGAGGTGACGCGCATGTCCTTATCCCGGATATACTGGGTAACCTTATCTAAAAGCAGAATACTGCCATTTCGGCTGGCACTTTCCGCCTTGATCAGGTTATTACCGTCATTGACCCAAGCATCATATACCGTATCCGGTGCAGGGGGCAGGTCTGCGGCATATTTATTTTCTTTCCAGTTTCTCAATTCAGCCTTGGCGCCGATTGTAACAGTCTCGGTGAAAACAAAATGCAGACAGGCAATCAGCAGGGACATCAGTATCATCGGCATGATAATTCTGAAAGCAGACCAGCCCGATGCTTTCATAATGACAATCTCACTATGAACATTAAGACCGGCTAGACACATGATGGCTGACAGCAGGGCGACGAAGGGGGAAAACAAAGACAATAAGGTAGGCACCCGTAAAGTCACATAATGCCAGAGGTCAGAATATACCGCGCCTTCACCCGCCAGAATGTTATCAGATTCCGACAACAGATCCAGCATTTGCAGAGTTGCCACCAGCCCAACCAAAATAAATATATATCGGGTGGCAAATAACTTGGCCACATAGACATCCATACTACCCGGATCAACTAACCCACCTAAATGACTGGAATATTTGATAAATTTTTCCATATCAGCCTGCAATCCGTATGCGCTTGATCAGTCGGCTTATGGCTTCCATTATCACTTCGTAGATTATCTCAATACGCCTTAATGGCATGCCGCCCACCTTATAGGCTCCGATGTAATACAGCCTGACGGTGAGCAGGATCAGACACAAAGTGGGAACCCATATGGCCAGCCATGGAGATATGTCTCCTGTGGCGGAAAACCCAAGGCCAAATTCCAGTAACTTATGGTAAATGAGCAGTATGACAACCCCTACAGTGATTCCAAGTGCCCGGCCTGACCTTTTGGCGACCAGACCCAGGGGCAGGGCCAAAAACGGGACGATCAGGATGGAAAGGGCGCGGGCCATCCGGGAATGAAGCATGGCAATTATCGCAGGGTCTTCACTGCCGCGCTTATCCCAAAGTTCAATGATGGTCATTTCCTTGGCTTCTTCACCCCGGTCCCGGAAACTGGCAAAATTTGGTACAGCCAGCGGCAGATCATGCATATCAAAATTTACGATGCTGGGTCGGCTCTGGGTTATATCCAGATCAATAAGCATTCCATCATAGAGTCTGAGGATCATATAACGTTTGTCGGGAGAGATAAAAAAATTGCCTTTTTTGGCACTGATGGATTGAATTCGGCCATTTTCAGATTCTTTTTGAGCAAATATATCAATGAGCTCCCGGCCAGAATCCAGCGATTCTTCGATCCTGAGCGTCAGACCATCACCAAGGTCGGTAAATTCCCCGGCTTTGATGCTGGCGCCGAGTGCGCCGCTGCGAATGTCAAAGACCAGACCCTGATAGGTATAGCGGCTATAGGGCTGGACAAATCCCACCACAATGACATTGACAATAAGCAGGAAAACTGCAACGTAAATACTGGGTAGAACAAGGCGGTTGAGGCTCATACCAGATGCCAGTAAAGCATCCAGTTCACTGTTAAGGGCAAGCTTGCGCACGGCAAGCAATACGCCCAGAAATACGGACAGGGGCAGTACTAATGTTAAATATTGCGGCATGAGATTACCCAGCATACGCCAGACAATATCGATTGGTCCGCCCTGATTGATGACAAAATCAAAAAGGCTGAGCATTTTTTCCAGCAATAACAACATTGCAGATATGCCTAAAGTCACCAGCAGAGGTAGAATAGTTATCTGCAAAATATATTTATCAATTTTTTTCAGCATTTAGTCGCTTTTAATCTGGAAATTTCTTAATTTCACGCTTATAGCATTTAGGGTGCAGACTTATAAATATTTTTTTGCTTAATGATCTCTATTTGTGGTTTTTATGAGACTAGAAAAAAATAATTGTTTTTGAATAATGGAAATTTAGTTGGGAATTATCGCTATTTTAAGTAGCCCATCCTCTTTTAAGGGGAATGGTGAGATGGAAAAAATCCGTGCTGTTATTTCCAGCGGCTCGGGAATATTCCACTACGAAGTTGAAAAGCATAAAGATATTGCCGAAGCTCTGACAAGATTTCAGCAAACAGACGTTGAAGCCATCGTTATTCTGGGTGACCGGGCACTGACCACGGCAATTTTTGAATTTATTATAGAAAAAGACATATTTAAGGGGGCAGATATTCCCCTGGCCATTCTGCCAGTAGGTGACAATAATATTGTTGCGGGAAATCTTGGTGCAATACGCTCAGAACCACATAAGGTCTTGAAGACCATTCTCCTCCACCATCAAAAAGGAGATTTGCAGGATAAGGTAACTGAATATCCTCTGATCAAACTGGAAGGGGTAAGAGGGGTCGGTTATCTTTACGGACTTTTCTTTTGCGCTGGCGAAATAATCAAGCAGAAAAATATATTTAAAGGGAAAATATCCTCTAAAGGTTTATTATTTTATTTGCGAAACTGGCTGAATATTTCTCTGTTGCTAAAAAATGCTTATCTTGGTGCCATGGGAAAAGCCAGTCTTGAAAATGCCATCCGAATAAACCGCAATCAGCGTGGTGCGGTAGTTGGTGATTTTTTTATGGTGCTGATTACCACTCTGGACAAGGCCTTCTGGGGCGTATCAATCGGGCAGAATAGAAGGCAGGACAAGGCGCATTTTATCAGCGTTGAAGATACCCCAAAGGCGGTATTTGAAACCGGGAAACTTATGCTTCGGGGAAATTATGACGGCATAAATCACGCGGGTAATATCATAGCCGAAATTCAGCATGCCAGAATTGTGCTGCAAACGCCGTTCGTTCTTGATGGCAGTTACTATGAAACAGATGAAACAGGCGAATTATTTGTGACCGTTACCGATAGCCTGAAATTTGTCACATTAAGCTAGGGCAGTTTCAGAAACATTCTGCAACAAGCCCAATTTTTCACCAACAAGGGTAAATTTTTCCAACATAAATTCAATCTGTTCTAATGTGTGGGCCGCAGACAGGCTGCAACGCATCAGATTCAAGCCATTAGGTGTGGCTGGCGGCAGTGCCAGGTTGACATAAACGCCTTCCCTGATCATTTCTCCCCAAAAGGCGATGGCGGTATTCTGGTCTGCTACGATTATGGCGGCGATAGGGCTTTCGCCTGTGGTCCCCATTTTAAATCCGGCCTGATCCAGTCCGTTGTTAAGCTTCATGGAATTGCTTAGAAGCTTGCTGCGCAGGTTGGTGCTGGCAATAAGCTCCAGTGCCTTGGTGGCAGAAGCCACAACAGATGGCGGCAGGGAAGCTGTAAACATATAAGGCCGGCAGACCAGACGCAGTGCTTCAAATTTTGGATGGTTTGAGACGCAGTATCCGCCAATAGTGCCAACGCTTTTGCTGAATGTGCCAACGATGAAATCTACCTGATCCTCAACACCCTGTTCCTGAGCAACACCGCGCCCGGTTTCTCCAAATACGCCGATGGAGTGGGCTTCGTCCACCAGTACATGGGCATGATGTTTCTTGGATGTTTCGGTCAGTTCTTTCAACGGGGCCTGATCGCCGAGCATACTATAGACCCCTTCCAGAACCACCAGAATACCGGCTTCAGGATCATTTCTGCGGATGCGGGCCAGTCTTTTATCAAGATTTTCTGGATCATTATGTTTGAAACGTACAATTGTGGCATTACCCAGAGCGCAGCCATCATAAATGCTGGCATGGCTGTCCGCATCAATCACCACATAATCTTTGGGGCCAGCCAAGGTTGCTATTACCCCGAGATTCGCCTGATAGCCGGTGGAAAAAACAATAGCATAGTCAGTATCATAAAATTTTTTCAGACATTCTTCCAACTGCTTATGGCCATCGTAGGTTCCGTTCAGTACCCGCGACCCGGTGGTGCCGGTTCCCAGACTGGTCAGGGCTTCCTGCGCTGCCGCCATACATTCCGCATTAAAGGTCATCCCCATATAATTATTGGTACCCGCCAAGATAGTTTCCCGACCATTGATGATAGCCGTTGTCGGGGACAGGACTTTTTCCATGCTGACGGTGAAGGGATTTGCTTCTCCTTCTGGCAAGCCATTGTAATCATTCAGGATCGGGTCAAATTTTTCAAAGAGATCAAGTGTCATTATTCGTCCAGTGATTCTTCAGCAAGTAATTTCTGTACGGCATCGGTGAATTGGCCGACTGTTTCCAGATCTGGTAGCAGGTTAAGGGGAACAGTAATGTCAAATTCATCCTCTATTTCAGCCAGAAGATCCATCACCGTCAGGGAATCAAGCTCCAGATCAACACTGAAAATCGTGTCCCTGCTCAAGGTGACCTTTTTAGTGTTAAAGGGTTCAATGAGCGAGCAAATCTGCTTAAAAATTTCATCAACATTCTGGGTCATATATGCTTCCAACTGGAATAATTAAGTTATAGTGAATTTATATCAGGTTATTTTCTTTATACCACTTCAGGGTTTTTTTAAACCCCTGTTTCAGGTCTGTTTCCGGTTTCCAATTTGTCATTTTCATAACATGTGGCCCGTGACATATCCAGTCCGGGTAACATAATTCATTGACTTTTTCCGGTGTGACCATGGGGGTATAGGCGAAAATTGTTGAAAATAAGACATTTACATGCGCAAAAGTTTTTAAAATAGCTTTTGGCAGAACGAACTGAATAGGACTGATGTCAAGAATATCAGAGGCTGTATCATACATTTCCTTAATCGAATACCCATTCTTTGTGCCGTCATCAACATCAAGTATCTTTCCGAAGCATTTCTGGTTATTTGACACCGCTATCATGGCGCGGGCCAGATCTGGCGCATATATCCATGATGTTCTGTTTTCCGGTCCGCCGGGCAGGGGTGCTATCCGGGCAGAAATGGCCTTGAAAATTTTTAGAGTTTCCCTGTCTTTCGGTCCATATATTCCGGGTGGGCGAAGTATGGTCCAGGGCAAGTCTGCCCCATGCGCTATCAGGTTTTCTTCACCTTTACGTTTGCTTTCAGCATAATGTGATAAATCCCTCTCCCGTGCGGATAGAGAGGACAAAAGAACCAAATGAGGTTTGGCAGACGATTTAGCAAGAATGTCCATGAGCGTTGTTACGCTCTGGCTGTTGATACGGCTGAAATCTTCTGCTGTGCGGGCCTTGATCAGCCCAGCCAGATGAAAAACTACGTCAGTTTTTTCGATGAGACGCCCTAACGCAGGGATATTTTCGAGATCGCCGGAAATCCATTCTATATTTACTGATTCTGGTTGGGGGCGGCGGGTCAGGGCTTTGACCATATAACCCTGAGCAACCAGTTCACGGATCAGGTGGGTGCCAACAAATCCGGTAGCTCCTGTGACTGCTGCTATTTTTGACGCCAAGGTCTAAACCACTAATTCACCGGCAAGATATTGTTTTCTTGCCTTGACCCGACTTAATTTTCCAGAGGATGTGCGCGGCAGGGAGCGCGGCGGGATCAGGGCAACGATAGGGGAAATTCCGATCATGGAATGAACAGTGTCTTTAATTTTGCTTTCCATTGCGGTCCGTTCTTCTTCGTCACGGGTGCGACATTGAACCAGAATGGCAGGAACTTCTTCCTCACGTTCGCCTGGAATGGAAACGGCGGCGATATCACCGGAGCGCAAATCATCCAGTTGCTCAACCGCCCACTCAATATCCTGTGGCCAGTGGTTTTTGCCATTAATAATAATCAGGTCTTTAACCCGGCCAATAATATAGAGGGAACCTTCTTTCATATATCCCATGTCACCGGTATCAAGCCATCTGTCCTCGGACAGGCAATTATGGGTTGCTTCTGGGTCTTGAAAATATCCGACCATGACGCTGGCTCCCCGCACGCATACCCGGCCAATCTGATACTCCCCCAGATCAACATTATTGTCATCACGGATTTCAAGTTCATATTCAGACAGGGGAACACCGCAGTTTACAACACTACGATAACTCACGCCGTTACCATTAACCTTGAATTTTTTCAGGTTTTTTTCTTCTCCGGATAATACTTTTTCATGCACCAGATCAATTTCAAAGCCTGTATTCAGGCGGGCAAAACTCACCGCTAACGTGCATTCCGCTAGACCATAGTTTGGCAGGAAGGTCGTATTTTTAAAACCGACCTCTTTGAAGGTTTCCTGAAATTTTGTCAGTACATCAGCCCTGATCATATCGCCGCCAATGCTGGCAACGCGCCATGATGATAAATCCAGATCAGCGATTTTAGTGGGGCCAGCACGACGGGCACAGATGTCATAGCCGAATGTGGGGCCACCGGACAGTGTCGCTTTGTTTCTGGAAATAAGTTTTAACCATTGCAGGGGCCGACGGGCAAAAGATTCTGTCGCCAGGTAATCTGTCGTGATCTGGTTGGTAATCGGGGACAGTAAGGCGCCGACCAGCCCCATATCATGGTAAAAGGGCAACCATGATACTATCCGGTCATCTTCGGTAAGATTCATGCCTTCGCCGCCAATACCGTGGCAGTTTGCCAGAAGTGATTTATGGGTTACGGCAACACCGTGAGGGAAACGTGTGCTGCCGGATGAATATTGCAGGTAGGCCAGATCTTCCGGCTGTGCTTCGGGAAGGGAGATTTTTCTAATTTCTCTGAGTGATGCCTGAGCTTCAAATGTGGTCGAAGTTCCGACAAACTTCATCTTTTTCAAACCGGATGTGGCCTCATCCAGCAATGGCAGCATATAGGAGGCTGAAATGGCCACCGTCGCGCCGCAACTTTTCATAAGTTGATTAAGCTGGCTGGTATATCCCTCACGCCCACCAAAAGAAGTGGGTAGTGGCAGTGGTACAGGTAATAATCCGGCATATTGGCAGCCGATAAAATAATAGACAAACTCATCGCTGGTTTCTGCAATCAGGGCTACGCGAGAGCCTTTTTCAATACCGAAATGGATGAAGCGTCGCCCTATTTCCTGCGCCTTTTTGCATATTTTAGCAAAACTTATGCTGGTTTCCAGTTCACCTCGTGGGGAATAGAAATTAAGGCCCCGGATGCCTTTAGCTGCATACTCAATTGCTTCCAGAAGGGTGCCAAAATCAGCAAGCCTGCGGGGAAGGGTCGGGTCATGTGTAGGAGTTGGTTCACGCATGTATGTTCAAAATCATTCGTTTTTTCCCGTGGATACATCCACCACCTTAACAGGAAGCCTGCGAAATTCGCTAAGTCTCCCAGTTCTGATTCTTTCACCTTCGATACATTTTGTTGCTCGGTATCGCAAGCATTTTATTTTATCGTTTTTTAATAATTGGGCATTTTATAGCTTGTTGAGCGACTTTCCAACCTATTTCTTGGTTGTTGGTTCTGACGCGGCGATTTTTCTTCTTTTTTCTGCCAGATAAATTCCAGCTAAAATGAATGAGGCGGATACTATATATGTCGCTTTTAAGGGCTCATTCAGCCAAATATAGCCTGCTGCCATGCCCACAAGAGGAATCAGATAGGAGTTATAGGATACAAAGGTTGCTCCGGCCAGATGGGTCAGATGAAATAATATTAATGATGCTATTCCTGTTGCCACTATGCCCAGTATCAGAATGGAATATATGGCTGGTGCCGTGGGGTTGAGGGCCCATGGTTGCTCAAATATCAAGGCAAGGGGAATGGTGATCAAGGTCGCGCTGATCAACATGGCAGAAGCTGTGCTAAGCGGGTCTTTATTTTTAAGTTTTTTGACCAGAACTCCGGCTAATGAATAGAAAAATGCAGTTGCCACTAACCCAGATAGTGCCAGAAGCATTATTGGAGAACTATCCAATTCAGTCATAGTGCCGTAAAACAGACTTCCCACACCAACAAAACCGAAGACTATCCCAATTAATTTTTTTACGCTGAATTTTTCATCATGGGTCATATAATGGGCAAGGGTCATGGTAAAAAGTGGAGTCAAAGACATACATATGGCCGCCAGAGAGCTATGGACATATTGGATGCTCCAGTTCACCAGCAAAAAGGGAAGAATCGTACCTGTTACACCGACAATAGTACATTGAACCCATTCGGAAAGCTCACGGGGGAGTTTTACACCCATTTTCAAAGCAATGACGGTTATGACAATAGCCCCGATAGCGATGCGCAAGGCGGCAATGGTCAGCGGAGTTATGCTATCCAGTGAAATTTTGACAAACATGAACGCACTGCCCCAGAACAGGGCAAGTAGTATTAAGTAAATAAAATGACTTGGTGCTCTATTTTCAATCATGTGACTCTGATATTGTTTTATTATGAAAAAAAGAAAATCTAAAAAAACTGCCCTGACAAGAGATTATCTGGTGCGAGCAACCTATAACTACCTGCAAAGATTTGCAACCACGGAAAAAAACCTTGCACAGATATTGGATCGCAAAGTCAGACGACGGTTACCTGATACTGATGAGCATGAGATATATTCACAGGCAAAGAGCTGGATTGAAGACATCGTTCAAAAGGCAGTACAACAAAATCTTGTCAATGACAGGCAGTTTGCCGAGGCCCGGGCGAAGTCACTGCTCCGTAGTGGTAATTCAAAGATAAAGATTGTTCAGAAATTAATGGCCAAAGGGGTCTCGGCTGACATAGTGGAGCAGGTCATGGGGAATTTATCGGAACAATATGAGGACATGGATTTTCTGGCTGCCATCAAATATGCTCGGAAAAGAAGATTCGGTGCTTTCAGTACCCTCCATGACGGACAGGAGCTTGTGGAAAAGGAATTGGCCAGCATGTGCAGGGCAGGTTTTTCATATGCCATTGCGGGCAGGGTTCTGAAAATGACAGGTGAAGAACTGGAGGAAGTCCTGTATCAGAAAAGTTATTAATCATCGGGTTATTCACCTTTTTTTTAGCAATTCCTGTAACTGGATCAGAAGTTCTGAAAGCTTTGCATGATTGTCCTTTCCCAGACCTTCAATCAGCGTATCTTCTAGCTTCTGGATTTCCCCCGTATATTTTTTTATGAATTTTTTGCCACTGGAGGTGATGGTCATGGTTTTTGATCGCCTGTCATTGCGGGCCGAGACCCTGTTGATCAAGTCATCTTTTTCAAATTGCTTCAACACTGGCACCAGAGAGGAGCGATCAAGCCCCGCAGCTTTGGCAATCCGGCTTTGACTTTGCCCGGGATTATTGGCAATCAGTATCAGAATGGTGAAATGTCCGGGCAGGATACGTCCCCCCAGAACCTGTAAAAAAGTCTGGGCGGCCAGAGACTGTGCCTTGCGTAGTTCCAGGCCAACCATTTTATCCAGCATGCCATAGCTCAAATCATTATTTGTCATGTTATTTCACCTATTTATATAAATAGAAGTAATGATATTATATTGTTACAGAAAATAGTTTGACATCAAACATTATTTTGATATGCTTGCACAATGATTTCCTACTGCTTGTGTATCAGAAGAATTGATATAAGATCAAGCATACCTGCAAAAGACTATTCCATGACGGTAAAAAAATCTAATCTGAAAAATTATTTTAATTATGCCAGAGAAATTGATGACCTGACTGGCATCGAAGTACTTGATACATTTGAGAAATTCTGTCAAAGGGATGATGTTTTCTGCCGTGCCCGATGGGATGATGAGGTTTCCAGTCAAAAAACCAAAGATTTTTATCGGGGCTATTATATGCCCCATGCCAAGGCGCGTAAGTCGGATGGTTTTAGCCAGCGTGATTATGCCCTCAGAAATGCCGCATGGCATGTCTGCAATTTATTTCGGGAGCAGAAGGCAGGCCGCAGGGAAGGATTTCAGGATCATTTTACTTCCCATGATGATGGCTGGCATGAACCCTATGCTTTTGAATCAGCCGCGCAGGCTACTGATGACATCCGGAAAGTCGCGGTTTTTTCCGGCGCGGATCTGGTGGGATTCTGTGCCTATGATGAGCGTTGGATGTATGACGGTATTTATGACACTAATGGTAAATCCAAGCCCATTGATATTCCTGATGACCTGACGGGTGTCATCGTCGTAGGTGAAGCCATGGATAAGGATCTTACGGCCACCGTTCCGTCCGCACTGGCCGGGTCGGCTACGGGCATGGGATATACCAATGACTGCGTGACATTGCTCACCATGGCGCAATATATCCGTAATCTGGGCTACCGGGCTTATGCCACCATGAATGACAGTGCGCTGGCCGTGCCGCTTGGTATTCAGGCGGGGCTTGGCGAAGGCGGACGCCATAGTTTGCTGATAACGCCGGAATTCGGGGCGCGGTTGCGTCTTGGTAAAATATTTACAGATATGCCATTGGTGTTTGACACGCCCATGAGTTTCGGGGTGAAGGAATTCTGCGAAATCTGTAACCGCTGTGCCAAAGGATGCCCGCCAAAAGCCATCAGTTTTGATGCGCCTTCTGATCATACCTTTAATCGCTCAAATCTGAAAGGCGTTGTCAAATGGTCCACTGACGCCGAGAAATGCTTTAAATTCTGGGTCAATCAGAATACAGATTGTTCCATCTGTATCCGGGTCTGCCCCTACAATAGGGATTACCGCAAATGGTATAACAGGGCGTGGCAATGGTTAGCCGGGGGGCGGGCACGGAAAATAGCCCTGTGGCTGGATGATAAATTTGCTCAGCGGGCCAGAATGAAATCCGGCGACTGGTGGCAAAAGAAAAACATTGACTAGGACTTAAATTAAGGGCCTATATCAGCTTTCAGATATTCAACTGGTAGTCCACCCAATGACCGCAGCAGAAAAAAATAATGGGCCGAATAATCTGGTCGCTTTTAAGGTTGGCAGTGTCTATGGCGGGATTTTCATATATGTGGGGATAGCTTTGCCTTTTTGGGCATTATGGCTGGCACGAGTTGGGATGTCGCCCGGTGAAATAGGGTTTTTAATCGGTCTGCCGTCTTTTCTGAAAGTACTGGCATCACCTTTAATAGCCCAATTATGCGATAAATGGGGAACAGTGCGCAGACCTATGTTGGCGCTGATGGCCCTTGCAACCCTGTTTTTTCTTGGCTATTTTTTCATTACCAGCTTTTCAGCTTTTGTCCTGATCACAATATTATTTTCCATAGCGTTTCATTCGGTGTCACCATTGATGGAAAGCTATGCGGTCAGGACATGCGATAAATATAATCTGCAATATGGTCGCGTGCGTTCTGCGGGCTCGGTGGTTTTTGTCATAACGTCCGTTGTTTTCGGCAAATATCTTGATTATTTTGGCTATGACAATTTCCTGTATTTTTGCGTTGGCAGTCTGGTAATTACTTTTATTACCGTATTCCTGCTGCCAAGAGAGCGGCGAAAACCTGTCCCCTTTAGCACAGAAGAAGAGGCCGGAGACATATCACCGCTAAAGTTCCTGCTGACAAATACGAATTTTATTATGTTTCTGGTGGTGCTGAGTCTGATCCAGATGAGTCATGGCTTTATCTATGTTCTGGGCAGCTATCATTGGGCATCACAGGGCATAGATAATGAAACCATAGGGGCCTTGTGGAGCATTGGAGTCATTGCAGAAATAGTGGTATTTATTTTCGCCGGCAGGATTATCACCAGTTTTCGTCCCATGCATATGCTGGCCACCATTGCGGCATTTGGTGTTGTGCGCTGGGTGGTTCTGGCAATGACAGCATCCCTGCCTTTGCTGTTTCTTGTCCAGACATTTCATGGTCTGACTTATGGGGCGTCTCATCTGGTCGCTATGTATTTTCTGTCAAGCCGGGTGCCGGATAAATATTTTACTACCGCCCAGTCGCTCTATAGTTCAGTGCCAATGGGACTTTCCCTTGGCTTGGTGATGCTTTTGTCAGGACCACTTTATAGTCTGTTTGGCGGTAAGACCTATTATTTCATGGCCGGCCTGTGTTTAATGGTATTGTTTATGGTCAGGTTCGTGCAGAGATTGCCAGAGCAGGCACCCGCAAAAAAATAATCGCAGGATTTTGTGACATATACCGTATTACTATACATGGAGAGGGGTTTTTGAACATGAAACCTTATTTTTGGAGAATAGAAATGAAGAAATTAACGCTTATTACATTGGCTTCAGTAGCGACCATGTCTTTTTCTGGTGCAGTTTTTGCTGAAGAAAAAGAAATTCATGTCATAAAAATGAAGGGCGACCATGATATGACCAAAATGATGGGGGATCATCGTATGATGCGAAAGAAGAATGCCCGCCACATGATGCATCTATTGATGGATGCTGATAATGATGGTTCTGTCAGCTCACAGGAATTTAAGGATTTTCGGTCCAGGAATTTCTCAAAAGCAGATAAAAATGGCGATGGCAAACTTAATGCAGAAGAATTTGCCGAACTTGGCAAAATAAAGAAGGAATTGCACAAAAAAGCCAAGGAACTGGCCAAGCAGAAAAAAGCGCAAAAACATTTCAGCAAATTTGACGGGGATGGTGACGGCAATATTTCCAAGGCTGAATTTGATGCCAGAGGTGAGCGTAGTTTTATCCGTATGGATCATAATGATGACGGGATATTAAATAAAAAAGATCGTCGCAAAAAAATGCATGTTATTAAAAAAATGAAAAAAATGGACCGATAATCTTTGCTAATTTAGTTTACTGCTCTGGGCTATTATAGCCTGACTAGGTGGGAATTTATTCCCACCTTTTTTTTATTAACACCCTGCGCCAACCATCCCTTTAAAAATTCATGACTTGCAGTCCGCTTAAAGGCAGACTATTTTGCCAGCATACGAGGATATTTAAGGAGCTATGTCATGTTAAAAGGATCGATTACCGCCCTTGTCACCCCGTTCAGCAATGGACAGGTCGATGAAAAGGCTTTCCGTGCGTTGGTGAACTGGCAGATTGAGCAGGGAACTCATGGTCTGGTACCGTGCGGTACGACCGGAGAATCTCCGACCCTTGACCATGACGAGCATCACCAGGTTACGGAAATCTGTATCGATGAAGCCAAGGGACGGGTGCCGGTCATTGCCGGATGCGGCTCTAACTCAACCAGTGAAGCCATAAGCCTGCTGCTTCATGCCAAAGCCGCTGGCGCCGATGCAGCTCTGATCGCCATGCCCTATTATAACAAGCCCAGTCAGGAAGGCCTGTATCAGCATTTTAAGGCTCTGAATGATGCCATCGAACTGCCGCTGGTGATTTATAACATCCCGTCCCGTTCGGTGGTGGATATGACCGTTGATACTATGGCGCGGTGTTTTTTCGAGCTGGATAATGTAATTGCACTCAAGGATGCCACGGGAAATATTGGCCGGGTCGCCTTGCAACGGGTGGCAATGGGCGAAAGATTTATCCAGCTTTCGGGCGAAGACCAGACCGCGCTTGGCTTTAATGTCCACGGCGGGGTTGGCTGCATATCTGTCGCCTCAAACATTGCGCCAAAACTGCTTTCCGATTTCCAGAACTTCTGTCAGGAAGGTGATTTTAAAGCGGCACTGGCCATACAGGATAAGCTGACCGCCCTGCATCATACCCTGTTTATTGAGCCAAATCCTGGCCCGGTGAAATACGGTCTTGAGCTTCTCGGCAACTGTTCCGCAGAAATGCGTCTGCCCATGGTCGGGATCAGTGAAGAAACCAAAATGCTGGTCAAGGGTGCCATGGAAAAGGCCGGATTGCTGACGTGAGATAATGGCAAAGTCAAAAGCTTCTGATAAATCAAAGTCTGCTCACCGTAACATCGCCCTTAATCGCAAGGCGCGGTATAATTACCATATTGAGGAGGATTTTGAGGCCGGCATTGTACTGACCGGAACCGAGGTTAAATCTCTGCGGGCTGGGGAAGCCAATATCACCGATGCCTTTGCCGAGGCAAAAATGGGCGAGTTATTTCTGATCAATGCCTATATCAAGGAATATGAGATGGGCAATAGATATAACCACGAAGCCCGCCGTCCGCGCAAACTGCTCATGCACCGCCGCGAGGTCAACAAGATCGCCGCCGCCATCCAGCGCAAGGGCAAGACTTTGGTGGCACTAGCGCTCTATTTCAATGACAAAAACCGGGTCAAGGTCAAGATCGGTCTGGCCGTCGGTAAAAAAGCCCACGACAAGCGGGCCACCGAAAAAGAACGCGACTGGAACCGGGAAAAGGGCCGGTTGTTGAAGGAAAATAGGTAGGGGGGCAATCTTTTCTCACCCCCGCGCCAGACCATCTTTTTCCAGTTGAAAACACAGGCTGTCGATGCGGTCCTGGCCGAAGAATGGCTCGCCGTTATAAATGAAGGTGGGAACGCCGTGATGGCCGCATTTATCCTGTGCCTTCATATTATCTTCCAGTTCAGCCTTGTGGGACATGGGGTCTGCGATGGCTGCTTCCATGTCAGCAAGGTCAAGACCTGCGCGGGTGCAAGCCTTTGTCATATGGTCGTCCTGATCCCAGTTTTTGGTGCCACCAAAAATCATGGCTGAGACTTCGGCGGCAAAGGGCAGGCCGCAGCCCCGTCTTTCGGCTTCGATTCCCAGATAAATAAGACGATGGATATAGGGCTGCTCATCGGCAATTTTAAGCTCGGTCAGTTCCTGCACGATCGGGTCCGGTGATGGCCATTCATGGGGCAGACCAAGCATTTCAGCCCTTCGCTGCCAGTCGAGAATGATATACTGGATTTTTTTCATGTTAGCCATATTAAAGAAATCGGGGTCTCGGAGAGCCAGCGGTAATACGGGCTTTAGGTGAATATCAACATCATATTTTCTTGCTACTTCCAAGGCCCCCGGTGTGGACAGATAGCTATAGGGGCTTCTGAATGAAAAATAGTAATCAATTTGGGCGGTCATAAATATTGTCTTTCTTTAGTGAATACTGAGAAGTTGCCTTAATATCAGCAGATTTTCCAATGATAGTATAATATTCCCCGGTGAGTCCATGTGGTGGTCAGAAAATAAAATAATCTGTCAGGCTGATCATAATATATGGTCTGATTCACCTAAATGAAATTGAGGCGGCATTGATGAATAAAATAAAAGCTGGCACTATTTTGATCTTTTGCACCGTGGCAGTATTGGCCACCATGGGGCTGTCCATGACGGGAGCAGGCTACACCGTGCCCTTAAGAATAGTGATGCCCATGTATAAGGTGCCAAATCTGCCTGAAAACGGCGAGGCCTATTATGCGCCGGACGGCATCCATCTTATCGCCCAGGTCAAAGACCCGGATGCCCAAGACCCCGGACCGGGCAAGGTCGGCGGCAGTCTGACCTATGTCTTTACCGACAAGGGCGAAGATATTCGCCGCATCAATGATCATGGCATGGATGCCTGTTCTTATTTTTCGCCCGACATGAAAACACTGGTCTGGACCTCGACCCGTGATCATTTGACCGATATGCCCGCCGGAAACTGGTCCAGTGATGACGATTATCCCCAAGGGGCGGAGCTTTATCTTTCTGACCCAGATGGTGGCAATGTGCGCCGTCTGACCAATAATCAGTGGTATGATGCGGAAAGCACATTTTCTCCCGATGGTAAATGGATTGTCTTTTCCCGCCAGATAGAGGGAAATTCAGACATCTGGCGCATGAAAGCCGATGGCACAGAACAGACCCAGCTTACCTTTACCGAAGATTGGCAAGAGGGTGAGGCCTATTTTCTGCCCGATAGCGAGACGGTGATTTTCCGGGCGTGGAAAAATAGCGAGAGACTACGTCTTGAGGCTCTGGACAAGAAAAATGGCACCCATACTCAGACCCCGATGAATATTTTCACCTTGAAAATTGTCGGCGATGATCTTGATGTTCAGCAGCGCACCTTTACCAATGATACCAACTGGGCCCCATTTCCAGCCCCGGACGGGAAGCATTTTCTGGTGGTTCGCATTCTGGCACGTAATAATTGGGAACTATTCCTTGGCGATCTTGCTGATGGCCGATACATGAGGCGGATTACTTACAATGACGGTTGGGATGGCATGGGGGCGTTTTCTCCCGATGGCAAAAAGATGGTATTCACCCGCAGCGAGCCGGGAAGCTGGGCGCTCTATTCTTATGTCATGGATGTCACGTCCCTTAATATCGGGCCGGAAAATTATACCGCCATTCCGCCCAAGTCAAAACCCCCGGCGGGTTGGGTAGAAAATCCGGAAGATTTCGCCCCCTGGCGTAAGTGAGAATCAGAATGAGGATTTATCTTCATCCTAAATCAACTTCCCCACTTTGAGCCTCAATGAATATGCGCTTGATTTCGGGTAGGCGACTTTTGATTTCCTGTTCCATTTCACTTACCGCCCGTTCGACCTCGGCAGCAGAAATGTCGTTTTTGAAATCCAGAGACAGGTTGAGCAATATATCCTGTGGCCCCATATGCATGGTCAGGGTTTCATTGATGGCGATTATTTCATCTTTGGCACTGGCAATGTCCTCGACAGTTCTTATCACGTCACCGCTGGCGGCTTCACCGATGAGCAGGCCTTTGGTCTCATAAGCCAGCAGGAAGGCAGTACTGGCCAATATCAGGCCAATGAGGATTGAAGCGATGCCGTCCATTTCCGGAATATTCAGCATGTCCCCGATGAACAGCCCGCCGAGTGCCACCAATAGACCAAGCATGGCGGCGGTGTCCTCAAACAGCACCGTGAAAATGGTCGGGTCTTTGCTTTTCAGGACTGACTTAATCAGGCTTGGCTCACTCTGACTGAGTTTAAATTCTTTATAGGCAATCCACCATGCACCGCCCTCGAATATTACGGCGATACCGAGCACGATATAGTTGATATAGATGTCGGTCACCGCATGGGGGGTGATAACTTTTGTGACGCCTTCATAAAGCGAGATGCCAGCCCCGATGGCAAATATCAGGATGGCGACGACAAAGGTCCAGAAATACAGTTCCATACCATAGCCAAACGGGTGTGCTCTGTCCGCAGGCCGTTTGGATTTTTTAATGCCATAGAGTAACAGACCCTGATTACCGCAATCGACAATACTGTGAATTGCTTCTGACATCATGGCTGATGAATTGGTATAGGCGGCAGCAGCGGATTTGGTGATCGCTATGAGAAAATTACCGATCAGTGCTGCATAAATGACTTTTTTTGAAGAGTGAGACGACATACATGGCCCGACTTTTTATATTGTTGGCATAATATAACGGGTTTCAGGCAAAAGAAAAGCCCCCGAATATAAGTTATCAATTCGGGGGCCGGAAGATCGGATTTTATAAGTGTGGACTAATAGCCGGGTTCTGGGATGGCCGGGCCTAGTTTCCACGACCCGTCAGGTTGAAGACAGGACTGGCCATATGCTGGCACACTCTGATTGCCAACGGTGATTGTGGTTTGATATTCCCGTACCTGAAGGCAGGAACTATCCAGATTTTGCGGCTGCACCGGCTGTCTCTGCGTCCATTGCTGCTGTTGTTCGGGCTGCACATATACTGGCTGCTGCTGGACATAAACCGTATCATTGTTTCTCTGATTGGCGGTCAGGGCATAAAACAGCAACCCACCCGTCAGCAATCCCAGAGCAACTTCACCGCCGTGTCCACCTCGGTGACCGCCGTAATAACCATAACTGCCGCCATAACCATAATTGCCCCTATAGCCATAGCTGCTGTAGCTGCGTCTGTTGCTGTGCCTGTTGAAGTTGCGTCTGCTGCTGCGATTACTGAAGTTGCGCTTGCTGCTGCGATTGCTGAAGTTTTTTCTGCTGCTGTGCCGATTGAAGCTGTGGTTGCTGCCTTTATTTTTGAAGCTGTGGCTGCTGCTGCGATTGTTATGACCGCGTTCTGACTTGGCCTGTGCAAGTGGGGCTAGACCAAAGATGGCTATTGCCAGTGCAAATACTGAAATTTTTACAATATGGTTAAATTTGCTCATTATTCCGATCCTTATAGCTTATGTCATACAGGCTCACTGCATCTTGTAATCACTATAGCTTTCCCTACCTGAATGGTTCCTGAACGGATATTTAATGCCCTGTTATTTATTATGATCGGCAATAGTCTGATAAATTATGCCTAGAAACTGATCAGGTTTTAGAAATCCGCCGCCCCATTTTTCGTTCAGATCTTTTAACGGGTCGAGCTTAATAGCTTCTTCCAGCGACAGGCCTTTTTTGGTCAGCGGCCTGACCGCATTCACGGCCTGAACCAGCATGTCATGGTAATTCTGCAAGTCCTGTTTGTTAGCCAGTGGTCCGTGTCCTGGAATTATCTTAGACTTATCATCCACTTGTGTCAGGAGTGTGGCAGCGACATCTATCATGCCGTAAATGGAGCCACCGGAACCGGTATCGATGAAGGGATAAAAGCCATTGAAGAATGTATCGCCCATGTGAATGATATTTTTATCCTTGAAAATGATGATACTGTCACCATCCGTATGGGCATTCTTTACATGCTGTGCCTTAATATGAAGGCCATTCATGTGAAATGTCACCTCATCGTTGAAGGATACCACTGGCAGGCCATCTTTCGGGGTGGCGGGTACTTCCCTTTTAAAAGCCTTGATGAATTGGTCGGTGCTGAGCCTTTCATAGACATTGTCATGGGCGACAATGATCACACCCATTTTGCCAAGGTTTTCGTTGCCGCCGGTATGATCAAAATGCCAATGGGTGTTGATCATAAATTTGATGGGTTCTTTGGAAATATTAGCAATAGCGCTGAGAATTTTTGGCGTCAGCGGGCTAAACTGATCGTCAATCATGAATACACCGTCTTCGCCAGCGGAGATGCCGATATTACCTCCGGCCCCCTGAAGCATGTAAATACCATCACCAACCGGGATGGTCTTGATTTCCACTTTGCTAAAGTCCTGAGCTGATGATAATGCCGTCAGGCCAATGAATAGTGACAGGCAAAAAGTGAATACACGAATCATGAATCTTTCCTCCAAGTAAAATTAATTGCGCGACTGTATCATAATCACGCGCAGATTGTCATATCACAATTTTGGCATGATTATTTCAGAAACTCATCTATCTTGTGAAAGACATCTTCAAACATTGATACCGTTAACCGTCCGGTGTTGGTGTTGTAGCGCGAACAGTGATAGCTGTCGATCAGGGTAATGTCCTTGCCAAAATTATTCCCAAGAGAGTGAATGGCATTATGGGCAAATTTGAACGCGGATTTTTTCTTGCCGAAGGTGGTTAACACTGACTTATGAGCAACCCCACCCAGAGCCAGTATCAATTTCAGGCGTGGATAATTTTTAATCTGGTTTATGAGAAAAGGTCGGCAATTATTTTCCTCCTCGGCGATGGTTTTATTCTGTGGCGGCACACAGCGTACAGCATTGCTGATCAGAATATTATGCAATGTCAGGCCATCACTGGCATGGGCGCGGTAAGTACCTGTGGCAAACCCAAACTTTGTCAGGGTAGCGAACAGCAAGTCTCCGGCATAATCCCCTGTGAAAGGCCGGGCGGTCTGATTGGCCCCCTTCAGCCCGGGCGCAAGACCCACGATCAATATTTCAGGATTGCTATCGCCGAAGGATGGCACCGGGCCGTTATAAAAGTGCGGGTATTTTTGTTTGTTTTCCTTGCGAAACGCCACCAGACGTGGGCAAAGCACACAGTCCTCCGGCGCATCGCCCGACATCAAGGCGGCTTTAACAGGATTATCAGTCATTTGTTATTCGCTTTTCTGACCGGCTGTAGGTTCATGGGAATGATGACCATCGTGATTATGCTTGCCATTGGAAGGACGGCCAAATTCATCATGCATTCCCGACAACTCAATAAAATTATCGGCCTGACGACGCAGTTCATCGGCAATCATGGGTGGGGCTGTTTTTGTGCTGCTGATCACCGTGACCCGGACCCCTTTGCGCTGTACTGCTTCAACAAGACGTCTGAAATCACCATCGCCGGAAAACAGCACCATGTGATCCACATGATCGGCCATGCCCATCATATCGATGGCCAGTTCCATATCCATATTGCCCTTGATCTTCTTTTCCCCCTTGCTGTCGGTGAATTCCTTGGTCGGTTTGGTAATCAGGGTGTAGCCATTATAATCCAGCCAGTCGACCAAAGGACGCAGCGGTGAATACTCCTGATCTTCTAACAGGGCGGTGTAATAATTTGCCCTGAGCAGGATTCCTTTTTCGGCAAAAAAGCTTCTTAAGCGTTTGTAATCAATATCAAAACTCAGGGATTTGGCAGTGGCAAACAGATTTGAACCATCTATAAAGAGGGCCAGTTTTTCATTGGGGTGGAAATACATGATGTAATGTCCTAAAAAAATAAATTAAATATTTGAATATTATAGCATATCTTTATATTTTTTGCACTTTTGGTAGCAATTTTGGTTCTTATGGGAAATGATGTGATATTAATTGGCTTAGGCAGCAATTTAAGCGGCGATGCGTTTGCAACGCCACGACAGGTGCTGGAGACAGCAATTGAAGCAATGGCAGACTATGGTATTGTCGTAAAAAAACAATCTCGTTTTTACCGCTCAGAACCTGTTCCAAAGTCGGACCAGCCCTGGTTTATCAATGCGGTTGTGGCTGTGGAAACGGAATTATCTGCAAGCGAATTGTTGCAAAAGCTTCATAAGATAGAGGCCAGCCTAGGCCGCGTTCGCCGGGTAAGATGGGAAGCCCGGATCATTGATCTGGATATTCTGTGTTTTATGGATCAGATATTACCATCAGTCGCCCAGTGGCAGGAAAAGACCGATGAAATTACCATCCCCCACCCGAGACTGCATGAGAGACTGTTTGTTCTGAAACCAATGATGGATGTCTGCCCCGACTGGACCCATCCCATATTGGGCAAAACCGCCGCTGAGTTAATAGAAATTGTGGAAAAAGAAACTGAACAGGGTATAATCCGGCCACTGGACTGAAAATTGTCACAAGTATGTGGCATATCGGTCTTTACAGACCACTATTTGAGTTGTATAAGCCGATTTTGGAATTATGTCTGCATTTGCGGACCTTTTTTAATGGAGAATTTACAGCATGGCACGTGTTACCGTAGAAGATTGCGTTGATGTAGTCCCGAACCGGTTTGAACTGGTTCTGCTGGCTGCCCAGAGAGCACGGCAGATTTCATCCGGTGCGCCGATTTTGGTGGAGCGGGATAATGATAAAAATCCGGTGATTGCACTCCGGGAACTGGCCGATGAGAAAATCACCGCGGAAACGGTGCAGGAATCCCTGATTCACGGCCTGCAGAAAAACGTCGAAGTTGATGAACCGGAAGATGATGATATTTCATTGTTGCTGGCCGGCAAGAAGCTGGAAGAAAACCAGCAGGAAGTAACAACAGAAAGTCTGGCTAAAATTTCTGCCGAGATGAAAGCAGAAGCCATGTTTAGCAAAATAGCTGAAGAAGGACCGAAAGACAGCGATAAAGAATAAACAGTTTTTTTATCTACAGAAAACGGGACCTGCAATGATTTTCACTGTGGGTCTTTTTTTTAACCGAAATCTGGTAATATATACCATAAAGCAATAATTTCTTTCTTCTATTGAAGTGGATGCCATGGGTTGATCAGGCAATATGAATTAGTGGAACGGGTCAGGGAATATGACCCGGATACAGATGAAAATCTGTTGAACCGGGCCTATGTGTTTTCAATGAAAGTGCATGGCAAGCAGACCCGTGCCAGTGGCGATCCGTATTTTTCCCATCCGCTGGAGGTCGCTGGTATCCTGACCAACATGAAACTGGATTGTGACACCATAGTCACAGCCCTGCTGCACGACACTATCGAAGACACCATTGCCACCCCCGAACAGATACAAAAATTATTTGGCGACAATATCGCTAAAATGGTCGATGGTGTGACCAAGATGTCTGAACTGACCTATTCATCGGAAAGTGCCAAACAGGCGGATAATTTTCGCAAATTCCTGCTGGCCATGTCCCATGATATCAGGGTGCTGCTGGTGAAACTGGCAGACAGACTTCATAATATGCGAACCCTCACCCATATCAAACAGCCCGAAAGACGTCTCCGCATTGCCCGGGAAACTCTGGATATTTATGCACCACTGGCCGAGCGTATCGGCATGCAGGAAATCAAGGAAGAACTGGAAGCACTGGCCTTTCCCCATGTTTACCCGGAGGCACATGAATCAATTCTCAAACGTATGAACCAGATCCATGCCAATACCGAAGATATCAAGGATCATGTTATAAGCGAGCTTGAACGCCTGCTTAAGGAAGCAGGTATCGAGGCTGAGGTTTTTGGGCGGGAGAAAAAGCTCTATTCCATCTGGCGGAAAATGACCTATCGCCACGTCAGTCTGGATGATCAGGCGGACATCATCGCATTCAGGATAATTGTTGATGATGCGGATACCTGCTACCGGGCGCTGGGTGTGGTGCATGATAAATGGCAGGCCATTCCGGGATTGATCAAGGATTATGTGTCCATGCCAAAACCAAATGGTTACCGGTCAATTCATACGGCGGTACTCGGGCCACAGAAAAAACGTATTGAAATTCAGATCAGGTCATCGGAAATGGATGCCATCGCCGAGCAGGGGGTTGCCGCTCACTGGCTCTATAAACAGCATTCTTCAGATAAGGAAGGCGCACAGTATAAGTGGCTCAAAGACTTGCTGGAAATAATGGAGCATGCGGATAGTCCGGATGAGTTTCTGGAGCATACCAGACTTGCTATGTATCAGAATCAGGTTTTCTGTTTTACCCCAAAAGGAAAGCTGGTCAATCTTCCCCAGGGTTCTACAGTGGTTGATTTTGCCTATGCGGTGCATACGGATGTGGGCGATAGCTGCGTCGGGGGCAAAGTGAACGGGAATCCGGTCCAACTGCGGACCCAGCTGGTTAACGGAGATCAGATCGAGATATTGCGCTCAACAGCTCAGCAACCCTCACCTAACTGGTTGAGCTTTGTCATAACCGGTAAGGCCAAGGCAGCTATCCGCCGTTTTATCAGCCACAAGAAGAAGGAAGAATATCAGGCTTTGGGTAAAACATTGCTCGAGCGGGCTTTTGCTCTGGAGAAAAGGGATTTGAATAACAAGGCCCTGAAACTTTGTGCAAAGAAGCTTCAGTTGCAGTCCATACCTGAAATTTATCAATTGGTTGGTAAAGGGGAATTGTCAGACCGGAAAGTATTGGAGACAATATACCCCGGCATCAAACTGAACAATCATCGTACGCTGACCCCTGCGAAAATGATAAATGCTGACAGAAAAAAGAAAGGTGGAGATCATTCAATCCCGATCAAGGGCCTGACGCCTGGTCTTGCGGTTCATATGTCCGAATGTTGCCATCCGATTTTGGGCGACCGCATCGTGGGAATTGTCACGACTGGCAAGGGTATCATGGTTCATACTATTGATTGTGAGGCACTGGATGTCTACAGCGATACACCGGAGTCCTGGCTGGATCTTTCATGGCTTGATATGCCAGATGAAGATTCTGTTTTTGTCAGCCGGGTGCAGGTCTTGCTTGAACATCTGCCGGGGGCATTGGCTTCAGTTCTGAGTGTGGTGGCACAGGAAAAAGGCAATGTCAGTAATATAAAATTTATTGAACGCTCACCGGAATTGTTCAGGATAACCCTTGATATTGAAGTCAGAGATGTTAAACATCTCACCAGTATTATAACGGCTCTACGCGTGAGCGAGAGGGTCAATTCGGTTGAACGGGATTTTAGTTAATCAAGCAGGGACGAGACGGTTATCATGATGGACAGGCAAGAGGTTCTGAAATATTTCAGAGATGCGGATGCTTTGCTGGAAGGACATTTTATCCTTTCATCAGGACTTCACGCTGCACGCTATCTTCAATGCGCACGGGTGTTGATGAATCCAGTCGTCGCGGCAAAATTATGCAAAAGCCTGGCGGATAAAATCAAGACAATTGTGGATGTGGATATAGACCTCGTTGTATCGCCAGCTATGGGCGGCGTGGTGGTCGGCTATGAAATGGCAAGGCAACTGGGGGTTAATTCCATTTTTACCGAGAGGGTTGATGGGGAACTGACATTGCGGCGGGGGTTTGAAATCCCGAAGGATGCGCGTATATTAATGGCAGAAGATATTGTGACAACAGGATTGTCATCCCGGGAATGTATTAAGGTCATCAATGATTACGGTGGAAATGTTGTCGCCGCAAGCTGTCTGATAGACCGCAGTAACGGCAGTGTGGATGTAGGAGTGCCACTGGTGTCGCTGGCAGGTTTGGAAATACCTGCCTATAGTGAGGAAAACCTACCGCCGGAGTTGGCACAAATTCCCGCCATTAAACCGGGCAGCAGGGGTTTGAAATAAGGCTCATCCATAATGAGCTAAAGTTAAGGAATGAGGATCTGTTCAGGCGTCGTAAAAAGAAACATGTTCTGATCGCAACCCGCGAATTTTTCTGGCCTGCGGCCGGGTGGGGGCGGGCGCTGAGTTATATGCGCCACCGGCTGGCACGAATCCCGGGTACGCCTTATGCCATTTCAGCTGGTTTTGCTTGTGGCGCGGCAGTATCTTTTACACCTTTTCTGGGATTCCATTTTCTTCTGGCTGCGTTACTGGCATGGATAATAGGGGCTAATATTTTCACGTCTGCCATGGGAACAATTGTTGGTAATCCTTGGACATTTCCAGTTATTTTACCTGCGACATATTATGTGGGCAGTTGGTTGCTCGGCATGCCGGGTACGGATGATTTTCTTGCTCATATCAATGAAATGCTGTCCAGATATAATTTGATGGAGATACTAACTTCACCGATTGCGACACTTGGCCCATTTATCAAGTCAATCATACTGCCTATGTTTATTGGCGGCTTGCTTATGGGGTCTGTTGTCTGGATTATATTATACTGGGCACTTGAAAAACTGGTTCGGGAATATAAACACAAGCGGTTTGCCAAGCGTGCTAAAGCTGCCAGAATTAAGCGGGAAAAGAGAGCGAATGGTAAGTGATAAAATAAGATTAGGCGTCAATATAGATCATGTGGCCACCATTCGTAATGCCCGCGGCGGTATTCACCCCGATCCGGTAAAGGCAGCACTACATGCGGTTGATGCCGGTGCAGATGGCATTACGGCCCATCTAAGGGAAGACCGGCGTCACATTTCAGACCGGGATATTGACAGGCTTATGGCGGAGCTTAAGGTTCCACTAAATCTGGAGATGGCGGCGACGGAGGAAATGCTCACCATTGCCCTTAATCACCAACCTGCCTCAGCCTGTATAGTACCGGAAAAAAGACAGGAACTGACCACTGAAGGCGGGCTGGATGTGGGGGGGGGACACACACATCTGGCTCCATACGTGCAGAGACTACGGGGGGCCAATATCAGTGTCAGCCTGTTCATTGACCCCGATGAGCAACAGATCAGGGCGGCAAAAAAAATTGGTGCCGATAAAGTGGAACTTCATACCGGAACCTATGTGGAACAGACCGGAGCGGCTCGCAGGGTAGAATTGGACAGGTTGCAAAGGGGGGCAGAACTTTGTCAAAGTCTGGATATGGAAGTTCATGCGGGCCATGGCCTCAATTATGAAACAGTTGTGGATATTGCTGCTATTCCCCAGTTTACAGAATTTAATATTGGCCATTTTCTGATCGGAGAAGCGATTTTTATCAGCTTAGCGGACAGTATTCAGAAAATGAAAACGCTCATGGATAAGGGGCGGGCTAGATGCAG
>JAJFIP010000299.1 GCA_021774875.1 Emcibacter sp.
GCAGTTTTATGGCTCCCAATCCGAACCATAAACACAACTTTCCCCTTTTGAGGACCGCGCTCAGCAACATGCACACCAATATTAGGAATGTGAGAGGCATGAACTGATTGATCAGAACCTTCATAACGATCTAACCAGAGCACAAAAAACTCTCCCTGGTCGCGCAGTTTCTCATCGGCGGCATAGCGAAACCGAAACCGTAGAAAGAATTCCTGTTCTTGAAACGTTTCCTTGAGTTCCCGTCTCAAGGGATTATTTCGTTTGCCTGACCCTTGAATCAACGCTTCATGCTGAATCGCCAATTGCTTTTTGTTTAGTAGTGCATTATTTTTCGTGTCAACAAACAAAGCGGGTTGCTGTTTCGAAAGCACCCAACCTCCCCGCCAGCCAAATCCGGTCTCATCCTGGGACAGGAAATCCCGCTTTTGATCTACGAGTCCCTGTGCCAAACGTGCCTCTTGTCCTTGGGCACGGTCTAGTGTGACCCACAACACCATGCCACAGGCGCACAGCCCAAACAACCGCCGAACATCTAAAATTGAATTTAACAAAATATCAAACATTACAAAACTTTCAGTACAAAACCATCTGAATTTATTGTTGGAGAAGAGAAGATTGGGTGGAAGTTGTGACTGCTTTATAAGATTCACCAATGACCAGTCGATCCAGATAGAGTGAGTCACTGACTTCCGTATATTGTCCAATACGAACACCTAACGCGTTGATTGATTCCAAGGAGTTCACTCCTTCTTGCTCCAGAATCACATCCGGCGTCTCCCGTTGATCCCCAATGGGATTGACCCAAAAAGCCAAACGATTATAGAACTCAGAATCTTCCTTATAGAGCTGACCTACCAGGAAGAATGTTTCATCATCAACAGGCCTCTTGAATGACGCTTCCCATCTGTCACAGAACCGGGCGAAAAACTTTCCATTTTTGAATCCGACAGTCGGCACCCGGGAATGACTTGATCCCATGCGTCCCATCGAATCATCAAACCAAAGACCGAAAAAATCGTTATCGTCAACACCGGAATACTGCATCAACAAACTAAAGTAAAAACCAGAACTCAAGGGATCTTTGATCTTGCGGGCAACACGATGCGCAAGAGCAGGATAGGCACGATGACGCCCCCTGAGATGCAAGAGCACCTGCCCTCCATCGATGTCACCCCATTGCATTTTGTTCTTAGGAATCATGAGCCGCGTAAAACTTTGATCAACCCACCAGCCTTCTTCACTAAACCCGACTCCCCCTGCCCGTCGATGGAGAGAAGAGGTGGGATATTCGAAACTCTCACCGACTAGAATACCTGAAGGCAGAATTGATTCTCCCTTGTCCAGCGGAAGTTGATGCAACGGCTCATTCGAATCAAAACGAATTAATTGTGTCGGTGGGTAATTCCCGAACTTCGCCGCGATGAGCTGTTCTGGCGTAGGAACATCCGCAAACTTGATAGGAGGTACATTCGTCTTACCACTCTGTGCAGCGTCATCCAAAAGTCGAATTCCCTGGCTAGCTTTCAAATTGGCAATCTTCTTGTTGGTAGTCAACGGTTTGACATCGACCTCACCTTCAAACACATGCACTTCTGCTTCGCCCGATTGACCAACCACAGTTCCAAAAAGAGTTCCCAAATCGACAATTCGTATTTTGGATGTATCCACAGAAAACCCCTGCGCGCCATCAGGCACATAGGCAGCCAGTTTTCCAAAATGCAGCAGTGCATTTAAAGGGGAACGAAATTCAATCTTCGCCGGACCTTCCAATACAACACCCGCACCACACTGGAAACGAATTCGGGCAATCCCTGATTTTAATGCAAGCGTCTGACCTGCGTTAAATTTGGTACCGTAGGGAATTTCTTCCAACTGATCTGAATTGCCCCAAATCGCATCTTCCGTATCAAGCAGGATGCCGACATAGTCGGGGCTGGCTACGATTTCCTCATCTTGCACTACACTCCACCTGTCATTCATCCATACAACAACTCCGACCAACAGGACAACCATGACTAACGCCATCCTGCTCGACAGAAAAGAAAATCGGCGAGAAACAGGTGGCACCGAAGAGATCGCCCCAACAGCAGTCGCCTGATTTGTATTCGATAAATTTTCCTGAGAAACAATGCTGACCCCCTCCGGCACTGATTCATACAAACTGGATGACAAGAGAGAATCCAAATAAATTTGATTCGTATAATCCTCAATGAGATCGGGGTAGGTATTCAGAATTTCCGTCAGCCGCACGTCTTCATCCGCAGTCAACTGCTTATCCAAAACCTGACAGGTCAGTGATTCAAGTTCTTTACGAATGGCATCGGTAGGTTGATTCATAAATGTGCCTCCTGGGCAACCGTCTTTTGGATACACTCCATCAATGTTTTGCGAATCCGATACAACGTCATCGAAACCGCGTCGGCTGTACGCCCTTCTTGCATAGCAATCTGGGTGACAGGCATCGACTCACAATATCTGCTTTCCACTAACTGACGATGTTGTGACGAGAGCTTTTCCATACAATACGCCAACGCTTCCGCATGAGAGCTCGCATTTACCACCTGCTTTGTTGCGATGACGGCGATCTGTTCTAAAGCACGATCATCTAAGGTCGCCTGACCGTCATTCCGCACCCGCTTAAAAAATGCCATCGCCTGAAGCTGGGCAATCCGACAAGCCCAAGGCAGAAACTCCCGCTCGTAGTCATACTCATCCCGTTTCCGCCACAAAACTGTATTTGTCTCTTGCAATACATCATCAACATCAGCGGCCCGACGAATCATCGCTATCAACAAACCGCGCAGCATTGGCTGGCTGCCTGCGATTAATGCGACGTATTCTTCATCAAGCTCATGATTCTGCAAACTGAAACCCTTCTGTCACTTCAAGCGGATGAATCAACGTCAAAACAAGACTGCATATAAATATAATTAGATCAAAGCCCACCAATCTAACGCACATTTTTCAAAAAAGATATTTTGAAGATATCAGACAGTAGTTTGGAACTGTTGGGGATATATGAAGTGAAAGGCAGCTCGATTGTTAGAAGAAGCCGTTAAAAGTTCTAAGGAATATCTGGCAAATACTTCGGAACTAATTGATTTTGGATAAAATAGAAAAAATGTAACGATTAGTTGACAAAATGCTACAACTTCCACACAATGATGAAATATCCAGTATATACATGAATATATTCTTAATAAGATTAGGATTATAAAATGCCCAGGTATGAAGAAATACGTGATGATTTAAAAACTGGTGATCTTATCCTGTTCTCTGGAAAAGGTGCTTTTTCAAACATCATTAAGTTGTTTTCCGGAGGAAAGTGGTCACATATAGGAATGGTTATTCGTCTTCCAGACTTTGATGATGCAGTGCTACTTTGGGAGTCTACTACACTAACAAACATATCTGACATAGAGTTCAACCGCAGCATTAAGGGTGTACAGTTAAACGCATTAAGTGAAAGAATTTCACGATATGAAGGGGATGTTTCTTTAAGACCACTGAGCAGCCCAATAGGCAAATCAATGTTTAATAAACTTTCCCACCTGCGTCACAAACTGTCTAGGCGCCCCTATGAAAGAGATGAATTAGAGCTGTTGCGATCTGTTTGGGATGGAATTGCAGGAACTAATACTGAAGATCTCTCAAGTGTGTTTTGTTCTGAGCTAGTGGCAGAAGCTTATCAGTCGATGGGATTGTTGCCAGAGCCTCCTATTGGGTTACCTTCAAACGAGTATACGCCTCTTGATTTCTCTGAAGCGAGAGAATTGAAGCTCCAAGATGACTACTGTTTGGAAAGAGAAATTACGATTACCTAGTAGGACAAGGTTTTATGAGTAAGAAAATAGTTGGCAGGAAGGTAAAAACAACCATGCCGGACACAGATACTACTCAAGATTCTTCAAATAAGATCAAACCAGTTTGGGGAACTCAATACTTACCCTATATCTTCTTGACAGCCGGGCTTTCATTAACGCTTTGGTTAGTATTGAGAAATGAACCGTTTAAAGAAGAAATGTTTGCTTATACCCTGCGAGTATTTCTCAGTGTTTGTTCTGCATTTGCAATACAGGTTGTTCCCGGATTCCTATACTTGGATTTTAAAAAGAACGATCAATTGATTAGGGCGGGCGGCGCAATTGGATTCGCCGTTTTGACTTATATTGGAGCCCCTGCATTTGTAACAACATTGAATCCAGAAAACATTAGACAAAAGCCTCCAAGTTCATTTCCTTGTGAAGTATGGATATCGGAAGACTACCCTGTAGAGCCAATTACTGCACTACACCCAAAATCCGAAGAGCGAATAGGATCTTGGCTGATTGGAATTCTACCAAAAGAAAAAAGTGAGCTATTATCGGATCAAGCTGTTGAGATTAATAATTTAGGAAAAGGTATTAATGCTATTTCAAAGATGTTTGATTTATTTGAAAACCAATATTTTGGAACAAACAAAAATCAATTGCTTATGATCAAAGAAAGTTTGCATACGGAGGCTACGAACATTAATACATTTGCAGAAAGGTTCTCTAGTTCTGTGCCCAAATCTAACTCTAAGATTATTCTGGCTGAGACAGATCCATTCGAAAATCCGTTTGATGCATTTACTGCGACCATTGCATCACTACCACCTGCTTCCATACACCCTTCTGGTTCACATAGTATTACTGGATTCTTAGTTCATAAAAAAAAAGGAAGATATTTTTATGAGCCATTGCGAGTTCTACATAGTTCACAACTAAGAGGTAACACGATTCACGTTCCAGCTTCAAATATTGGGGATCAAATTTTACTAGTAATTGAATTTAATTTAAATAGAAACTCTCCATTGGCTCAAATCGTAGATCGAATACCAGTACAACTAATTGTATTAAACTAAAGTTGCAGAATTTCACTGTTGCAAAAAAGGGAAACATCTAATGATAAGACATTTATTTATTTCAAGTGTACTTACACTAATATTAATAAACCTATCTTATGCCAAGGTTGAGATCAGAGGAATTGTTACAAGTAATGACACCCTAAAACCCATCGATAGAGTCTTAATACAAATAAAAACAGAAGTAGACAACAGGAGCCTAGGCACCACAAACACAATATCTGATGGAAGCTATTCGCTCAAAGTAAATGAAGTGGATCAACCAGTTATTATTTACTTTATACCTCTGGATCCTGGTAATGCCCCCGATACTGTAAAGCTACTTTCAGGAAATAAACCACAACAAATTAACAAAGTTCTTAGAGCTGGTAATCCTGTAAGAACTAGATCTATGGCTCCGCGCTCTTGCCCACAACCTTGCTGCCCACAACCTTGCTGCCCACCAATAGAAAGCTCAGAGGAACAGAAAATTGAGCCGATTCCTGAGGGAGAATCAAATATTAGAAAGATGTCCTCTAATGACAGATTAAAAGATGCTCTGGAAAAGCTTGCTTCATTTGAGAATTTTAGTTATCGATTGATTCAGATTAACAATCCTGATAATTTTGATCTTCAAATGAAAAAAACTATTGTAGACTATATGCGTAATATGCCACCTGCTAAAGAATTAATATACGGTGAAGACCAATACAGCCAAGGTCTTTATAACGCCTTGACTCGAAAGAGAGAAATCGTATTTTCTCTCTATAATCTAGAAAATATTGAACAAACTAGAGTCAACTCTCCAGAACCTTGTTGCCATGTTTACAAATGTAAAAAGCGACATCGAAAATCGAGAAAATGTAGAGTTCGTAAAAAATGCTGGCGTCGATAATAAATTCTTTCACACAATTACGTCTAATTCTTACTGTTAAAAAAACAGAGTGATGAGAAATATCACTCTGTTTTTTTTTTGTGCCAGAAACGCGCCCTCCAAAGTATTCAATGTTCATGAATTCAATGTTCGTTTAGTGAGATAATTCTGTCTGAAACACCCGTTTCGTAAACTCCAACACATGTGGAATGGCTTCACCCACCACAGAAAACGTATGCTGACCTTTAAGCATGATCCATTCAGGCGGCTGTTTTAGTTCGATCAACCGCTTTCGAAAATTTTCGTTCATTGTCCGGTCGAATGCCTGATCGGCGGTGATGATGAGCACGGATATCCCTTTCAGCTTCTCGGCACGCTCAATCGGATTAAACTGTTTCCAGATTGCTTCGTCTGAACCAAACCGCGCTGTGGGAACACGATATGACTGCCCTTTCGGCAAGCCGGTTCGTGGAAAATCAAGTAACCCGATGATAGAACTCACGGCAATAAATCGATCGGGATGACGTGCAGCATAATTCACACAACCGAAGCCGCCCATCGACCAGCCGACGATTGCCCATTGTTTTCGCGCGGTGGGTAACTTGTATTCCTGAGTGATGACAGCCAGCACCTCTT
>JAJFIP010000300.1 GCA_021774875.1 Emcibacter sp.
AAGGGTATAAAACCCGTTGATAGTGATAAAAGCGGACGTGAACTTGCCGATATTATCCAACAGCGCGATAACTATGACATTGATAAAACTATTAAAAATTTAGTTTATGTTGATGATGCCATAGATGGTTTGACTTTTAGAGACAGCTTTCCTGTGGCCTATAAAAAAGAAATCAGTGAATCTCAGGTCGCAATGCAGGTATGGGTAAGCTGGCTGGATTCAGCAACCGTTGACGGTGCCATAGCCCGCTTCAATAGTTTTTCCAATCCACAGCAGGTAATAATTGCGCCATTTAATCACGGGGGCAGCAAGAATGCCGACCCATATCGCCCGGTGGACACAGCACCATCACCCGGTTTTATGGCGCAATATCAGGAACGTCTCACATTTCTGGATAATTTTCTTAAACAAGAAAACCCGGCCCCGGTTAAGCATGAAATCCGCTATTATACTATGGGTGAGGATGTATGGAAAATAACAGATGTCTGGCCACCAAAGGGCATTGAGAAACGCCGCTGGTATTTGGGCGTGGGCCAAAGTTTAACTCCTGATATTCCCAGTGAAACTGGCGTGAGTGACCGATATGAGGTTGATTATAGTGTAACAACAGGCTCAAATAATCGCTGGCTCGCAAATCTGAGTGGTAGTCGTGACATTTTTTACAACAATCGCGCTGAACAGGATAAAAAGCTGTTAGTGTATGACAGTGATCCCTTGCGCACGGATATGGAAATTACCGGTGTTCCTATTGTTACACTTCAGGTGGAATCAAGCCATAGTGACGGTGCCTTTTACGTTTATCTGGAAGATCTATCTCCTGATGGTACGGTGACTTACATTACCGAGGGTATTCTTCACGCCCGTCACCGTAAAATATCAACCGGGGAGCCACCCGTATTCAGTGAAGGCCCCTATCACAGTTATAAACGTCAAGATGCAGAGCCGCTGGAGGTGGGAAAAGTTACCGAATTGAAGATTGGTCTTATTACCACTTCTGTACTGGTAAAGGCAGGGCATCGCATTCGCATAGCCATCGCCGGACATGATGCCTCTGTCTTTGAAAGAATACCTGAATCGGGAACACCTATTATCAATATATATAGAAACCATAGCAACCTTTCGTATGTGGATCTGCCAGTTGCTTCAAAAAAACAGGAATAAAAAGATGTCAAAAACACCCACCTATATTCGCACGATAATTATCACAATAGTCATATCGCTGGCATCTATTTTCAACGCCGTAGCGAAAGATGCCGGGGATATTTCCGCATGGATGGATAATTATATCGGACAGGCCTTAATAAACGAGCCCGCTGCCGGGGTTACTATTCTTGTTGGCAAGGGCGATGATATTGTTTTTACAAAGGCTTATGGCTATTCCGATTTGGAAAACAAAATACCAAGCAAAGTCGAGACGGTTTATCAAATTGGCTCTATGACCAAGCAATTTACTGCTGTTGCCCTACTACAGCTCGAAGAGCAGGGAAAGCTGAGCCTTAACGATGATATTACAAAATATTTACCTGATTATCCGACCCATGGCAAAAAAATAACAATTGCCAATATTCTCTACCATACCAGCGGGATCAAAAATTATATTGCGGTGGGATATACTGATAGCAGGGTTGCACCGGGCAGAATTGTTAATGATGCGGAATATCGGATGGATTTGCGGCCCGATGAAATGATAGGTTTTTTCAAGAATGAACCACTGGAATTTCCCCCCGGCACTGCGTGGAATTATACGAATGCCGGTTACTATCTGGCTGGTCTGATTATAGAAAAAGCCAGTGGCATGAGTTACAGCGAATATGTAGAAAACAAGTTGTTTGCCCCATCTTTAATGACCAGTTCATATTACACGAATTTTGAAAAAATTATCAGTAATCGTGCAAGGGGATATAAACCCAAGGATGGTAAGTTATTTAATGCCAATGCGATGAGCATGACCGTGCCTTACGCTGCCGGTGCTTTGTCTTCAACAGTGGAAGATCTTTTTAAGTGGAATAGGATAATCCATGCCGGAAATCAGCTTCTGAGCAAAGAATCCTATGCTAAATTTATAACACCCGGAAAATTAAATAACGGGCAAGACCTGCCAATAAGTTATGCACTTGGCATTGCTTCGGCAAAAAGAGGAGGACATATGACCATAATGCACCCGGGAGGCATTAATGGCTTTTCAAGTGTACTTACCTACTTTCCGGAGCAGGAACTTAGTGTTATCGTGTTGACCAATACCTATAACAAAAAAAGCAAATCTTTCGCCGACAAGGTGGAACTGGCGCTTAGTGCTTTTCTATTTGATGCTGATAAAACAGATTTTGATTATCGATAATGTGGCGAAATGAAAAATAAAACCGCGATGACATAGCCCTTTGTCCCCTTTGGCGTGACAAGCTGTAGATCGTCAAGGCAGAGGGCGTATACCTTTACAGTGAAAGTGGACAAAAAATTCTGGATGCCAGCGCAGGAGTCGCAGTGGGCAACATTGGTTGGGGCAGGGAAGAAGTGGCTCAAGCCGCTGCCGCATCAATGACAAATAACAGTTATATATCACCGCCCTTCATTACCGAAGATCGGGAAATTCCGGTGTCCAGATTACGGGACAACTGGCTGCTGGACCTGCACTTTTGAAGCGGGACGGATAGGTATCTGAAATTATAATTAAAATGAATATTCCATATTATCCGTGTTTGAGTTCTATATAAAGGGCATGTAGAGTGTACGCCAGAGATGTTGACTCCAGCTAACATATTGATTTATATGTATTACAACGTATTTGCATGCTGTGCAGTGTATTCCAATGCACTCGATATTATCAGATCATAATCCGCGTGTAGGGTGTTCAAGTCCCTCTCTCGCTACCAAACTTTCTTTTATTAATCAAATAGATAGATATATCATCTTTTCAGCGACACACTGAAAAATATATATCAGGGTCCATCTTGACAAATTACTAATATTTTCCACAGAACCCAAAATCTAATATATAAATAGTGAGTTATATATAAGACATAAAGGAGTAATCAAATGCAGATGAAGCAAATAGAAGTTTTTCATGCTGTTTATTCTAAGGGCTCTGTAAGCAATGCAGCTAAATTTCTGAATGTCTCTCAGCCTGCAGTGAGCAAAGTATTACAGCGTGCAGAAGATCAGCTTGGTTACCTGTTATTTAAGAGGATTAAAGGAAAATTGATCCCAACTGATGAGGCTAATATACTGTATGACGAAGTTAATAATGTGTACAAACAAATTATTTCACTGCAAAAAAAAGCTCGTAACCTGAAAGTAGCTAACAAAGGTCATATAAGGCTGTCAGCAATGCCATCCATGGGGCTAAATGTCTTACCCCTTGCCATAACCAATTTTTTAGCAGACTACCCGGACGTGACCTTTGATATTCAGACCAGACATTATGAAGATATGATTCGCTCGCTAAATGAACATGAGATAGATGTTGGTCTTGCCTTTAGTCCGTCGAAACATGTTGGTTTAACTTCTTATCCCTTTGGGGAGGGAGAATTTGTCTGCGTTTGCAAACATGGAGATATTGATGAAAGACGAGATCGTGTTGGTTTAAAAGAACTGGTCGGCAAGAATATTATCAGTATCAAGGACAGTGGACCACTATCAGATATTTTATCCGAGAACATCATTCAATCTGATCTAATAACGAACCCCATGATCACAGTTCAAACATATTATATTGCCAAAAACCTGGTGGGTTATGGTATGGGTATGGCTATTGTTGATAAATTGACAGCAATGGCTGAAGGTCCGGGAGAAACTCACTTTAAAGGATTTAATCCTCCCATTACTTACGCAGTAACAGGTCTTTATTCGGAAAATCGTCCTTTATCCAACGTATGTCGGAATTTTCTGGAATATTTCAAAATAGTTTATAAAAAATTCTCTGAAAACAGAAGTTAATCTATAACCTTATCTTATATGGCCTGAATAACTTTGAATTGTTAATTACTTCCCAATCCGTCTACAATTTACTTCGTTTATAACGACAGTTTTTTGAATAGACCCAGCAGGTTAGTAATTATGGAACTTTCAACAGGTTATCTATTATTTCTCGGAGATACCAAAGACCCTCTAAGTGTCAAGACATCGAGGGGAATTGCTGATTGGCGACCGGAAAAATGCGTTGGACAGATCAGTATGCCCGGATGTGAAGCCACGGTTGGCCTGCCGGAAATTGATTTTAAAAATGCAGTTGATAAAGGTGCAAAAACATTCATTCTTGGCCTAGCCAACAGAGGTGGCGTGATTGCGAAAGAATGGATTCCATACCTGAAACAAGCGTTGGAGCATGGCATGGATATTGCTAGCGGACTCCATAAAAGAGTTGCCGATATTCCCGAAATCAAACAGCTTGCAGATCGGCTTGGCAGACAAATCTTTGATGTTCGGCATCCGACGGTCGAATTGTCCGTAGGTAATGGGGAAAAACGAAACGGCAAAAGAATATTAGCGGTTGGTACCGATTGCTCGGTAGGCAAAATGTATACGACTCTGGCCCTGGAACGGGTTATGAAAAGAATGAAACTTAACGTGGACTTCCGTGCGACGGGCCAGACCGGCATCTTGATTGACGGTAGGGGTATATCAGTGGATGCGGTGATAGCCGATTTCATTTCCGGTGCAGTAGAGGCTTTGGCTCCGGAAAATGAAAAAAACCACTGGGATGTGATCGAAGGACAAGGGTCTCTGTTTCATCCTTCATTTGCAGGGGTTAGCCTGGGGCTGTTACATGGGGCTCAAGCAGATGCTCTGGTTCTGTGCCATGAGATTGGTCGTGGTCATATGAGAGGGCTAGCACATCAAAAACTTCCAGATATGAAACAATGTATTAATGATAACCTGGCGGCAGCGCGTTTGACCAATAGCCATGTATTTTTGGGTGGAATTTCGGTCAATAGTTCTGCATTAAGCATTCAGGAATCCCATATATATTGTAAAAAAATGGCTGAGAAATACAATGTTCCCTGCGTAGATCCTTTGAGGCAAGGTATGAAGACTGTCGTTGAATATATTTTATCCAAAAAAGCCTGATGCCATGATCAGCAGGCGATTATCCGTTTGTCACGAAGTGTGGCCACTGAACGAACCCTTTCACATTTCCCGAGGTATCAGAACAGAGACACATGTTATCATGGCTGATCTGGAATATTGTGAAATTCACGGACGCGGTGAAGCTGTGCCCTATACCCGTTACGGGGAAACAACGGATAGTGTGATTGCCCAGCTCGAGGCCGTGACAGGAGCTGTTGAAGACGGTATTTCGCCGGAAGAATTACAGCAAATATTACCTGCGGGTGCCGCCCGTAATGCCGTCGACTGCGCTCTATGGGATATGCTCGCCCGCTGGAAGGGAAAGAAAGTATCTGACCTGCTGGGTATATCCCATCCCGTGGGGGTGGAAACGGCAGTTACCATAGGAATAAACTCACAGGAAAAAATGGCGCAAAAAGCATATCTGTATAAAGATTATCCATTATTAAAAATTAAGCTGGATACGGACAATGTCAGGGGTAAAATATCCGCCATTCGTGAAAAAGCCCCCCGACCTCGAATCATCATAGACCCCAATGAAAGCTGGACGATGCGCCATCTGGAAGAATTAGATGATTTTTTGTATGCCAATAATATTTCTTTGCTGGAGCAACCAGTAGCTGTAGGAAATGATGATGACTTGAAGGTTTTTAAAGGTAAAATTCCCATCTGCGCCGATGAGTCCTGTCATACAAGGGAAGACTTAGACCGATTGGTGGGTAAATACCAGGTGATTAATATTAAGCTGGATAAATCCGGTGGTTTGACCGAAGCCGTGAAGCTAAAAAAACAGGCTGAAGCTATGGGATTTGACATTATGGTGGGCTGTATGGTTTCCACATCACTTGCCATGGCCCCGGCAATGCTGCTCACAACTGGAGCTAGTTTTGTCGATCTGGATGGGCCAATCTGGATGAAAAAAGACCGCAAGCACGGTCTAAAGATAATTCAAGGTGAAATACATGAACCATCAACACAATTATGGGGCGGCTAGATTGATCAGAACATTTGTCATTTGCCTGTGGGGCTTGCATCCTTGCGATCCTCAATCGCTTGGGTGAAAAACAAGGCATTTGCATATAATCGTTCCGTTCCAATCCATATGGCCCTGAAATTAGTATTATGGCCCATCAAAATTATTTTCCCTTTGCCAAGGCGGTGCAAAGCAATTGCGGGCGTATCTTGTATTCTCTCAAGACGTTTCTTATCGGCATAGCCAGCAATCAGTATATCTTTTTTGGCAAATATTAATGGTGTGTCATAAGAAATTTCCGGATTGGCTAACGTAAGTTTAGCATTATAAAAAACCGGTATTTTCTCACGATTAAATCCAAAGGTAAGGGGGTGCGTAAGGTCAGCATCAGCCCATAAGGCTGCGCCTGAAATAGTACGCTTTCCCAAATCCTGTTCATAGTCCTGATAATCGCGCCGGGTAGTTTTCTTTTCTTCGCTTTTGGTTTTTTCTTCTTGCTTTTTATCTTTTTCATCGGCGAAAATTACGGTTTTTTCCAGCCAAGTAGCAGCATTTTTCTGAGCAACGATAATACCGCCAGACTTCACCCATTTTTTTAGAACTTCTGGAATCTTGTCCCAGGATTTATATTTACCATCTGCCAGCAGAAAGTGCGTATATTCGTCCAAATCTGTTGACACCAGCCTGTCAAGATCCAATATTGTCAATGGTACCCCAAAGCTTTTATCCAGTGCATAACGAATTTCACCAGCTTCGGTGGGATTTACACCCTTGCCGACCAAAAGTGCTGGTTTGATTGGCTTGAGAACTTTCATGGCAAGTGAACCTAAATCAGGCCCAACAGCTGACAAACCCGAGCTTAGGCCGTATGCATTCACCAGAGGGTGTGCGGCCAATAGCTTTCTGACTTTATTATGTTCTTCATCAGTGACAGGTTGTACGATAATTGTTCCAGCTTTAAAATTTTGTATCTTGCCATTGGTAGTGTTTGTAGAAAAGGGTAACAGGGCAACACGGG
>JAJFIP010000004.1 GCA_021774875.1 Emcibacter sp.
CTCGGAAATACCCATTTTTCGAGTGACTTCAACCACCGGGGTCCCTGATTCTGCTTGGCGTAAAGCAAATGCAATTTGTGCTTCAGTGTAGCGTTTTCGTTTCATAGATCTGGTCCTTTCTCTGAATACAAGATAACAAAAACTCTCGCATTCCGCATGGATCAAGAAACGGGGGGAACGTCAATATCGCTGGTAACAACTCACTTGCGATAAGGGTTAATTCCGGTTTTAGGACAAATATTTCCGATGTTGGAGCTAATATAAACAGAATTTAATATTCCCTTTAATAGTCTACACTAAATAGACTTATTCTTTGTGTCATGATTCTGAGATAGAGTTTATTTATAACTGTTTCAGACTCTTAATATTGCTCCACCAGCATTTCCAGAGGCAGTCCGGTTGCACCAATCAAGAGTGCGGCGGATTGAGCGAGTTCGTTGAACAAGTCGAGTTGCGCGCGCTGATTCTGTAAAATACTGGTTCGGGCCTGGATGATCCGAACAACATCCACTTCTCCTGCAAGGAATTGTTTCTCCAGACTCTGCAACTCTTGTGGTAACTCGGAAATGCTGCCCGTTTTCTCTTTAGCAAGAACATCATAGGCGAGTTTGTATCGTTCGAACGCCGCCTGTGCTTCTAACTCGGCTCTCAAGAGTGTCTGGCGCCAAACCGCAGTCCTCTGATTTAATTCGGTCATACGCTGTGTTTCGAGAGGTCTTCCTGTATTAATGATCGGCAGGTTCAGTTCAGCACGGAGCCCAAAACGTGTTAACCCATTCGGGTCTTGCTGATAATAAGGCCCCATTGTCACATCGGGAACACGGTCTGCAGTGGCAAGATGTAAATTGGCTGTTGCTACATCGATGTTCGCATGCGCCACAAGTACATCAGGTCGAGACGCTGCCCAACTCGCCATCCAGGCTTGATTGTCACCGGGAGCATTCACACTTTGCAGGCCCATTCCAGACATCATCGATTCCTCATTCCCCGCAGTGGGAAGCAGCCATCTAATCATTCTCAAGTCACCTTCAATCTCCTCGGGAGAATCTGGAGGCAGTCCCAGTTGACGTCGAAGGTTGCGCAGCGCCGACTGATAATTTGCTTCTGCCAATCGCAATTGCTGGCTCGTGGAACGTGTGTCGATGCGAACTGTAGCAAGGTCAGCACCCGAGACATCACCGGCTTCGAATCGCTTCGTCAACGTTTCAAGCAAACGCTCGTTATTATTCTGGCTGGCTTTAGCTACATCCAAGAGGCCTCGCTGATAGAGGGCTGTGAAGTATAACTGCGCAGTAAGAGAAGTCGTTTGAAGTTCGGCCTGATGGATATTCCAACGTACTCCATTTAACGATGAATGTGCAGCATCCTCGCGAAACTGCTGTTGATGTGCCAACTGAATTCGCTGCATCAGTAACACATAATGTGAAGTGGTTCCCGGTCCTCCATTGGGAATATTTCGGTTTTCCTGACTGGGAGTGACCTGTACCTGCACCATTGGATTAAACGGATAGGTTGCAGCGACTCCCACAGTGGCAACGCCGACTTGTTCCGTTTCGCGGATCGCGACCAAGTCCGGGTTACCTGACAAGGCCAGCAAGATGCTATCATGAACAGACACTGACTGTCTCACAAAATCGGGAGTTTTGGTAGAATTATCCGGTTCAGCCGATTCCGCAAACTTTAACGACACTTTTTTAATGTTGGTGTCCGGCTTGTCTTTCCCAGAAACAGCGACTCTGGCTGCCTGAGTATCTTCCATTGGTGAATTATCGCTTGAAATCTCTTTCCTAGCGGCCAGACCAGATCGCGATGATCCGCTGGCTCTGCATCCGCTGACAGTCAGCAGCAGCACTAAAAGAAGGATATGAATTCGAGCCATCGTGGCATTTTTATCCGTAAAGTATTTTCTGGTGGAATCACTCCGTGGATCCCACATGAATCAAGCTTGCGCCTTACTCTCTCCTTTCGTCAATATCCGCATCACCCATTCAATGCGAAGTCCCTTTTTAAGTCAGAGTTAATCTTCTCGATGATTGAAACCCAACTCTGACAGGTTGTTTTGGGAAATTTACGTCGACAGTCCAGGTTGATCCGAATAGGGGGGTGCCTGGTTGAATTCTGCCGCGATGGCATTTTCGGTGGCTGGAATCGCATGCTTCCCCCACAAGAGGTACAGCGGCGGAAGCAGAAACAGATTTAGAATGGTCGAGGTCACGAGCCCCCCCACGATGACCACTGCTAACGGGTACTCGATTTCATGCCCTGGTTTGTTACCCGAAATGACGAGAGGCAATAGAGCCAACGAAGTAGTCAATACGGTCATCAAAATTGGGGCAAGGCGTTCTTCGGCGCCCCGGATCACAAGTCTGAGGCCAAATGGCATGCTCTCCACTACCTGAAGATGCCGGTAATGACTGACTAGCATGATACCATTTCGGGCAGCGATCCCTAGAACGGTAATAAAACCAACCAGTGAGCCGAGGGAGAGTATTCCTCCCGTAAATGCGACAGCCACCACGCCACCGATGAGTGCAAACGGAATCGTCAAGCAGACCATTAATGTTAAACGCAGAGATTGAAAATCGATATATAGGATCAGAAGAATTCCAATCAATGCCACAGCTCCCAGCAGGAGCAGTCGGTTCTGTGATGCCTTCAAGGTGGCGAACTCCCCCAGAAACTCCGGATGGTAACCGCGTTCAAAGGACATGCTGCCAACGGCGGCCTCAATGTCACGCGCGACAGATCCCAGGTCGCGGCCTTTGGCATCGCAGGTGATGTCGATTCGCCGCGAACCGCTTTCCCGCTTCACTTCGTTTGGGGCAGGAACAATGCCGATTTCGGCGACATCTTTGAGTGGCACTTGCCCGCCGTTAGGCAAGTCGATTCTCAGTTCGTGCAGTCCCGTCAGATCCGTTCGGGATTTTTCAGTGCCCCAGACCATGACGTCCATCTTCTTCTGGTTTTCGTAAACTTCACCGACTTTAGTCCCTCGCAGCATAGTTGTGACTGCCCGACGAACTTGGCCGGGGGTCAATCCAAATCGTTCGGCGGCCAACGGTTTGAGGCGGACGTCAACTTGAGGAACCAGCACCTGAGGTTCGACCTTGAGGTTATTCACACCGTCAATCTCACCCACGACTGTCGCCACATCATGCGCCTGTGTTCTCAGTGCATCCAGATCGGGACCGTAGATACGAACGACAATGCTGGAACTGGTCCCCGACAGGACTTCCTTGACTCGTTCTCGCAAATAAGTCAGAACATCACGGTAGAGGCCGGGATAGCTGTCTACAACGGCCTGGATTTTGGCGAGCGTTTCATCGTAGTCCACATTTTCATCAATGCTGATCCAGAGTTCGGTAAAATTCGGACCGACCACTTCGTCGGCAACTTGAGCGCGGCCGATATGACTCCCAAAATTGCGCACACCGGGAATGGCCCGCAGTTCACGACTCGCCTTGATCGTAATGCGATCCATCGCTTCAATGGAGGTACCGGGCTTTTCAACAAAATGCATCAGGAAGTCGGTCTCTTGGAAGTTCGGGAGGAGTTCCTGTCCCAGATTTTGAAGCAACATAAAGGTCGCAGCAAACGAGATTGTTAGAATACTGACTGCCGACTTCGGACGCACCGCAAACCACGGTAACATGTTTCGGTAGGGAATCTTCAGCCACCGCGTCAGAGGAGGTTCATGCTCTTTAATATGCTTGCGCGGCAAAAGCAGCAGTGACATTGCCGGTGTCACAATAATCGCTACCAGCAACGATGCCAGAATGGCCAGTATATAACCAATCGCCAGAGGGCGAAAAAACGAACCGGGCAATCCTTCCAGAAAGTAGATTGGCAGAAAGACCAACACAATAATGGCCGTCGCATAAACAATGGCACTACGCACTTCCAGCGAGGCATCCAACACGACATAAAAGGCAGAACGTGGTCGCTCAGTAAGCTGGTTGAGACGCAGGCGGCGCACAATATTTTCGACATCGATGACCGCATCGTCAACAACTTCTCCCAAAGCGATGACCAGTCCCGCGATAATCATCGTATTGATAGTCATACCCCACCAGTGAATCAACAACACCGCAGAAATCAATGACAGCGGTATAGCCGTTAGACTGATCACCGCCGTTCGCCAGTCAAACAGGAACGCGATGAGCACGATCACCACGAGCACACAACCGATCATCAGCGCGTTAGTCAGATTCGTAATCGAGCGTTCGATGAACGTCGCCGGACGAAAGATGGTGGAATCGATCTCGACCCCCTTTAGCCCCGGCCTGAGTAGATCCAGAGCAGCTTCTACCTTGCGAGTTACTTCCAGAATATTGGCAGCCGGCTGTTTTTCGACGATCAACAGCAAACCGAGCTGGTCATTGATCACGGCATCTCCAATGGCGGGTGCCGCCCCTACCCTGACATCAGCGACATCCCCCAGGCGCAATGCGGCTCCTCCATTAAAGGAGACCACTGTTCTTGCCAAATCTTCCGGGCTGCTGACCGGAGAAAGCTGGCGTACCGCCATGCGCTGGTTCGGTGTATCGATAAAACCGCCCGCATCCAGCACAACGGCGTCTCCCGCGGAACGCAGGACGGAATCGAGAGTAACCTGATGCGCCCGTAGTCGATCAACGTCCACCATCACCTGGAGCTGTTTGTCTCTCTGTCCCCAGATAGCCACATTTGCAACGCCCGAGATCGCCATCAAGCGCGGTCGGATTGTCCAGACGGCCAGTTCCGAGAGTTCCTGCTGAGAGAGTGAGTCGGACCACATTCCGATCTTCATCATTCGGCTGAGTGAAGAGAGCGGCTGCAGAATGACCGGGGGACGTGCGACTGTCGGCAGACGCGGTGTTTCCACGGCCAGACGTTCCTGGACCAATTGCCGTGTTTGATAGAGATCCACATTTTCAGTGAGCAGCATTCGAATCGAAGACAGACCGAGTACCGACTTGGATCGCAATGTTTCCAGACCGGGGGTGCCGACGAGCGCGTTCTCTAAAGGAAACGTGATCAGATTTTCAACTTCTTCCGCTGACAGCCCCGGTGCTTCTGTTTGTATCTCAACATAAGGCGGGGCAAATTCGGGGAAGACGTCGAGCGGCATCTCAGGAACCATCCGTAGTCCCCCCACGATCAACAACACCGCAACGGCAATGACCGCGATGCGTAATCTCAAGGCCGTTTCGACAAGCCACCTCATAGTCATCTCCATCCGTTCTTAACAGTCAATTGACTTTGGCTCAATTGTATTTCGTATTTTTTTGTCAAAAAGTTATTTCGCAAAGCCGAACTCGGTTCCTGCAAGCTCCGCTGCTCCAGCGATAACGATCTTTGCGCCGACTGCAGGCCCGCGCAAGAGTGCCACCCGGTTGTTATCAACCCAACCGACTTCGACGCGGCGGCGTGCATACTGACGTTCTCCTACTTGTTCGTAGACCCATTGGCCCCCATAAATATCGTAGATGAGTGCCGACCACGGCAGGGACTTCACGCGTGTTTCACCGATCAATGGCAGGTGGGCTGATACTTTCTGGCCAGGACGAAATTGATGGTCGACATTGGGGATTTCGTAATAGATGTCAACCGCAGCCGAAAGTGGCATTGCCGTTGGCGGAAGCGAGACCGGTTTTCCCAGAACATCTTTGCTGGATAACTGTCCGTCCAGCAGAGTCAGGCGTGCGTGGCGTTTCGCATCAATTTCATCCAGCTCCCCCACGTAGACGGGGACTTTGATCCAGAGGACCTTATCATTCATAACTTCAAACAGAGGGAGTCCGGCTGCGATTAGCTGACCCGGCTGAACATTCGTCGTACGGACGATGCCTGACAGGGGAGAATGAATGGCGAGCGGTTTGAGCGTACCGGCGTCTTCATCCAGTTTAATATTGTCGACCAGTTTTTTACGACTCTTTGCTGCCACCAGAACTTCGTCCGCCAGCTTCACTTTTGCCTTGGCGTCATCGACGGCGCGTCTGGTTCCCACGTTATTTTGCAACAGGCGTTCAGACCGCGTCAACTCGATCTGTGCCGCTTCCTTCTGCACACTCGCCTGTTGAAGTAATCCCTCTGCATCGATTTGCGATTGTGCCACCGCAGCTTTCGCTTCCGCGAAGCGAATTCGCTCTGCTGGCGTTAAGACGGACCGCTCGGGCGAGAGTAACGGCAGCAGTTCCAGTAACGTTTCATCTTTTTTAATACGCTGGCCAACCTGCGGGAATTGATCACCATGAGGATGCCGCAACGTTCCGGCGAGCGGAGACGAAACAATCACCGCGGCCCCAGTGGGCAAGACCATCTCCGCGCCGTAAGGCCGCGCGCGAGGCATTGAGCGGATTTCTATCGGCTGCGTTTCCACTCCCAGACTTTTGACCGCTTCCGGACTGAGTTGAATGATATTCAGATCCGCTTCATTCACGGGGTGAGTGGTTTTCGCATGGAACACAGCCGGCTTGGGTTTTGTCGATGTGATTTCCTGTTGCGATTTTCTATCGTGATACCAGATGATGAAAAGCAGCCCCAAAATGAGACAAAACACCAGAAGGGCGAACGCTTGTTTCAGAATCTTCATTTCAAATTTCTTTCTTACGTCTTGATTCGCTCAAATTGGCTCTGATCAGGTTGTTCATCATTCAAGAGGGGCATCACACCGTAAGTCGGTCTGCAGGAGTTGAACTCGGTTCATCAGCGTTTGAGTATAATCGCAGACGAACCGTCACTCTCGTTCCGTGTTCCGGCTGACTTTGAATATCAATCATGCCCTCGTGCATTAATACAGCAGCTCTGGCAATTGAGAGACCCAGCCCGGCTCCCCCACCCGAGTATTGACGCGAAGGATCGGCCCGATAAAACCGATCGAAGAGATGCGGCAAGTCGTCAGCAGAAATTCCGATTCCCGAATCTTGTATGTCGATAACGGCGGTTTGTTCCGAGACACTCAGACGAGCCGTCACCTGACCGTCAAGGGGTGTGTACTTGATGGCATTATCCAAAACGTTAAAAAACACCTGGCTTAGACTGATATCATCTCCGAGGACTTCGCAAACCGTTTCGATTTCGCAATTCAAGGTTACGCTACAATCATTTGCAAACGGTTTCAGTTGATCGACAACATCCAGCAACAGCGCGTCCAGTTGAACGGGGTCATGGTTGCAGGACACGATACCGGCATCATGACGACTGAGGTTAAGCAGTTGATCCGCCAGTTTTCCCAGACGCGTTGTTTCCTCAACGACTACAGCAAGCGTCTGTGCATATTCCTCTGGAGTTCGAGGCGAACGTAGGACCGACTCGGCTTCCAGTCGTAGTACAGCGATCGGCGTGCGGATTTCATGCGATGCATCCGCGGTGAAGCGACGAATTTCGTTGATGGCGCGCTCCAGCCGGGCGATCAGCGAGTTCAACGCCACTGCCAGTTTCCCGATTTCATCATCCGGATTGGAAACCTGGATCCGACGATCCAGGCAGGTGATGTTGATCGAATTCGTGGCGTCCACAATCTGCTGGACCTGCCGGAGGGCACGTCCAGCCAGAAACTGACCACTGGTAATCGCCAGCAGGACCGCCACTGGTAACAGGAAAGCGCCCCCCCATTGCAGCGTGTGCAGGTCATTATAAAGGGGGATGAGAGAGGTCATCACCTGCACGTTCAAGGTGCCGAACGAGCCAGACATGGTTGTGCTCGCAATACGATACGGGCCCAAGCCTTCAAGTTCACATGTTTCAAGTCTCTCCTGTGGCGTCTCTGCAGTTGACTGAGACAAAGTTACTACGGATTCCTTCAGTCCTGTACTGTTAAAGATGATGCGGCCCGTTTCATCGGTGACCATAAACTCATAAAATTCGTGCTGGGAAAATCTCGCTGAAGCTTGCGCCGCGAAAACAGAGGCACTGTCGGCAAGCGCAACCTCCAAGCCAATTTCCTGCAGTTCTTCGTGCAAGCCTGAATCTGTGCGTGCCAGCACCTGCTGCCAGACTAACAGGAAGAGCACGAGGGAGAAAACGCATAACATCACTGCTAGCGCAAACCCGTACCAGAGCGTCAACCGCCATCGAATCGAAAGTTGTGTCATGGAGGATCTCCTAACAGATAACCCTGGCCGCGTACAGTATGCAGGATAAAAGCCTGACCGGGTTCCTCTACCTTCTTACGAAGCTGGTTGATCTGAACCTCAATGACGTTAGTCCATGTCGCCGTTGATTCCTTCCAGACATCGCGGGCAATCATATCGCGCGTCACAATCTGATTGGCATGCGAAATCAGATAGGCCAATAACTCCATCTGCCGATTTTGCAAGGAAATCGACCTCTCCCCCCGACAGACAGTGCGCGAGACCAGATTCACCGTCAGATCTCTGAACGAGAATTCTCTCTCATTCGTCTGTGCGGCCCGACGTAACAGTGCGCGAATGCGTGCCAGTAGTTCATCAAGAGCAAATGGTTTGACCAGATAATCGTCGGCACCAGTGTCGAGCCCCGCGACGCGATCTTCAATAGAATCACGGGCCGTCAAAACAAGTACGGGTATTTTGTTTCCTGTAGCACGCAATTCCTTTAGCCACTCCAGGCCGGACCCATCGGGCAGCATCAAATCCAGCACGACTAAATGAATCTCTGAAGACATCAACTCAGACGCTAGCCCCAGGGTTTCTGCCACCTTGGGGTCAAATCCTGATTCACTTAAAGTCCGCATGATACTCCGTAGGAGATTCATTTGATCTTCGATGACAAGAATCTGAGGCATTACAGCGTGAACCAAAAACAAATTCAAGGATTGATAGTTAGTTA
>JAJFIP010000031.1 GCA_021774875.1 Emcibacter sp.
GGGCAATACGGTTTTGGTGGTGGAACATGATGAAGATACCATTCGTCACGCCGACCATATCATTGATATGGGCCCCGGTGCTGGCGAACATGGGGGCGAGATTGTCGCAGAGGGTGGATTGCAGGATATTCTCGATAATAAAAATAGCCTGACCGGACAATATCTGCTGGGTAAGAAATCCATATCGGTGCCTGCAAAACGGCGCAAGGGCCATAGGGCAGGCAAAAAGCGTAAAGAAATTATTATTCAGGGCGCGACTGGCAATAATCTGAATAATATTACAGCCGCCATACCCCTTGGCACCATGACCTGTATTACCGGAGTTTCCGGCAGTGGAAAATCAACCCTTACCGTGGATACGCTTTATCGGGGAGTTGCCCGAAAATTGAATAATAACCGGAGAGTTCCTGCCCCCCATGAAGCCATTCTGGGTCTGGAATTCATCGATAAAGTTGTTGATATTGATCAGTCCCCCATTGGCAGAACACCGCGCTCAAATCCGGCCACCTATACCGGAGCCTTCACCCCTATCCGGGACTGGTTCGCTGGATTGCCAGAAGCAAAATCAAGGGGCTATAAGCCTGGCCGTTTTTCCTTTAACGTCAAGGGCGGACGGTGCGAGGCCTGTCAGGGCGGCGGCCTGATCAAGATAGAAATGCATTTTCTGCCCGATGTTTATGTTCAGTGCGATGTCTGCATGGGCAAACGTTACAACCGGGAAACGCTGGAGATTAAATTTAAAGGCAAATCAATATCTGAAATATTGGACATGACCGTGGAAGAGGCCGCCCTATTCTTTGCCGCCGTCCCCAGCATCCGGGACAAGATGGTTACGCTGGAAAAGGTCGGCCTTGGTTATATTCAGGTGGGACAGGCAGCAACCACCCTGTCTGGCGGTGAAGCACAGCGGGTCAAGCTAAGTAAAGAACTTTCAAAACGATCAACCGGGCGCACACTCTATATACTTGACGAGCCCACTACGGGTCTGCATTTCGAGGATATTAAGAAACTATTGGAAGTCCTGCATACTCTAGTAGAACAGGGCAATACGGTTGTGATCATTGAACATAATCTGGAAGTCATCAAAACCTGTGACTGGATCATTGACCTTGGCCCTGAAGGCGGTGATGGTGGCGGGAAAATTCTGGCAGAAGGCCCTCCGGAAAAAATCATATTATCCGAGAAAAGCTATACCGGACAATATCTTAAGAATTATATATAGAATTTTGTTAGATTTTTTATTAAAATTAACGTCTTATTAACCATGCTGGACCTATAGTCATCTTGTAACGGATACTCAACCATGTCTGATACAACCCAACTTACTACTTACTAACTTTTTACAAATCTCCATTGTGATTTACGCCTGCTTTTAACCTGAAGCAGGCGTTTTTCTTTGGCTCCCCCAGCTTTAAATGATATGACGCATCTCATGACAATTGAGGCAATTCATATTATTGGCGGCGGTCTGGCAGGATCAGAAGCTGCGTGGCAAATCATCCAGCAGGATATTCCTGTTATCCTCTATGAAATGCGACCTGTTCGGAAAACCGATGTTCACCAGACGGACGGGCTGGCAGAAATGGTCTGTTCCAATTCTTTTCGGTCCGATGATTATGAAAATAACGCTGTTGGGCTACTTCATGAGGAAATGCGTCGCTGTGATTCTCTTATTATGAGTGCCGCCATGGAAAATACTGTTCCCGCTGGCAGTGCACTTGCTGTAGACCGGATCGGGTTTAGTAAGTCGGTTCAGGCGGCTCTTGAAAGCCACCCCTTGTTCACCATGGTCCGGGAAGAAATTACCCATATTCCACCTGATGATTGGGATAATGTCATCATAGCTACTGGTCCTCTAACCTCAGATGCACTGGCACATGCCATATTGGACCTTACAGGTCAGGATGAATTGGCTTTTTTCGACGCCATTGCGCCAATTATCTATAAGGACAGTATTGATTTTTCCAAAGCCTGGTACCAATCGCGCTATGACAAAGGCGATACAGCAGATTATATAAACCTTCCCCTTTGCCGCGACCAATATGAAACCCTTATTGATGATCTGATCGACACCGATAAATATGATTACAAGGACTGGGAGAAGAATACCCCTTATTTTAATGGCTGTATGCCGATCGAAGTCATGGCGGAACGGGGTCGGGAAACGCTGCGCTTTGGCCCTATGAAGCCAGTGGGCCTGACCAATCCACATACGGGCGAAGATGCTTATGCAGTGCTCCAGCTACGTCAGGACAATAAGCTTGGTACGCTCTATAACATGGTCGGTTTCCAGACAAAGATGAAATACGGTGCTCAGGTTGAAGTTTTCCAGAAAATTACCGGACTGGAAAATGCCCGATTTGCCAGACTTGGTGGCCTGCACCGCAATACTTTCATCAACAGCCCTGCTCTTTTGGATACTAACCTGCGTTTTAAAGCCATGCCGCGCTTACGTTTTGCCGGGCAGATTAGTGGCGTTGAAGGTTATGTTGAAAGTGCCGCGATGGGCTTGATGGCAGGACGCTTTGCCGCCGCTGAAAGAAAAGGCTGTGAAATCCCTGCCCCGCCCATAACAACGGCCTTTGGTGCCTTGATTCATTATATTACCGGCGGACAAATTCCCGGAGCTGGCTCTGCCAAAAATTTCCAGCCAATGAATATTAATTTTGGCATCATGCCAGTGCTGGAGGGCAAAAAAATCAAACGCAAAGATCGCAAACCTGCCAAATCAAAACGTGCGCTTGATGCGCTCGCAAAATGGTTGGAAGAAATTCAATAATAAAACGGTAAATTTCTTTTTGATAATGAGTGGCATTATTTTTGACGCATGGAAAAGAAACTGTTAATCTTGCCCCACCACTGGGGTGTTTATATCAATAACAGGAAAAAACTATGGGTAAAATTCTCGAATCATTGCCGAAAACTATTGTTGCCGGCATTGTCCTGACCATTCTAATGGTCATCGCGACAAATCATCTGGAAGATGCGAACCAGTCGGGTGCTGAAAAAGCCATTTCCGATTTACAGAAAAAAATGAATTAAGGGTGGAGATATAAAATGGAAGATACAATCTTATTTTTAGTGCGCTATCTGCACGTATTATGTGGAGTCATGTGGATTGGCATATTGTGGTATTTTAACTTTGTTCAAATTCCGAGCATGCCAAAAATTCCCGATGACCAGAAACCAGCCATATCAAAGGTCATCGCACCGGAAGCCTTGTTCTGGTTCCGCTGGGGTGCCGCAGGAACCGTGTTATTCGGCCTGATTTTATCCTATATGAATGGCTATATGCATGAAGCTATGACCCTGCAACGGCCTGACATTGGCTTTGGTATGTGGATGGGCCTTATCATGGCATTCAATGTCTGGTTTATCATCTGGCCAGCCCAGAAGATCGCCCTTGGTATTGTCGAGACGGATGCAGATGCTAAACCTGCCGCCGGACGCAGGGCCATGCTGTTTTCCCGCACCAATACCCTACTATCCATTCCCATGCTGTTTTCCATGATTTCAGCGCAGAATGCAACAGGATTCTAACATTCCGTATATTTATCAGGGCCGGGCGTTTGTCCGGCCTTTTTTTTACTCTACCGCGATCAGTGCTGCGGCAACCTTGCGGCCTTCTGCCAGCAGGATGTTATAGGTACGAGTGGCAGCCCCCGTGGCCATGACATCAACAGAAATTTCTGCTCCTGCCAGTGTTGCCCGAAACTGCTTACTGAGGAAAGCCATATTTTCACCCGTGCCGATCAGAAGAATATCAATGTCCCGGGCTTGTTCTGTAATGATAGACAGGCTTTCAAGAGTGATAGCCGTGGCATCCGTAATATCCCAAGGATAATACCCTCTTGGAGTGATCAGGATAGAGCCTTCACTTCGTTGCTCGCCAATACGAAAACCACCGTCCCCGTATGAGGAAATTGCGGTTTCCTGCTGCGACGTGACTTCGGTGAATTTCAAATGGTCAGACCTTTTTTTTCTTAGGCGGGATAACTTCCATACCGGGTGTCGGTGAGGTATCGGACTCGCGCCGGAGCTCCACCCATAATAACACGGGGGCGGCAATGAAGATTGATGAATATGTCCCGACAAATATGCCCCATATCATGGCAGCGGAAAAGCCGTGAATCCCTTCGCCACCAAGGAAAAACAAGGAACATAATGCAATCAATGTGGTGACAGATGTCATCACCGTCCGCGATAAGGTATCATTAATGCTGAGATTGAGCAGGTCCGGCATGGGTTTTTTACGGAATTTACGTAAATTTTCCCTGATGCGGTCATAAACCACCACCGTATCATTGAGGGAGTAGCCGACAATTGTCAAAATGGCAGCAATGGTTGACAGGTTAAATTCGAGCCCTGTTAAGGAAAACATACCGATGGTGAGTATCACGTCATGGATAAGGGCAACCACCGCCCCCATACCAAACTGCCATTCAAAACGAAACCAAATGTATATCAGCACGGCACCCATGGCATATAGAACTGCTGCGATGCCATCTGAAATTAATTCGCCGGAAACGGTAGACCCCACGGTTTCCGTGCGGCGGTAGCTTATTTCACCGTCTACTGCACCGGGAAGGACTTCGCGAACTCTTTCAACCACCTGATCCACGGTCAGGCCGTCTTGATGCTCCAGGCGGATCAGTACATCATTGTCGGCGCCAAATTCCTGTACTTTGACATCGCCCATATTCAGGCTTTTCATCACTGACCGGATTCTGCTAATATTTGCCGGGCCTTCAGTGCCAATCTCGATCATGATGCCGCCTTGGAAATCAATGCCGTAATTCAGCCCTTTGGTGAAATATAGGCCAAAAGATGCCACGATCATCACCGCAGACAACACATAGGCTATTTTCCTATAATTAATAAAGTGGATATTAGTTTTGGTTGGAACCAGTTTTAATAACATTTGCGTACGGCCCCTTATATCTTCAATGTGGTTGGGCGTTTGCGGACGGCCCAGGTTGAAATTATCATACGCGACAGGCTTACGGCTGTGAACATGGACGTGGCAATACCAATGGCAAGCGTAACTGCAAAACCCTTGATCGGGCCAGAGCCAAACTGAAACAGGATCAGGGCCGCAATGAAGGTGGTCACATTGGCATCAATAATAGTGCCAAAGGCTTTCTCATAACCGGTATCCAATGCAGATAATGCCTTTTTGCCGTTTCGGAATTCTTCTCTTACCCGCTCAAATATCAGTACATTGGCATCCACTGCCATTCCGACCGTAAGCACGATTCCGGCAACGCCCGGCATGGTCAAGGTAGCTCCCAGTGTGGACAGCAGACCGAAAATCAGACCAATATTAATCATCAGGGCAAAATTGGCTACCATGCCAAACATACCGTAGCTGAGCACGATATAAACCATGACTGCGGCTAATCCGATAATGGCAGCAATTTTTCCCGCCTCGATATTATCAGATCCCAAATCCGGCCCTACAGTTCTTTCCTCGACAACGGTTAATCGTGCCGGCAAGGCACCAGCACGTAATAACAGGCCAAGTTCGCTGGCACTTTCAACAGTAAAATTGCCGGTAATAATGCCAGATCCACCCAAAATAGCCGACTGAATATTTGGCGCACTTATTACCACACCGTCCAAAATGATGGCAAACTGGCGATTGACATTCTTGCGGGTAGTGTCGGCAAATTTCTTGCCGCCGATGCGGTCAAAGCGAAAACTGACCACGGGCCGATTATCCTGATCATATCCAAGTCCCGCATCGATCAGATTCTCCCCGGTCAGTATCTTACGTTTGCTAACCACTATACTTGGTGGTAGTCCAGTTCGTCTCTCGCTTTCCGCCATGGGAAAGCGTTCGTAACCAGGTGGCACCCTGTCCCCAACTCCTATTGCGGCATTGACTAACTGAAAAGTAAGTTTGGCAGTTTTCCCCACCAGATCTTTAAGTTTTTGTGGGTCGTCAAGACCTGGTACTTGCACTAATATTCGACTGTCGCCCTGTTTCTGGATAGTGGGTTCGGTGGTTCCCATGCCATCAATACGCCGTCTGATCACTTCAATAGATTGGGTAATCACATCGTTACCTCGCATGACCAATCCAGTCTGGGTTAGCTTAACAACAATGATGCCATCCCCGGCAAGCTCATATTCCATATCCGCCACCCCGGCTGTGGTAATCGATTCTCCAAGCATTTCAACGGTATCTTCAATAATAGCAAGTGCCTTTTCAGTCTGGTTTTTATCGGTCAGCTTTATATGGATGGCTCCATTGCGAATTGAACTGCGCAGGACAACCTTTTCCTTGCGAAACGCATCCCGTATATCACCTCGCTTGGATTCCAGTTTTTCCTTCTCGACCTCAGTCAGGTCCACTTCCCAAAGCAGATGAACCCCGCCCTGAAGGTCAAGACCAAGGGTTAGTTGACTGCTCGGTAAGAAGTCAGGGTAGTTTTTCAGCTGCTCATCACTGAGAAAATTTGGTACAGCCATAAGTATGCCCAAAGCGGACAGCAGACTGATCATAATGATCTTCCAACGGGGAAAATTAATCATGTTATTTTTTTTCTGCGGTGTCGTTGGCTGGGGCTGGCTTGCCCATCACGGTAGAAATGGTTGACTTGATCACTTTAACTTTCACGCCAGATGCAATTTCAAGCTCTATTTCATGGTCATCAATAACTCTGGATACTTTGGCAACTATCCCGCCTGAGGTGACAACATTATCGCCCCGACGCAAGGCACCGACCATGGCTTTATGTTCTTTAATACGTTTTTGTTGTGGTCTGATCATCAGGAAATAAAATACCCCGATGATAAGAATGAACGGCAGGAACTGCATGAATGCATTATCTCCGCCGGGCGCTCCCGCTGCCTGGGCAAATGCCTCTGATATAAACATTGATTTTTTTCCTATATTACATACTGAATGCGGCACTATACAGGCCACAGATTTTTTTTCAACTTCCAGATTTCTTTCCAAATGCATATAGGTGTGATAAGCCGTAAAAACAAGACACAATATGTTTATTAACGGCTTTTCATGTGGTAATGGAATAAGAATGATCAAAAACTTGTTAAACCGCATTGCGGAAGCCCTTGAACGGCTTGCTCCCGCTGATAATACTACGCCAAGTTTGAATGGCGCAGATGCTTTTGTCTGGAATATAGGGCCAGATCGGCTGATGCCTGTGAAATCGGTCAATCATATTGATCTTGAACTGCTACACGGTATTGACCATGTTCGGGATATTCTCGACGCCAATACCCAGCAGTTTGCTGATGGTTTTCCGGCTAATAATGCCCTGCTCTGGGGAGCCAGAGGCATGGGAAAAAGCTCATTGGTCAAGGCACTTCATGCAAATATTCGAACTAAAGATAACAAGCCGCTGGCACTGATCGAAATTCACCGGGAAGATATACCTACCCTGCCCCGGCTTATGGACTGTCTGCGGACTTCGGACCGGCGGGTAATCCTGTTTTGTGATGACCTGTCCTTTGATCTGGCTGACAGCAGTTATAAATCACTCAAAGCCGTACTGGAAGGCGGTATCGAGGGTCGGCCCGACAATGTGATCTTTTATGCCACCTCAAACCGGCGCCATCTTATGCCGCGCGAAATGATTGAAAATGAACGCTCTACCGCCATTACCCCTGCTGAATCAGTGGATGAGAAAGTCTCGCTTTCTGATCGGTTCGGATTATGGCTAGGCTTTCACGGCTGTTCCCAAGATGAATATCTCGGCATCGTATTCAGTTATATGGATCATTTCAAAATTAAAACGGACAGGGAAACAGTCCGCACAGAAGCCCTTGAATGGTCGCGGACCAGAGGGGCCAGATCAGGGCGAGTTGCCTGGCAATATATTCAGGATTTGGCCGGACGCCATAAAATAAACTTAAGTTAAATATTTTACCGGGTTAACCGCGCGGGAACCTTTACGCATTTCAAAATGAAGCTGTGGGCGAGCAACGCCACCTGATTGCCCGATACGTGCAATAGCCTGACCCCGTTTTACTACCTGGCCCCTGTTAACCAGAATAGATGAATTATGTGCGTAAGCAGTTATCCAGCCATCGCTATGCCGGATTAATATTAATCTGCCAAATCCTTTTATTTTTTGCCCTGCGTGAACGACGACCCCACTTTGTGCAGCACGGACGTAGCTGCCGGTTTTTGCTGCAATATTAATGCCGTCATTATGATAACCGACCTCTTTTGGCCCAAATGAAGACAAAAGTGGGCCTTTCACTGGCCACATAAAACCCTTGCCGCTTTGAGGTGGCGGCAGTGGTATTGATATTTTCCGGGCAGTAACCATCAATCCAGGCACTTTTAATTTCTGTCCGATTGCCAATAAATAAGGTCGTTTCATATTGTTCATGCGGGTGAATATGGTCATATCGACCTGATATTTTCGCGACAGGCTATAGACTGTATCACCCTTTTTCACCACATGGACCGCCATGGCCGGACTTTTCAGCTTTTGTCCAGGATATAACAGATAAGGCGCTTTTAGCTTATTGATACCAATGATCGCACGCACCGTGACGTCATGACGGCGGGAGAGAGCGTATATGGTATCGCCCTTCCTCACGGTAATGATTTTTCCTGCGTTCCGGTATTTTCTCGCAGTATCTTGTTTTTTAACAGTTCTGGTTTTTGGTGATTTCGGCTTTTGTTTTTGCTTGGGAATGGGTTTAGCGGTTTTTTTTGTAACCGGGACGCCATTTTTATACCGCGTGCTAAAGGAATGGCCAGTTTCACAGGCGTTTAAAATACCAGAAACACCCAAAATCAGAATTATTTTCAACAACAGCCAGTAAATATTCATGGGAGCATAGTGTAAATAACTATATTTCAAGATCAACAGGTTTATGAATCATGGACAATACCAGATAACAAAGGGACAAACTTTACGGGCAGCATCTCTTGGCGTTCATAGTCATCGCCGTTTCGGATAATGCGAATCATATATTGTATTTCCCCCTGAATACCGATGGGAATAACCATGATGCCACCATCTTTTAACTGTTCTAGCAGCTTTTCTGGAATTTCTTCCGATGCTGCTGTAACCATAATCCGATCAAAGGGCGCCTGTTCCGGCCATCCTTTCATGCCATTGCCGAATAATGTGGTAACATTATAAAGATTCAGTTTTTTGAATATTACTTCGGCAGCATTTAGTAGCGGCAAATGCCGTTCAATGGTGAATAACCGACGACATAATTTTGCCAGTACAGCAGCCTGATAGCCAGACCCGGTTCCCACTTCCAGAACTTTATGTTTATTGGTCACCTCAAGCACCTGAGTCATATAGGCGACAATATAAGGCTGGCTTATGGTCTGTCCGCTGTTTATGGGAAGGGCGGCATTTTCGTAAGCCTGAGCGCGTAAAGCTTTGGGGATAAAATCTTCTCTGGGGATTGTTTCAAGAACCGCGAGCAAATTCTCGTCATTAATAGCTTCGTCCCGCAATTCCTCCAGCAAAAGCTTCTTCTTTTCTGCTAAAGTCAGTCGCATAAAAAATCTTTATCTATTTTTTTTCTTATAGTTACAAGAGCTTTCTCATGTGTCAGGTCAAGATGTAATGGGGTCACTGAAATAAAGCCATTTTCAATAGCAGCCAGGTCAGTTCCCGCCTTTGGTTTACCATATTGCCGCCTGAAACCAATCCAGTGATATTCATTGCCTCTGGGGTCTGAGCGGGTATCAATAAAAACCTCAGCTTCATCTCGAAAACCCTGCGAAGTGGCTTGAATCCCCTTGACCTTTTCGGAATTGAGCGGGAAATTCACATTCAGGAAAGAATTTTCTATCCACGGAATCGTGATAAGTATTTTTAAGATGGAAAGAGCATGGTCTCTGGAAGTCTGAAATAGGTCATAGGGATAATCTTTAGCGACTTCCTGACTGAAAGCAATGGAGGGAATACCGCATATAGTACCTTCCATAGCCGCAGAAATCGTGCCGGAATAGGTCATATCCTCAGCCAGATTGACGCCACGGTTTATGCCGGAAAGTAACAAAGTTGGCCTTTCCGGCATTATCTGGTGAAGGGCCATCATTATACAGTCTGTCGGTGTGCCTTTTACCGCAAAATACTGTTCGTCAATCTGTCGGTATCGCACAGGTTCATGGAGAGAAAGAGCATGTCCCTTGCCACTTTGCTCTTCTTCCGGGGCCACTATCCATACATCATCGCTAATGGATCTCGCGATTGCTTCCAGCAACTTCAGTCCGGGAGAATTATATCCGTCATCATTGGTAACCAATATCCGTTTTGAAATAGTCTCGCTCATGGCAATTCAATCTTCTGTTTTCCCCCCATATAGGGTTGTAAAATCTCCGGTATGGCTATTGAACCATCGGCCTGCTGATAATTTTCCAATACGGCAACTAAAGTGCGGCCAACCGCTAACCCGGAGCCATTTAAAGTATGAACAAAGCGGGTCTGTTTTTCTCCTGCCGGACGGCAACGGGTATTCATGCGCCGCGCCTGAAAATCACCGGTATTTGAACAGCTGGAAATTTCCCGGTACATATTCTGACCCGGTAACCAGACTTCCAGGTCATAGGTTTTATGGGCGGCAAAGCCCAGATCACCTGTACATAATATCATTACCCGGTAAGCAAGCCCAAGTCGCTGTAATATCTGTTCCGCTGCCCCGGTCATGCGTTCAAGTTCGTCCCGGCTTTGCTCCGGTCTGGTGATGCTGACCATCTCCACCTTGTTAAACTGGTGCAGCCGGATCATGCCACGGGTATCACGCCCCGCTGATCCGGCTTCTGAACGAAAACACTGGCTAAGTGTCGTGAAACGCAGTGGCAGCTTTTCTTCTTCCAGAATCTGCTCCCGAACCATATTAGTCAATGGCACCTCACCCGTGGGGATCATATAATGGCCCGTGGTGGCCTCAAACAGGTCTTCCTTGAATTTTGGTAACTGGCTTGTGCCGTAAAGCGCACGATCTCGCACCAGAAGCGGTACGCTGGTTTCCTCATAGCCAAATTCTGTTGTATGAACATCCAGCATGAATGTGGATAAGGCCCGCTCCAGCTTCGCCAGATCACCTCTAAGTATCACAAAACGCGCCCCCGACATGCGGGCGGCACCCTCAAAATCCATCTGCCCCAGATTTTCACCTAAATCAAAATGCTGTCTGGGCTCGAAATCAAAAGATGGAAGTTCGCCCCATTTGCGGATCTCCAGATTTTCTTCTTCATCATCACCATCGGGCACATCATCCGCCGGAAGATTATCCAATCGGCACATTTTATCAGCAAGCACTTCAGAAAGTCCACGCACATCTTCTTCCAATTGGGTCATACGATTTTTCAATTCGGCTACTTCAGCTATCAGGGCATTGGCATCTTCGCCCTTTGCCTTTGCCTGGCCGATGGCTTTGGAGGCTACATTGCGTCGGGTCTGACAGTCCTGTAATTCGGTTTTTTTTTGCCGCAAACTGGTATCAAGGGCGATCAAATCAGCTGATTGTGGCTCAAGTCCACGCCTGTTCCAGCCCTGATCAAAGATTTCGGGGTTTTCCCGAATAGCTTTGATATCAAACATCGCTTTTGTCCTTAATAGTTAATCTGATAAACAGGATTGAAATTTCATAAAGAATTAGTATCGGTATGCCCAGTCCAATCTGGCTGACCGGGTCCGGCGGCGTCATAATCGCGGCAAAGGCAAAAGCACCGACAACCATAAATTTTCTTTTTCGCGCCAAACCATCTGCTGTTACAATACCCACCCGTGCCAGTAGTACCAGCAAAATCGGCAACTGAAAACTGATCCCAAACGCCAATATCAACAACATCACAAGTGACCAATATTCCTTTACTGTTGGTAGTAGCTCAATGGAAAGGACACCCGCCAGTTGTTCCTTGCTCATTCCAGCAACTTCTGTTGGCGATTCCGTACCAACCTGAAACGACATAAAGAAATTCCAGGCATTGGGAATAACCAGATAAAATGCCAGAGCGGCCCCTAAAAGAAACAGCACCGGCGTACCGATAAGAAAAGGCAGAAAAGCTTTTTTCTCATTACCATAAAGTCCCGGGGCAACAAATTTCCATATCTGCACTGAAATCAGCGGGAAGGTCACACAAAATGCCGCAAAAAAAGATACTTTCAGATAAACGAAAAACGCTTCATGCATACCAGTATAGATCATTCGGGCGGGCTGGTCATATTTGGCAGCAATATCGACAAAGGGCTGGGCCAGAAACAGATATATTTCTTCATTGAAATAAAAACATACTACAAAGGCAGCCGAGATATAGACCGCAATCCAGATCAGGCGACTTCTCAGCTCGATCAGATGTTCAATCAATGGTGCAGAACTACCCGCCATTACCTCATTTTCGGCTTTTTCAGTCCCGGAGGTACTCATTTTTCATCAGCCCCGGTTTTTTCAGTACGTTCTGGGATAATATCAGGTTTTACATCGCGGTCATCCAGGGGAATATTTACGGCTTCATTGAGCTTATTAGTAACTTCTTCCAGCTCAACCTCATCGGCCATCTGTTGGATGCTGGCCTTAAATTCCTGTCCCATAGCGCGAATCCTGGAGACAAAACGGCCTAACGAGCGCAACAATTTAGGCAGGTCTCTTGGTCCGACCACAATGATTGCCAGAACGACAATCACGAACATTTCTATCATGCCAATATCGAACATGTACCGTCCCGAAAATCGTATTAACTATTTGTTTTCTCAGAATTTTTATCGTTGACAACTGTTTCGGTTTTCTGATCAATGACTTTTGGCTCTTCTGAATCAGCCATATCAACATCTTCTTCAGTCAGACCTTTTTTGAAACTTTTGATGCCTTTTGCCACGTCACCCATAAGGTCGGAAATTTTGCCCCGGCCAAATAGCAACACAAATAACAAAACAACTATGGCAATCTGCCAAAAACTTAAACCCATTGAAAACCTCCTAATACCACGTGTTTATCTTACCACATTACTGAATGCATCATAGGCATTTACTGTGGGAAATACTTGATGAAAATCAACGATATTGATCACGAAAGCAACATAAAAAATATTTATTCTTCATCCCCCTGTAGAGCCGGGCAATTCAGGTTGTTCTTCTGTGGGTTTCTGGTTGTCCAGAAGATTAAGGCGCGATGTATCGGCATTCTCAAGAAAACCAGCGGCCTTCAGCTCCGCAATCCCCGGCAAGTCCTTGATGCTGTTCAGACCAAAATGCACCAGAAAATGATCTGATGTGCCATAGGTAACTGGTCGGCCCGGAGTCCGCCGCCGCCCCATAGGCCGAACCCACTCAGCCGCCATCAATGTGTCGAGAATACCTTTACTAAGGGACACCCCGCGAACTTCTTCCACTTCGGCACGGGTAACTGGTTGATGATAGGATATAATTGCCAGTGTTTCCACTGCAGCCCGCGATAGTCGCCTTTCCTGTTCCACCTCCTTACGTAACAGAAAGGCAAGATCTGGTGCAGTCTGGAACATCCATTTTCCGGCGACTTCCACAAGATTTATGCCTCGCATCTCATATTGCTGCCTGAGATCGGCCAACAGTTGATCTATATTCGATCCTTCCGGTAGACAGTCGGCAAGAGCAATGGATGACAGGGGTTTTTCACTGGCAAATAACAGGGCTTCAACTATTCTAATTTGTTCAATGATTTCCATCAGTCATCCCTATCCGTTTTTCTGATAAATAGCGGGCCAAAAGTTTGTTTTTGGATAATTTCCGCCTTGCCCTCCCGGGCCATTTCAAGTGATGCGGTAAAAATACTGGCCTTGACAGAACGCAACATTTCATCGCCCTCAATCAAATCCGGCAAAAATTGAAACAAATCTGTCCAGTCAATGGCAATACCAATCAGGCCGCGCAGACGTTCCAAGGCCTGATCCAAAGTATAGACATCGCGCTTATGAATTCTTATATCGGCAATGGATTTTCGGGTTTTATGATCAGCATAGCCCTTCAGCAATTCGTACAGGCTTAATTCATATCTTGCATTGCGGGTCACTATCACCGGCTCGGGCATTCCGCGGGCAAAAACATCTCTTTTTAGCTGGTTCCGTGACATAAGAGTTGCCGCAGCCTCTCTAAATGCGCTCAGCCTTTGCAATTGATAAGTCAGGCGGGCAGCCATTTCTTCGGCAGAGAATTCTTCCTCTGAATCTTCTTCCGGTAGTAACAGTCTTGATTTCAGGTAGGCAAGCCAGGCAGCCATCACCAGATAATCTGCTGCTTTTTCCAGTTTTTGAACTTTGGCTTCGTCAACAAATTTCAAAAATTGTTCAACCAGCTCCAATATGGAAATCTGTTTTAGGTCAACTTTCTGGCTTCTGGCCAACGTGAGAAGAACATCAAGCGGGCCTTCAAACCCATCAATGTCGAGGATCAGGTTTTCTTCTTCATCCGGTGAATCTATCACCGATGGCAGGTCTTCGAATTCAGACTGTTGCTCTGTTTCGTTATTAATCATCTGGCCTCTTATGGTGCTATCAGAATCGCTAAATGTTCTACCATATCAATGACGGGGCCTATTATGGCCCAGAGTATATTCAAGTCCACTCCTATCTGCTGCCCAAGCATCGGCAATAAAAATAATCCGATAATAATAAACATGCCATATGGCTCTATCCGTGACAGGGGCCTAGCGATTATATCGGGCAAAACGCCAACTGCAACCCTCCCCCCGTCCAGAGGTGGTATCGGTAGCATATTAAATGCTGCAAGAATGGCGTTAATCTTGATAGCAAAAATTATATTTCCCACCAACCAGTTACCCGCGACCTCTGGTAAAAACCCCACAATATGAAGCAATAACGCAGCACAGATCACCAATATTATATTGGCCAGGGGTCCGGCAAGTGCCACAAAAATCATATCTCTACGTGGATTGTGAAGTCGCATAAAATTAACAGGTACCGGTTTTGCGTAACCAAATAAAAAGGGCGCCCCACTCACCAGCAGCATAAGTGGCAGAAGTACGGTGCCAAATGTGTCAATATGAACAAAGGGATTAAAGCTGACTCGCCCGAGTAATTTTGCTGTGTTATCCCCCAGTTTATGAGCAACCCAAGCATGGGCGGCTTCATGTAAAGTTATCGCCAGAAGTAATGGTATGACAATAACAGGCAACAGCTTTAAAAAATCCATTTTTGAAAAATTCCTGTATTTACTATATTAACTCGCCAAGGCCTCATTAAGCCATTCAGCCAATTCCGCCCTATTGATTACGGGAACTTTGCGGCGCTGTTTGAACATATCCTCAACCCAGCTCTCAGTGACCAGATTGAATTCATATAATGTTTCCAGTACTTCGCGGCGCTCCTTCAGTGATGCATTGCAATGAAGTACAAGATCGCAGCCAGCCCGCAAGGCCGCCTTCGCATTATCTGTAGATTTTCCAGATAGGGCTTTCATGCTGATATCATCGGAAATCAGCACACCTTTAAAACCAATATATTCCCGAATAACATGGCGTATAACAGTTTCTGACAAAGTGGCAGGACGTTCGGGATCAATTGAGGAATAGACAATATGCGCGGTCATAGCCAGCGGCATGTGATTCAGGGACTTGAAAGGTGCAAAATCAGTTTTCTGTAACCCTTCCAGCGGCATATCCACAATGGGCAATGCCTCATGGCTATCAATATTGGCCCTTCCATGCCCAGGAATATGTTTTATCACCGGCAATATACCACCAGAAAACAACCCTTCACAAGCAGCCTCTCCAAGAAGGCTGACAGCGGCTACCTCTTCACCAAATGATCTATCCCCTATGACCAGATTTGCGTTTGGCAATTGAAGGTCAAGCAACGGGTAACAATTCACAGTAATACCAAGTACCCGCAATTCTTCAGCGATTAGACGCGCATTTATTTTAGCGGCGATAAGGCCCTTTTCATGATCCTTTTTATACAGGTTTTTTATTGTTTCCCCATTAGGCGGCCTGCGCCAGTATTGTGGATTTAGACGGCAGACACGCCCACCTTCCTGATCAATAAAAATTGGCACATCCTCTCTGCCAACAATTTCTTTCATTTCATCGGTAAGTTTTTTTAGCTGATCAGGTGACTTGCAGTTGCGGGCATATAAAATAAAGCCAAAGGGATCGAGGTCTTTGAAAACTGCCCTTTCTTCGGCAGTTAAAGTCAATCCTTCACAATCCTGAATTACAGGTCTCGCCATCTATTCTGTCACCACTATGCAAGCTTGCTTCTTGGCTATGAGCGCGTCACAAATTTTTGCGGCAGAGGGCCTGTCAGTTACCGTCCCACCCCTCAATCGGTATAGAACCCCCTTCTTTCCCAGATCAATCATCATAATATCTGAATTAAGGCCTTTCAAAAGTGTTGAATTATCCTTCTGAAGCTTACCCCAGAGCAATTCGGCAGTTTCTTTTTTACCAAAGGCACCCAGCTGCACCAGAAAAATATCTATTTTAACTTCAACAGCCGGGGTTGTAGTCTTATATTCGCTGGTGACATTTTCTGATTTTTGGGGCAACACAGTAGGAGTATCATCTTTCTTCATAATTTCTACCGGGAGTTCAACAGGCAATTCCGCGCCCTGTGCCAGTTTCTCATTATTATTTTCCTGTCCGGAATCAGCAGACTGTTCAGAATCAACACGGTTAAATACACTTTTATCCTGATCCGGCACTTGCAATCCGCCGGGGGTGTCAGGTTTCTCTTTTACCACAGATTTGTCCGCACGCACCACTGGCACCGGGCCATCTGTACCATCCAGATAGCTATACCAGATCAAACCGCCAAAAACAGCCAGGATTATGACCGTTAAAGCTGCAACCATCATCCGCCTTCCGGTCATGTCATCCTGACTGGTATATTCTTCCGGTAATGGCTCCAGCCATGATGCCCTTTCACCTTCATCCGACATTTCAAATCCCCTCCCAGAGATAACTCCACTCTACATTTCAGTAACAGGTTCCACACCCAATATATTAAGTCCCGACGCAATAATAGCGGCAACTGCAGAAATCAGTGCCAGCCGCGACAGGGTCATTTCTCTATCATCTTCGATAATGAAGCGAAGATCAAGATTATCATTGCCTTTATTCCAAAGGGCATGAAATTCAGAAGCCAGTTCATACAGATAATATGCGATGCGATGGGGCTCGCGGGCAAGTGCTGCGGCTTCAACTAATCGTGGCCAATTCATCATATTTCTGATCAGGGAAAGTTCACTGCTATCCGTGAATACTGTCATATTGGCACTAGCTAACGAGGCTTTCGATAGATCAATGTCAGCAAATGCAGTTAGCGTTTTACGTAAAACGGAATGTATCCTAGCATGGGCATATTGCACATAAAAAACCGGATTATCCTTTGACTGTTCAGTAACACGGGCAAAATCAAAATCGAGAGAGGCATCATTTTTGCGGGTCAGCATGATAAAGCGCACCACATCCTTGCCAACTTCATCAACTATATCGCGCATAGTGATGAAGGTTCCAGCCCGCTTTGACATTTTTACAGGTTCACCATCTCTGAGCAATTTGACCATTTGACACAAGCGCACGTCAAAATTGACTTTATCATCAGTAAGAGCCTTTATCACCGACTCCACCCGTTTGACATAGCCACCATGATCCGCACCCCAAACATCAACCAGACTGGTAAAGCCGCGCTCTATTTTATCATTATGATAGGCTATATCGGCGGCAAAATAAGTCCAGCTACCGTCGGACTTCTTAACTGCCCGGTCCACATCATCGCCAAAACCCGTGGATTTAAACAGAGTCTGGGGTCTCTTCTCCCAGTCATCGGGCTTGGTCCCTTTGGGGGCTTCGAGAACGCCAGTATAAATCAGGCCTTTTTCTTCAAGCTTATCCAATGCTGCTTGAATATGCCCCGTATCATGAAGCGTTTGTTCAGAGAAAAAGACATCATGTTTAATGGCTAAAGTGTTCAGATCAGCCCGGATCATCTGCATCATGGCATCGGTAGCAAATTTCCGAATATCATTGATCCAGATTTTTTCTTCAGCCTCAAGCCAGCGATCACCGTATTTTTCAGCCAGTGCCTTGCCCACGGGAATCAAATAATCGCCGGGATAAAGTCCTTCTGGAATATCGCCAATATCCTCACCCAGAGCTTGGGTGTAGCGCAGATAAGCGGATCGGGCCAAAATGTCAATCTGGCCTCCAGCATCATTGATATAATATTCGCGAGTCACGTCATAGCCAGCATAATCCAGCAGCGAAGCCAGCGCATCGCCGAATATAGCACCTCGGCAATGGCCCACATGAAGCGGACCCGTGGGGTTAACCGAGACATATTCCACATTGACCTTTTCCTGGTCACCAATTGTTGAACGCCCGTAATTACTTCCGGCATTCAGGATTTTTGCGACTTGAGACTGGATAATACTCTGCTTCAGAGTGATATTGATAAAGCCGGGTCCGGCCACATCTACTTTTTCCACGCCCTGCACATCATTGAGGCCAGCTGCGACCATATCCGCTATATCACGTGGTTTCATGCGAGCCTGTCTGGTCAAAACCATGGCTATATTGGTGGAAATATCCCCGTGTGTGCTATCCCGTGGCGGCTCAATAGTGACATTTTTCAGATCAAGTCCGTCTGGCAGGCTACCATTCTTTTCAAGCTCGCAGACAATAGTCTTTAAAGCGCGGGTGTAAGTATCAAAAATATTCATAATTCAAACAACGATGTATCAAATAATCTTTTATGTTCCCGTATGGCATAGCGGTCTGTCATGCCGGCAATAAAGTCAGCCACATGCCGTGCTCGTGTCTGGGCATCCGACATAACATCAGACTTTTGCCATTCTGTGGGCAGACATTCCGGTTCAGCCTGAAAAAGTTCAAACAAATCAGTTATCACTCGTTTTGCCTTACTGGCCATGCGGTTAACTTTGTAATGACGATACATATTCTGCATCAGAAAAGATTTCAATCTTTTATCGAATTCTTTCATCTCCTCAGAGAATGAAATCACACTTTGGGACGCATTTCGAATGTCATCCACTGTTTCCGGCTGCAAAGCAGAAATACGTTTTTTGCTCTCATCCAGTATATCATTAACCATACTGTTGATCAGGCGGCGCACAACTTCGTTAATTTTCCGGCCATCATCCAAAGCACCATAAGCATCCCTCACCTCCCGGATAATATCTCCTAACAGGGGCAATTCTTCTAACTGATCCATGGTGAACAAACCAGCGCGAAAGCCATCAGCAATGTCATGGTTATTATAGGCCACATCATCGGAAACAGCAGCCACTTGTGCTTCCGCACTGGCATAACTATGCAATTCAAGGTCATGTTGGTTATTATAGCTTCTTAAATTAATATTCAGACTTTCAAACTGGTCTTTCTTACATAGGGGGCCATTGTGTTTAGCCAGTCCTTCCAATACCTCCCATGTCAGGTTCAGACCATCAAAGGCAGCATATCTTTGTTCCAGTTTCGTTACCAACCGCAGGGACTGTGCATTGTGATCAAAGCCATGATAGGAGGCCATGGCTGCATTCATGGCTTCCTCGCCGTTATGGCCAAAGGGCGTGTGGCCAAAATCATGCACCAGGGCCAGAGATTCAGCCACTTCATCATTCAGACCCAGCACAATGGCAATACTGCGGGCAATCTGTGCCACTTCTATGGAATGGGTGAGCCGGGTGCGGTAATAATCACCCTCATGATAGATAAATACTTGCGTTTTATGTATTAACCGCCGAAAGGCACCGGAATGAATAATCCGGTCCCGGTCACGCTGAAATGGCGAGCGGGTTTTGGTTTCATCCTCGCTATGTAACCGCCCCCGGCTATTTTCAGCAAGGCAGGCATAGGGGGCATATTCTGGCGCGGGTTGGTAAATTTTAAACGCAGTACTATTCAAGCGTGAATTCCATTCATTGACAATATTAATATCTTCCCTACTTATATAGTGTATTATATAAAAAAACATCAGGGTAAATTAGAATTATGACTCCAGTAACTTTATCGGAAAGTGCCGCTAAACGCATTGCCATGCTATGCGAAAAAGAAGGCGATAAAGACCTGAAATTCCGCATTTCAGTGGATGGTGGCGGCTGTTCCGGTTTCCAGTATGATTTTAACCTTGTTAAAGAACAAAAAGATGATGATCTTGTGGTGGTTCGTAACGGCGTTACCATGCTGGTGGATGGTCTTTCCCTACTCTATCTCACTGGTTCTGAAGTTGATTTCGTCGAAGAACTGGCCGGATCCATGTTTGTGGTTAAAAATCCAAACGCCACCGCCTCCTGCGGCTGTGGTTCGTCCTTTGCCGTATGATAATAGCCTCGTGGAACGTTAATTCGATCAAAGCCCGCCTGCCAAGGGTCACCGGATGGCTAAAAGATTTCAGCCCCGATGTGGTCATGTTGCAGGAACTTAAATGCACCGACGAAAACTTCCCCTATCTGGAAATTGAGGAGCTTGGCTATAACATAGCTGTCCACGGTCAGAAAACCTATAACGGTGTCGCCATCCTGTCCAAATATCCTATTGAAGATGTTATGGTTGGGCTACCCGGTGACGATAACGACGATCATGCCAGATATATCGAAGCCACCATAAACACGGTGCGCGTTGGCGGCTTATATCTGCCTAATGGCAACCCCCTACCCGGCCCGAAATTTGACTATAAACTCAATTGGATGGACAGATTGATCGAACGGGCAAAATTTCTGCTGACTCAGGAAGAAGTTTTTATCCTCGGAGGTGATTATAATTGTTGCCCAAAGGATGAAGACAGCTATGACCCGCGCCGAATGGCAGGTGATGCACTAACCCAGCCAGAAACACGGGAGCGCTATTACAGCCTGCTTAATCTGGGGCTTACCGATGGGCTACGGCATTATTATCCCTCCGGCCCCAATTATACCTATTGGGATTATCAGCGCGGAGCATGGCAGAAAGACAACGGGCTGAGAATTGACCATCTTCTCCTGTCCCCGCAAGCAGCAGACAGATTACAGAAATGTG
>JAJFIP010000301.1 GCA_021774875.1 Emcibacter sp.
TTGATTTGCTCTTCAACCAGATCAATTCCGGTGATCATTTCTGTGATCGGATGCTCAACCTGAAGTCGGGTATTCATCTCTATGAAATAAAACTCACCGTTTTCATAAAGAAATTCAATGGTGCCAACACCAATATAACCAAGTCCCTGAATGGCCTTGCGTACAATTTCACCCATCCGGGTTTGCTCGCCACTATTTAGGGCCGGGGACGGGGCTTCTTCAAGAACTTTCTGATGGCGCCGCTGCAGCGAGCAATCCCGCTCGCCCAGATGACAGACATTGCCATGTTTGTCGGCAATGATCTGAAATTCAATATGGCGCGGCAAGGTCAGATATTTCTCCAGATAAACCGCATCGTCACCAAATGATGCCGCCGCTTCTTTTTTACAGGCCATGACGGCATTGCCCAGTTCATTTTCATTATGGACAACTTTCATGCCACGTCCGCCACCGCCTGATGCGGCTTTTACAATAACCGGATATCCGATTTTTTTGGCTATTTTTTCTGCTTTTGCAATATCAGTAATTTCGCCGTCAGATCCGGGTACCACAGGAATACCAAGTTTTTCAACGATTTCTTTAGCAGAAATCTTGTCGCCCATCAATCTGATATGGTCGGCGGTGGGTCCGATAAATTCCAGCTGATGTTCAGCGACTATTTCTGCGAATTTGTCATTTTCAGATAAAAATCCGTAGCCGGGATGAATGGCTTCTGCGCCAGTAATTTCAGCAGCAGAAATGATAGAAGGTATGTTTAGATAGCTGTCTTTGGATGCGGGAGGCCCGATACAGACACTTTCATTGGCCAGACGGACATGCATGGCATCCTCATCCGCAGTAGAATGAACTGCGACCGTGGCTATACCCATTTCCTGACATGCACGGTGGATACGAAGGGCAATTTCACCGCGGTTGGCAATTAAAACTTTGTCGAACATAAGGTGTCCATTACTCGATAATGACCAGAAGGTCGCCAAATTCAACTGGCTGTGAATTTTCCACCAGAATTTTGGTAATGGTTCCGCCCATTGGTGCGGGTATCTGGTTCATGACTTTCATGGCTTCAATAATCATCAATGTCTGTCCGGCAGTCACTTTATCGCCAACCTTAACAAAATCCCCACTATCAGGATCAGCCGCTGTGTAAAGTGTCCCTACCATCGGTGAGGATACAGCTCCGGGATGATCATCGTCTGGAACAGCAGTATTGACAGCAGGTGCAGCAGCTACCGGAATTTCGGGCATTGAAACCGGTACGGCATTGGTTGAAATATTTCGTACAACCTTGATTTTTCTTTCCCCATCCTGAACCTCAATCTCGCTGAGATTGGTTTCATTCAACAATGTTGCCAGGTCACGAATAACATCCTGATCCACAAACATTTTTGCCATATATAAAAGTCCTTTTTAGTTTTTACTCAAAATATTATGGGCCGCATCCAACGCCAGAATATAGCTATTACTGCCGAATCCGCAGATTATACCATTTGCAGCCGGTGAAACATAAGAATGATGGCGAAATTTTTCGCGCCTGAAGATATTTGATAGATGGACTTCTATGACTGGTATGTCCAATGTCTGCAGGGCATCGAGTATGGCCACTGAAGTATGGGTAAAGGCTCCGGCATTCAGCAGAATTGCCGAAGTGTCACCTTGGCACTGCTGTATCCAGCCAACAAGTTCACTTTCGCTGTTACTTTGACGGAAATCAATGGTATATCCAAGCGTTTCTGCGCGACTGATCATATTATTATTGATGTCATCCAGAGTCTCAGAGCCGTATATATCCGGTTCCCTTGTCCCCAGCATATTCAGATTTGGCCCGTTTAGTACCAGAATATTCTTTTTACTGCCTTCAGTCATGCCAACCCGTGTTTATTATTTTAATGTCGTAATATATAATGTTTTATGGTTGCTTTGAAAACCACCAATATACATTTGACGTGGAATTATTGCGGACTATAAAGGATTGAGTTGAATCTGCATAGTCATAACCGGAAATTACAATAGTGACAGATATTACCATTAATGGCGATCCTCATAAAATAGGGGAAGGTCAGAATCTTGTAGAACTGTTGCAGGATTTAAAACTTGACCCGACTAAGGTAGCTGTGGAAAGAAATCTTGAAATTGTCCCCAAAACAACTTATCAGGATGTGAAGCTCATCGAGGGTGACAGACTCGAAATTGTACATTTTATTGGCGGTGGAAAATAATATGACAGAACAAACTCAAGATACATTTAATATTGCCGGGAAAGATTTTATCTCCCGCCTGATCGTGGGAACCGGCAAATACAAGGATTTTGAGGAAACGGCCCGTGCGGTTGAGGCTTCAGGTGCTGAAATTGTCACAGTGGCCATACGCAGGGTTAATGTCATGGATCCGACCCAGCCTATGCTGGTGGATTATCTTGATCCGAAGAAATACACCTATCTGCCTAATACTGCGGGATGTTTTAGTGCCGATGATGCTATCCGCACCTTGCGTCTGGCCCGTGAAGCGGGGGACTGGAACCTTGTAAAACTGGAAGTTCTCGGCGATCAGAAAACCCTGTATCCCAATATGGTGGAAACACTTCATGCAGCAGAAGTATTGATCAAGGACGGCTTTGATGTGATGGTTTATTGCAGTGATGACCCTATTCTGGCACTGCGACTGGAAGAATTGGGCTGCTGTGCCATTATGCCACTAGGTGCGCCCATTGGTTCGGGCCTTGGAATTCAGAATCCGGTACAGATCAGGCTTATTGTTGAACAATCAAACGTACCTGTTCTAGTGGATGCGGGTGTGGGAACGGCTTCTGATGCGGCGGTGGCAATGGAACTTGGCTGTGATGGTGTTCTGATGAATACGGCCATTGCCGAAGCCGATGATCCTATTGCAATGGCGCGGGCCATGAAATTGGCGGTGGAAGCGGGAAGGGCTGCCTATTATGCTGGAAGAATGCCGAAAAAGCTCTATGCTGATCCATCATCACCTCTGGCAGGGCTTATCTAAAACAATATCAGTTGGCTTTAGCCGCTGCCTGTTGCCTGGCTTTTTCAATGAGTTTAGCCAGTTCTTCGTAGGGAAGCGCTCCCGGCACGATTGCTTCACCAATGATAAAGCCTGGTGTTCCGTTAATTTCCAGGGCTTGTGCCAGTCTGCGGTTGATTTGTATATTCCGGTCCAATAGGGGGTTGGTCATATCTTTAGCTAATATTTTTTCGTCAAGACCTACTTCACGGGCGATTTCAAAGATGCGGTCTTCGGTCAGTTTTCCAGAATTGCTGAGTAAAGCGATATGTAATTCTTCGTATTTCCCCTGATTTATGGCTGCCATGGCTGCTTTGGCAGCAGTAATGGATGATTCCTCCAGAATAGGAAATTCCTTGTATATTACCCGTAGATTGCCATCATCTGCTTTCAATTTTTCAATGGTGCTAAGGGCACGTTTGCAATATCCACAGTTATAATCAAAGAACTCTATCAAAGTGACATCACCCTCTATATTGCCGCTCACATAGCTATAGCCATCCTCATATAGGCCAATATGATTTTGTTCCAACTTTGCTTTTCTACTGCGGTTTTGAAGTATCTGGATTGCTTCTGGCAGAATTTCGGGGTGCTCAAGGATGTACGCCCGTATCATCTGGTTAATATCCTGCTTTTGCTTTGCTGAAAAATCATTTTCAACGGCCCCTGCGGACATGCTTGCCATAAAAAAGGCAATTCCAAGGAGGATGTTGAATGTTACTTTTATAAAATTGGACATTATTTTCAGTTCTCTTTCCTGTCTTTACGTTTTTTTTGCTGCTCTTTTTGTTTTTTACGGGCCTTGTCAGACAAGTTTGCCTCAGTAACAACAAGTATATCCTGTGCTCTGACCCACTGAGGAATATTCTGGGGCAAAGTATCAACCGCATGACGGGCATTTATCATCGCCCCCCGCAAATTTCCAACCAGCAGAAATCTTTCTGCTGTTGTATAATAGGTCATTGGCTGATTATCTTTCCGGTGATAGGCAATCGCAGCCTGATGCCAGGCAAAGGAATTGGCAGAGTCGCGGGACAAGGCAAACTCAAGATGGGTAATGGCCTCATCTAGATAGCTGTTATCTTCAGCAGCAATCAGGGATTGGGCCAGGGAAACGCGAATCAGGGTTTCTTCAGGAAGGTTCTTTACCGCATTGCGGTAGGGTGCAATAGAATCTATGACCAGCCCGTTTTCAAACAATATCTGTCCCTTTGTTTCCCAAAAGAAAGGGTCACTGGGATGAATAGTCAGCAATTCATCAAGCTCTTTGATGGCATTATCCATTTCATGCTGTTTATGATAAGCAAACGCGCGAGCATATTTGGCATATAGGCTCTGATTCTTCACCGGATATCTATTGAGTGTGGCATAGGGTGGTTTTAAATAACCATAGAGCTTTGCCTGAAGTCGCTTGAAATCATTTTCAATGGAAGGGTCAGTTTTAGTATTGAGAAACGGGGAGCTATCCACTCGTTCCCTTAGTTTTGAAATACGTCGTCCACTTACCGGGTGAGTACCGGCGTAGGGGTCGCGGTAGCGTGCCGTCATGAGTTCCTGATCACCGAGATAATCCAGAAAACCAATCAAACCGACACCGGACTGGCCTGAGCGCTCTAGGAATGTCAGTGCCGCCTGATCAGCAGCAGATTCCTGTGTCCGGCTGTATTTCAGAAAAGTTCGGGTGCCAATCTGTTGTCCGCCAAGTATTAAAGCCATTCCAGCATCACCAGAACCAGCGGCCATAGCAGCTGCGCCCAGAATTACGCCGAGCAAAGTCATCATCGTTGCACTCTTGATACCATCAGAAAAACGGGACAGGTGACCGCCGGTAATATGTCCGGTTTCATGGGCAATTACGCCTATGACCTGATTGGCATCTTTCGCCTGAATCAGCAGGCCTGAATGGATGAAGATATTTTGCCCACCTGCAACAAAGGCATTCAGGGTATTGTCATTAATCAGATAGGTATCAACTGATTTTTTATCCAGTTCGGCTACTTCAAAAATAGGTTCCGCCATGCGACGGATAGTGTATTCAATTTCTGCATCACGCAATATTGAAAGGCCACCCTTTTTCTTGGCATAGCTATAATCAGAGAGACATAAAGTAAAAATTATTGCCATACAAAGTATCTGGCAAGTAATATTACCAGAATATTGTTTGAATTTCTCAATCATGGCCACACGTTATCACTGTATTTTTGTTCGTCAAATGGATTAATCTTTTTTGTTGTAACAATTGAGTGATAATAAAGTCTTTACCTATACACAACATGAACAGGCATTATGGATTAATCATATACTGTCATTTTGATGAAATTAAGGCCCGACACAATGTCAGGCCTCAAAAATAATTAGCGAAAAGATTTTCTCAGCCAAAGGTACGTTGCCACCAACCGGATTTTTTTGGTCCTGTATTTATCGATTCCGTGCCTGTTGGCTGTTCAGGTTTGGCAGTGTCCGGCTTATTACTTTCAGAAGTTTTTCTCCGGCTTCTTGCCTGTGGCGGGTAGGGCCGTCTTGACGATTTTTTATCAGATTTCGTCTCTGGAATATTTGTTCCAGTACCAGCACTTTTATCTGGAGAAGCTTGCGCTGAATTATCCTCTGATACTTTTTTTCGGCCCCGGCTACTCCCGCGCTTTTTTGCATCCTTTTTATCGCCTGAGTCAGGTGATAGTTCAGTTTTCTGCGTATCACTATATGTGGCATCAGCCTGATCTTGATTTTGGTCAGCATTTTCAGTCACATTTTGATCACTATGGGAGCGCGAGCCACGCCGAGACCGGCGGCGGCGGCGGCGGGGTTTGTTTTCCTGATTATCAGGTTCAGTAGATTCCTGATTATCTTCAGTCTTATCCTGATTGTCTTGATTATCCTGAGGTTGATTCTTGTTCTTCCGTGTTTGGCTGCGTTGCCGGTTACGGCGTGAACTTGCTGAATGGTCCCGGTCAGGTTTATTTTTCCCCCTGTCACCCTGTTGGTTGGGTTTTGTCCCTTTCCCTTGTTTCGCTTTGCCTTGTATTTCAGATTTTGTGTCTGAATTCGGCATTTCCAATCTATAGGAAGCCTCTGTCAGACTGGTATCAATAGCTATTTCAATGGATAATTTATATTGGGATTCCAGACTGACAAGTTTTGCTTTTTTATTATTCAGCATATAAACTGCCGTCTGCTCAGGGAGATAAACCGTTACCTTGTCATTGCGACCCCGGATACCTTCTTCTTCCAAAGCACGCAAGATGTGCAGAACCTGAGTTTCCACTGACCGGATCACACCGGATCCTTCACAGTGGGGGCAGGTTCTAGTGCTACTCTCCAACACACCAGCACGGAGCCGCTGGCGTGACATTTCCAGCAGTCCGAATGAGCTTATTTTGCTCACCTGAATGCGGGCGCGGTCAGATTTCAGACATTCTTTCAATTTCTGCTCTACGGCACGGTTATTGCTGCGGACTTCCATATCAATAAAATCAATGACAACCAGCCCGGCCATATCGCGCAGGCGAAGCTGGCGGGCCACTTCTTCTGCAGCTTCCAGATTAGTTTTGCGGGCAGTTTCTTCAATATTATGTCCTTTGGTGGCCTTGCCCGAATTCACATCAATGGATACCAGGGCTTCGGTCGGATTGATGACAATATATCCACCAGACTTTAATTGCACGGTCGGGGAATACATTGAGTCGAGCTGACTTTCTACCTGATAACGGTGTAGCAGGGGAATCTGATCGGTATAATGCTTGATTTTTTTGGCATGGCTTGGCATCAGCAAGCGCATGAAGGATCGGGCCGTTTTATAGCCACTTTCGCCCTCGACAAGGATTTCATCAATTTCGCGGGTATAAAGATCTCGGATACTGCGCTTGATCAAATCACCTTCTTCATTGATCATCACCGGAGCAACAGATTCT
>JAJFIP010000302.1 GCA_021774875.1 Emcibacter sp.
TGGCCTCATTGCGCTGCTCGGGCCCAAGGCGGGGAATACCCACCATAATCACCGTATGATAATGCCAGGCAATTTCCAGATAATCCGCCGCCCCCAGTGCCGCGCCGCATAATTTTTTAAATGAAAATACCGCAACCCCCTTGTCCGCTACCGGCACATGGATTGTCCGGCCCTTTACCTGCATTTCGTGGGGGCCGACCTTGCTACGGTCTGCTACCTCATGATCTGTGAGCCGCCAGAAGGCCTTTGATAATGCTTTTGTCGCCGTATTGCCAAGGGGATGATAATAAACCTTGATCCCTTTCATGCGGGCCATGCGGTAATCTATGGGGCCGTTGAGGCCGGACACATCCAGCCTTTGCGTGATCATGTCAATGGCGGGCAGGAATAATTCCCGGTTCAGCCCACCAAGATAAAGGTCATCCGGGGGCCGGTTTGAGGTCAGCACCATCACCACACCACGCTCAAACAGCGCCGTGAACAGTCGACCCAAAATCATGGCATCGGTGACATCTTGGACCTGAAATTCATCAAAACACAGTAACAGGCTACTGTTTGCAATTTTGGCCGCCAGTGGCGGGATCGGGTCGTCCCCGTCAGAGCCATATGTTTTTTTACGCTCAGCAGACTCCATATAACGCCAGTCATGCATAGCCTGATGAATTTCCAGCATGAATGCATGAAAATGCACCCGTCTTTTTGTCTTGATCGGGGCGGTATCATAAAACAGATCCATGATCATCGATTTGCCCCGCCCCACATCGCCGTGCACATAAAGGCCCTTGGGCAAGTCTGAAGCTGTCGCCACACCGCCAAAAAGTCGCCGCCAGAATCCCCTCTTTCCGGATATGCTTTTTTCATAACCGATCAGGTCATCATGGAGGGTTTGCAACCTTTCCACAATTTGGCTTTGGTGATCGTCGGGCCGCAGCTCGCCAGCCACCAGCATCCGGCTATATCGGCTCAGGGGATCAGACAAAATATACTTTACACTCATCAGTTAATTAATTATTGATTTACTTTACTCTATTATCATGGAAAAAAAACAGCTAATTAACGGCCCGCAATATGCCCACATTTGAAGTAATAGTTTACAACAAAGACGTCCGTGACCATGTGCGGGATAATAAAAAGCATCCCCATTATGATGAAGGCTGGGGTGACCAGAGATTTTTTCAGGTCAAGGCCGACAATATGGATCACGTCCGCAAGATAATGACCGGCCGCCATCCCCCGCAAAAAGGCTTTGTCATCGTGGATATTACCGAAATGCCTGAATATCAGTGATTAAAGCGCTAGAGCAATGTCAGCCTGCAAGCAGGGTCTCGGCAGGAACCCCCCATTCTTTATGAAGAAGGCGTGCCTGTTTCATCGATATGGTGCGTTTTCTGTTAAGCACTTCTGAGGCGCGGGATTTACCGATCAGGGCGGCGAAGTCTTTCTGATCATACCCCCGCTGTTCCATGACGAATAAAATAGCCGTCAGCGCATCGGGGATATCCACAGGAAAGTGGGCCTCCTCGTAGGCATGGATGAGGGTAGACAGAATTTCCAGTTCGTCCCCTTCAGGTCTATTAAATTCAGCATCCATAAGTCCTTCCGCACGCGCCAGAGCCGCTTCATAAGACACGGGGTCATGAATGGGTTTTATAGTTGTCATGGTCATACATCTTTCACATCAATTTTATCATAGGCCGCATGAGTTCCAATAAACCTGATATAGCCTATGCGGTAGGAGTAGTTGAATTTGACAAGGTAAATCCACCAATTCTACAATGAGTCAATAATAGTATACTGTCCCCTATATCCCCTTACTACCGCTCCCTTAGGCTATCAATAACCCACGCTAAAAGTACTGTAATGGCAAGCAGAAGTAATGGTGGAATAACAATCATTAGCCAATAACCAGACCATTGAATAAGCAGACCGGCTTTATCTGTGCGCATTTCTTCGTTGATACCAACTAAAACAAGAATTGCTACCCACAATCCCGACACGACAATCCATAGTCGCCATAGGAATAGATGCAGCTTAAAGAATAGCGCTACTGCCGTAAGCCCCAACGCAACCAGTAATACATCAATAATGTTTTTACTTTGATTTTTGCTCACGATCGCATTAAATGTCTTCATAGTATCCCGCTTTTATTTTCTCCCGTTGCTCTCTATCCATATCCCTATTATTCATCGATTTCAAATAACGATTGATACTATGAACTTCACGTATTAAATCGTTCAATTCCGAGCTTACTGTGAGTGATCTGTCAAGTCGAATTTGTGTAACCATTTCTTGCATTGCACGTAAAATAAAATAAAACGAACCTGCAATATATATTGGGAACCAAAATATTAAAGCATTCTGATTAATATAATCTGCACCTACATTAAAGAAAACCATTCCCGTTACAAACAAACTAAATATGACAAATGCATATCTCAATATAATAATCATTTTAGTTCCTTTCAAACATTCCGTTAATTGTTATAGTTGAATCAAGGGGGTCAGAGTAACTTAATCTCTTATTGATGGGGCGCAAAAATAGGGGACAGTATACTATTTACCATTACTTTCCGCCTTCTCATCCAATTTCATCCCTGACGTAGACAATATTAGTATACTGTCCCCTATTTTCCATTTCATCAATTCCTTGATTTACAGTTATTCGGTCAAGGGGGTTAGATAAACTTGATCAACACCCCCAACACCCCATAAAAACTACCCCTGTCGCTCCACCATCATCTTTTTTATCTCGGCGATGGCTTTGGCGGGGTTTAGGCCTTTGGGGCAGGTGCTGGTGCAGTTCATGATTGTGTGGCAGCGGTAGAGCCGGAACGGGTCTTCCAGATCATCCAGACGTTCGCCGGTGGCCTCGTCCCGGCTGTCGATCAGCCAGCGGTAAGCCTGCAGCAACACGGCAGGCCCGAGATATTTATCACTGTTCCACCAATAGCTCGGGCAGCTGGTGGAACAGCTGGCACAGAGCACACATTCGTATAAACCATCCAGCTTGGCGCGGTCTTCGGGGCTTTGCAGCCGTTCGGCACCGCTCGGGGTCGGGCTGACTGTCTGCATCCACGGCTTGATGGATGAATATTGGGCGTAAAAATGGGTCAGGTCAGTGACCAGATCCTTGACCACTTCCATATGGGGCAGGGGATAGATATTAATATCACCCTTGACCTCGTCATTGTCCTTGGTGCAGGCGAGAGTATTGGTGCCGGCCACATTCATGGCGCAGGAGCCGCAGACGCCCTCCCGACACGAACGGCGGAAGGTCAGGGTCGGGTCAATCTCATTCTTGATCTTGATCAGGCCGTCCAGCACCATCGGCCCGCATTTGTCCATATCGACTTCGTAAGTATCAAGGCGCGGATTTTCGCCATCATCCTCATTCCAGCGATAAATATTAAATTTGCGAACGTTGGTAGCCCCGTCCTCAGCTTTGAAATATTTTCCCTTTTTCACCGTGGAATTTTTGGGAAGTCTGAATTCAGCCATGGTTAATATACCCGTGCTTTTGGTTTGATATAATCAATTTCATCGGTCAGTGTATAATCATGAACCGGGCGATAAGTGATGCGGATTTTGCCACCTTCCAGCCATGCAGACGTATGTTTCATCCATTCATCATCATTACGGTCAGGAAAATCTTCCCGTGCATGCGCCCCCCGGCTCTCAAGCCTGTTGGCAGCACAATGCATGGTGGTTACCGCATGCATCAGCAGATTTTCCAATTCCAGCGTCTCAATCAGATCACTGTTCCAGACCAGCGAGCGATCAGTGGTTTTCACATCATCGAGCAGGGCATAAATTTCGTCAATGGCGGCCACCCCTTTATCAAGAGTATCCTGCTGACGGAAGACCGCGCAATTGCTCTGCATACATCGTTGCATCTTGTCGCGAATTTCTGCGGTTGATGTGCTGCCATCGGCGGTGCGGTATTTTTCCAGCCGTCCAAGAGCCAGATCAGCATGATCGTCAGGCAATGGCTTGTGGGCGGTCATGGGTTTGATAACTTCTGCCACCCGGTGGGCCGCCGCCCGGCCAAAGACCACGAGATCAATCAGGCTGTTGGAGCCAAGACGATTGGCACCATGAACCGACACGCAGGCCGCTTCGCCGACAGACATCAGGCCGGGAACAATCCGGTCCGGGTCATCTTCTGTGGGATTAAGCACCTCGCCGTGATAATTGCACGGGATACCGCCCATATTATAGTGCGCCGTTGGCACAACGGGAATTGGCTGTTTATTAACATCAACGCCGCCAAAAATGCGCGCTGATTCTGAAATTCCCGGCAGTCGTTCGGCCAGCAATTCCGGTGACAGATGATCAAGATGCAGGAAGATATGATCCTTATGTTCCCCGACACCGCGCCCTTCCCTGATTTCCACCGACATGGCGCGGCTGACCACATCACGGGACGCGAGATCCTTGGCAGAAGGCGCATAGCGTTCCATGAAACGCTCGCCTTCTGAATTAACCAGATAGCCGCCTTCGCCGCGTGCGCCTTCGGTTATCAGAACGCCCGCACCATATACGCCGGTCGGATGAAACTGGACAAATTCAAGATCTTGCAGGGGCAGTCCGGCCCGCTGTACCATGCCGCCACCATCGCCGGTACAGGTATGAGCCGAGGTTGCCGAGAAATAAGTACGGTTATAACCTCCGGTGGCCAGAACTGTCATATGGGACCGGAAGCGATGCAATTTACCCGTATTCATATCCAGACAGATCACGCCCCGGCATTCCCCATCCAGCATGATCAGATCAATGGCGAAAAACTCCACATAGAAATCAGTGTCATATTTCAATGACTGCTGATAGAGCGAGTGAAGCATGGCATGTCCGGTCCGGTCTGCGGCGGCACATGTACGCAATGCCGGATCACCTTCACCGAATTCGGTGGTCATGCCGCCAAAGGCACGCTGATAAATCTTGCCTTCTTCTGTGCGCGAGAAAGGCACGCCGAAATGTTCCAGTTCATAAACCGCCTCCGGGGCTTCCCGCACCATATATTCGATGGCATCCTGATCTCCAAGCCAGTCGGAGCCTTTGACCGTGTCATACATATGCCACTGCCATTTATCGTCACCCATATTACCAAGGCTTGCCGCGATACCGCCCTGAGCGGCAACCGTATGGGAGCGGGTCGGAAATACTTTGGAGATACAGGCAGTTTTCAGACCCGCTTCGGCAATGCCCATGGCAGCCCGAAGTCCGGCACCCCCAGCCCCGATCACTATGGCATCATAGGTGTGATCTATTATTTCGTATGTCTTGCTCATGTCATCCAAGCCCTACAGTGCAATTTTTAAAACAGAAAAAACAGATGCCACCGTTATAAGAGTGCATCCAAACAATATGATTAGCTTAAGGAAGACTTTCGTGCCTTCATGGGGGATATAATCTTCTACGATTGATTGGACCCCAAGCTGCAGGTGATGCAGTCCGATGATGATAAACAGCAGCATCAGGATTGCCGAAACCGGCGATGCGAGCCATGCCCTGACTGTGAAATAGTCAGCATTTGTCATCTGCACGACGGAGGCCACAAACCATATGGTGAGCGGGACCAGCGCGATAGTCAGTATTTTCTGCACCCACCAGTGGTGAGTACCGCTTTTTGCGCTGCCAAGGCCACGCACTTTACTGATCGGGGTATTCAAACTCATGGGCGCTCTCCCTATATCAAACCGTAACCGATGGACCAGGACAGGGCCGTCAATCCCACCATACCCAGAAAAACCAGTATATTGCTCCGGGCGGTGTCTTCAACTTCAAAACCCATACCCATATCCCAGAATAAATGCCTTATACCATTGCACAGGTGAAGCATCAGACACAGAGTGAATGCCAGTAAGACAATTTTCCCGGCAATGGTTCTCATGCAAAATTGAAATTGTTCGTATGCTTCCGGTCCCGCCGCCAGTGCAATCAGCCACCATGCCAGCAGCAGGCTGCCGCCACCAAGGGCAACACCCGTGGTCCGATGCAAAATAGACAAAACCATATGCGGTCCCCATTTATATATCTGGAGATGCGGCGCGGTGGGTCGCTTCAAGGTCGCCATATATCATTCCCTCTATTTTGTTGCATCCAATCCCCTTTGTTCTTAAAACGAATGTCACATCAGGGCAAGGACTACGTTGAAATTATTTTTGGGACAAGTAACCAGACATCCAGATCCAGTAAAACCGCAGGATCATATTTTCCGTCATTAGACTTATCGGGAAAATCTTCCACTGTCTTGTCTTTCAACGCCACAAGCCTGCATCTGAGTGCCGCCACATCTTCCCTGCCTTGAATTTCTGCCTTGTCCAGCACTTCTGACCAGGCATAGACCGTATCACCCGCTATACAGGGATTCACATGTCGGCCACCATTAATGGCAAGCAGATTCTGGGCATTGCCAAGACCATTGAAACTTAAGGCCCGCGCCAGAGAGATCACATGACCGCCGTAAACTATCCTCTCCCCCAGACGTCCGTCCTTCATGGCATGAAGGTTAAAATGCACCTTGGCAGTATTCTGATACAGGCGGGTAGCCAGCATATGGTCGGCGGCTTCGATGGTCATGCCGTCCACATGGTTTATTTTCTCGCCAATAGCGTAGTCATCCCAGAAATAACCGGAACCCGAAAGAACGCTGTCATAATCCCGGTAAATCAGCCCCTCCGGCACAATCAGATTTTCCGCAGCGACTGCATCGGGCAATTCCGGGATTGTCGTCTCCGGGGCCGGGCTGTCGGCATCGCGCTTGTTGACCATGACCCAGCGGACATATTCCACAACGCTCTCGCCCTTCTGATTAACACCGCATGTGCGCACATAAACATTACCGGTCTTGCCGTTTGAGTTTTGTTTCAGGCCAATCACTTCACTGGTGGCAGAAAGAGTATCGCCCGGATAAACCGCTTTCAGAAACCGGCAATCGGCATAACCCAGATTAGCCACTGCATTGATGGAAATATCAGGTACCGTTTTACCAAAGACAATATGAAACACCAGCAGGTCATCCACCGGGGCGCGCTTGAGACCAGACCTTTCAGCAAAAGTATCGGAAGACTGCAGGGCAAAGCGCATCCCGTAAAGGGCCGAATAAAGACTGACATCGCCGGATGTGATGGTTCGGGGCGTGGCATGTGGAATTATCTGGCCCAGAGAAAAATCCTCGAAAAAATTGCCGGTGTATGTCTTAGTCATCGTTGCCCCCTATAGCTTCGGATAATGTCACCAGCCTGCGGGCATTTTCCACATGAAGATTTTCTATGAGCTTGCCATCCACCAGCACCACGCCCTTGCCCTCTCGCTCGGCCTCGGTAAAGGCTTCAATAATCCTGTGGGCAAATTCCAGTTCTGCGGCAGAAGGAGCAAATATTTCATTGGCTCCCGCCAGCTGCTTTGGATGGATCAGGGTTTTGCCATCAAACCCAAATTCCAGACCCTGAGTGCAACTGGCCCTGAATCCTTGGTCATCATTCAAGTCCAGATAAACCCCGTCCACAATATCCATATTTTCCGCCCGTGCTGCCAGTAGGCATAACCCGAGCGAGGTAAGAACCGGGAGCCGCATAGTGGTGTGATGGGCATGAAGGTCTTTAACAAGATCACTGGTGCCCATGACAAAACAGGTGAGGCGGTCCGAACTTCCCGCAATCTCAGCCGCATTCAGCATGGCACGAGGTGTTTCCATCATACACCAGATTTTGGTTTTTTCCGGAGCATGGTATTTTATCATCATTTCCTCGGCCTGGCGCACCATCTGCGCAGATTCCACTTTGGGCAGCAGGATGGCATCCGGCCCCGCTGTGCAAGCCGCCTTCATATCGTCCTCGCCCCATGCACTATCCAGACTGTTAATGCGAATGATCAGTTCCCGCTGTCCGTAGCCGCCCGCTTTCACAGCCTCCGCCACCAGGGTGCGGGCATCCAGCTTGGCCTCAACCGCAACCGCGTCCTCAAGGTCCAATATCAGACCGTCTGCCATGAGGGATTTGGCCTTTTCCAGAGCACGCGGGTTGGAGCCGGGCATATATAAAACACTTCTGCGGGGTCTGATCTGATTGCTCATGAGGTGATGTCCTGCCTGTTCTGATTTATTATTTCATAATCGCTGCCTGTTTATATATATTATAACAACCCGTGACAAGATGTTGCATTGCAATATTTTCTGGAAGTAAAATACCCCGTGACTTCAGGAGATGATTTTGACCAACAGAGATAAACATAGCGGAAAGTGCCATTGCGGTAATATCCACTTCACTTTTGAAACCCACATTGCTGTGCCTGAAATAATCCACAGATGCTGCACCTGCAGTTTTTGCCGGAAACAGGGGGCGCGATACAGCAGTGATCCGGGCGGTAGACTGGACGTAAGTATATCCCAAAAAGAAAATATCAACCGCTACCGCTTTGGTCACAAAACGGCAGACTTCATAATCTGCAAAATCTGTGGTGTGATGCCCTTTATCACTTCAGACATTGACGGCAATACCTACGCGGTGCTCAATATCAACTGTCTTGATAATGTTGATCAGATTGAGGATGGCAGCTCCGATGTCACCTATGATGAGGAAGGCACCGAAGACCGCCTCTCCCGCCGCAAAAAACGCTGGATTGGCACGGTAAAATTAAACACATGAGTTGCCTCCAATTGAGGTTCCGTCTAACAAACTTATAATTTGGTAGACGCACAAAGACATATCTAAAATTATAATTTATTTATCTATTGACATTAGACATGTCTAATTGTAAAATGCTTTAATGTTAAATAGGAGCATGCCATGAATGGTGAAAAATCAAGAGACGCATTATTTGAATTTTTAGATTACTTAAGCTCAAAAGGCCTAATGGCAAAAGGAACTGTAGCATCCCGAAAAGCTTCATGTAGTAAGGTTCTTGGAATTCTTCCAGCCGATGAAGCCGCCGATATTACTAAATTAGACTTAGACAGTGTAATGTCGCGCTTCCAAAATTTGGAGGGTAAAAATTATACTCCACAAAGTTTGCAAACATATTTAAGCCGTGTGAAGGGGGCAGTTAAAGATTTTAATTCATACCTTCAAAACCCTTTAGGGTATCAACCAAATATAAAAACACGTAACGTAAAGCCAAAAACTTTGCCAAAACCACCATTACTTTCAACCAAGTTGCCTGCTAGTACACAAGGAGCAATCCAGCCTCATAATCTCCAAGTAGCCAGAGTCTCCGACACTATTATGCCAATCCAAATAAGAGTGGATACTATTGTTCATATACAAGGACTTCCGTTTGATTTATCCGAAGCTGAGGCAGAAAAAATAGCAAATGTCATTAAGGCAATGGCAACATAAAATAACTTGAGTTAAACCAAGATAAGACAAGAGAAAAAGACAACAAACAAAAAAATAGCCCAGCAGAATAAATCCACTGGGCAACTAATTTCTCACGGGCACACAGGCCACTATGTGAGAAGCCGATGTATTAATCGATCTGTTTTAGCAAGCATAGAATCGCATTTTTATATTCAGGTGTCAAGAGGCCTGCAATAAAGGTGAAATATGATGGCATATATTGACGATCCATCAATACCGCCTGGCTACAAGCGGGTTTTCACGCGAAGTGTGTGGAATAAGAAGCTTGGCAAACGGATTTATCCGCGTAAAGGCCAGTTCTTAACTTTCATTGTGAAAGACGATTAAGAGTTTTGCCCTCAGAGAATTTCTGAGGGCAATTCTTATAAACCTACCAACCGCAGCTGCGGTCTTTATTCTGCTCATCCAGCCAGACTTTAAGGGGCGCGTAATATTCCAGCACGGCGCTGCCGTCCATCTGGCGGGTTCCGGTAAAGGCCTCCAAGGCATCCGGCCACGGCTGGCTTGCGCCCATTTCCAGCATGGCCCTGAATTTTGCCCCCGCTGCCTTGTTGCCATATATGGTGCAGCGATGCAGTGGCCCGTTATAACCGGCCAGATCGCAGGCCGCTTTATGGAATTGATACTGCAGGATACGAGCGATGAAATAACGGGTATATGACACATTATTAGGGATATGATATTTGGCACCCGGATCAAAGGCATTACCGTCCCGCGCCACCGGGGCTTTTATACCCTGATATTTTTCCCGCAAGGCCCACCAGCCTTCATTATAGGTTTCCGGCGTGAGTTCGCCACTGAATACCTGCCAGCGCCATTTGTCCATCAACAGTCCGAAAGGCAGAAAAGCTACCGCATCCAGGGCCCGGGTCAGCAATAGGCCGGTATCGCCATCTGCCCCGGGAATTTCATCTATCAGGCCAACCTGTTTCAGATAGTCCGGGGTGATGCTGAGGGTGATGGTGTCCCCAATGGCTTCATGAAAGCCGCCGTTGGCCCCTCCCTGATGAAAATAGCTCTGATGTTTATAGGCACGCTGATAAAAATTATGGCCCAGTTCATGATGAACGGTTTCAAAATCTTCGGCGGTCATTTCAGTACACATCTTGATCCGGATGTCATCCTGACTATCCATGCTCCAGGCACTGGCATGACAGACAACCTCGCGGTCGCGGGGTTTGGTAATCAGCGAGCGTGACCAGAAGGTATCCGGCAGGGGATCGAAACCAAGTGAGGTGAAAAAATTCTCGCCCGACTTTACCATCTGTTTTTCATCATAACCGGCTGCTTTCAGTTGCGCGGTCAGATCATAGCCTTCGGCACTGCTTTCCGGCCCGACCAAGTCATAGACATTACCCCATGTCTGCGCCCACATATTGCCCAGAAGATGGGCGGGTATAGCGCCGTCTTTGGCCACCACATCATCACCATATTGATCATTGAGCTTGGCCCGCACATGACATTGCAGTGCATCATAAAGTGGTTTTACCTGGCCCCAGAGACGATCGGCTTCGGCTTGAAAATCATCGGCGGGCATGTCATATTTTGACCGCCACATATAACCCACATCGGGATAGCCAAGTTCACTTGCGCCCTTATTGGCGATAGCCACCATACCGGCATATTTATCTTTCATGGCAGGGGATATCGTGCGCCACCCTGTCCATGCGGCCAGCAGTTCCTCAGGGTTGCGGGATGTGGCCATAACGCGGCTTAACTCACCCAAAGTACGGCCATCGGGGCCTTTTCCTGTGGAATAGAGACTGCTGAGACTGGCATTGATCTGCGCCAGATTTTTGTTATCAACCGCATTGCCTGGCGCAGGAATATTTATGCCAAGCTTGATGCTTTCCAGCTTGCGGCGCAAAACCGGATTCAGTTCCAGATCATTATATTTCTTGGCTTCCCCGGCATATTTCACCCGAAGTGCTGTCATATCCGCACTTACCTTGGCGACGATGGCATCAGTATCCTCGGTTATGAAGTTGGCATTGACCCATTCAACCTGCGCTTCAAATACGCTTTTTTCGGTTAGGTCAGTCTCAACAGCCGCAACAAAAGCTGCGGCATCCTCTGCCGTTGGTTCTGAATCTGATTCGATATTTATCTCAGTACCACAACCCGCCATCATCATGGCGATCACCAGTAAGCTTGTTTTTTTCATCATAATCTTTCCTTCATCCTGAATAAGGTGTTAATTGGTTTGCCTGGCTCCGGCGATATATTCATCCACCTGCTCGGCTAAAATATCCAGCGGCATTGCACCATTGGTCAATATGGCATCATGGAATGTGCGAAGATCAAAATCCGCCCCAAGGGCTTTTTTGGCCCGCTCACGCAATTCCAGAATTTTTAACATCCCCATCTTATACCCCAGCGCCTGTCCCGGCCACACCATATAGCGTTCAATCTCTGCTACCACATCGGATATGGCATATCCGGTATTTCGAGCCATATAATCTATGGTTTCTTCTCTGGTCCAGCGTTTGTAATGCAGACCGGTATCCACCACCAGACGCACGGCGCGGAATAATTCCGCTTGCAGCCGTCCAATATCATCAAAACTGTCATCCTGTAGCCCCAGTTCCTTGGCCAATCGCTCGGAATAAAGTGCCCAGCCCTCCACATAAGCATTATAGGGGCTGAATTTACGAAACATGGGCAGATTTTTTAGTTCCTGCGCAATGGCAATCTGGAAATGATGCCCCGGTATCGCCTCATGATAAGTCAATGTGCGCATGCCATATTTTGGCGTTGCCCTGATGTCATATAGATTGGCCCAAAAAATACCGGGACGCGACCCATCCAATGCCGGTTCACTGTAATAACCACCGGGGGCAGATTTCTCGGAAAATTTCGGTATCCGCTTCACAATGACGCCCATTTTTGGCTTCACATTAAAAATATCTGCGACCCGCGTATTCACTTCATCAATCATCATTGCGTAATCTTTTAATATCCGGGCGCGGCCCTGATCATCATCAGAGTAATAGAAACGCGGGTCATTGGCCATTTGCTGAATGACCACTTCAAAGCCTTTGTCGACTTCAAAGCCTTCTTTTTGAAGAATCGCCATAATCTCGCCCTGTATACGCGCCACTTCAGACAGGCCCAATTCGTGAATCTGTTCGGCGGTCATACTGGTCGTGGTTTGGGTCTTGATACTGGCCTGATAGTAATTATCCCCGTCAGGCAGTTTCCACACGCCAGCATCATTTGTAGCAATTTTTTCCTGCTCTGTGAGAAATGCGATGGCCGTTTCATAGGCCGGAAAGACGGTCTGGGTTATCGCCTGCTCTGCGTCTGAATAAAGCCTTTTTTTAACTTCGTCATCAACCTCTTTCAAGACCGCAACTTTGCTGGCAAATTTCTTAAAAAGAATATTTTCGCGCACATGCTGTGCGATAAAAGCCTTGTTGGTTTCGATAACCTTGCCCAGCAATGATTTCGGCAGAATAATGCCCTTTTCCTGCTGAATTTTCATACGCTCCACTGTATCTTCAAACTGCTTCTTTACCCCATGAAGCCGGGCAATATAATCCTCGGCTTCTGCCACTGAATTGATCTGATGATAGCCGTTCATAAACAGGGGATAATTATCCATCAGGCCACCGAGCTGGGTTATGCTGTAACCATGAAAACGATATTTTTCATTGGCAAAATTATTTTCCATCTGCCAGCGTAAGAGCCGGGCAGATAAGCGTTCTTCTTTATTCAATGTCTGAACATCATAGGCCATCAGCAGGTCATAGTTATGATGATCCCGAGCCATGTTTTTTTCTTCGTGTGCCAGCGACAGATCATCAAGCCTGTCATGACGCCATGGCTTACCCTTTTGCTCCATGAACCGGGTGTTGGTCAGTCTTTCCGGCGAATCCATCAGGCTTTCTTCAAATATGTCCTGAAAAAAAACATTGATGTCATCACTCGGCTTTTCTTCAGAACAGGCGATTAGGCTGCTCATAAAAATCACAGATACCAACTTTTTTATTTTGAAATGACAAGACATTCTGAACCTCCCTGATAATTATGGAGGTGACGTTAACAAATGGGCAGGAATTGTCATCCAAAAAATGGACCAAACAGACAAATAAAGCGACAGATACAAAATATCTGCCGCTCTATGAAATTATCTTCTGATCTTTCCCGGTAATCAGAATATTCGATTATGCCTTTTTCAGATATTCATTGCCCAGTTTTTCTGCAATCTGAATCGCATTCAAAGCCGCGCCTTTCAGGAGGTTATCGGATACGCACCACAGGTTAATACCGTTTTTCACCGTTGTATCACGGCGTATGCGGCTGACATAAGTGGCAAAATCCCCGGCACAGTCGACCGGAGTCACATAACCACCGTCTTCGCGCTTGTCGACCACCATAAGACCAGGAGCCGAGCGCAGGATTTCATAAATTACCCCCTCATCAACCGGTTTTTCAAATTCAATATTGATGGATTCCGCATGGCACAGGAATACCGGAACCCGCACGCAAGTGGCTGTCACACGAATATCCGGGTCAAGAATTTTTGCGGTTTCTGCAACCATTTTCCATTCTTCTTTAGTATCACCACTGTCCATAAAAACATCAATATGGGGGATCACATTAAAGGCAATCTGTTTGGGATAGACATCGGTCTTGACCGGGTCATTGACAAAGATAGCCCTAGTCTGGGTCCACAGCTCATCCATTGCAGCACGTCCGCTACCGGATACGGACTGATAGGTTGACACGACCACTCTGGTGATTTTGGCATAATCATGCAGGGGCTTTAAGGCAACCATCATCTGGGCCGTGGAACAGTTGGGATTGGCGATGATATTCTTTTTTGTATAACCCGCAATAGCTGCGCCGTTCACTTCCGGCACGATCAGTGGCACATCCGGGTCCATGCGGAAGTGAGAGCTGTTATCAATTACTACGCAGCCCGCCTTACCAATCTTTTCACCCCATTTTTTGGAAATGGAGCCGCCAGCAGACATCAGGGCAATATCAGTGCCGGTAAAATCATAATCATCAAGACATTTCACTTTCAGGGTCCGGTCACCAAAAGTAACCTCCTGACCCAGTGATCTGCGCGATGCCAGGGGCACCACTTCCGTGGCTGGAAACTGACGTTCCGCCAAAATATTCAACATTTCCCGGCCAACATTTCCGGTGGCACCGACTACGGCGACTTTATAAGACATTTTATAACTCCAAATTCATTATTTATTCAGGCTGTCCAGCGCCCGCAATATACTGTCCCCCATGACGGAGGTTGAAACTTTTGCCTTGCCCGGCTGCATAATGTCTGCTGTGCGCAAGCCCCCCGCTAGTACCCCCTGCACCGCATCTTCAATCAATTGCGCTTCAACTCCGCAGTCAAAAGTATAGCGCAGGGCCATAGCAAGACTAAGAATTGTGGCGATGGGGTTGGCTATGCCCTCACCTGCAATATCCGGCGCACTGCCGTGAACTGGCTCATACATGGCCGAGCCACCTTTAACGCCCAGAGCCGCAGAAGGCAGCATACCGAGCGAGCCTGTGAGCATGGCCGCCACATCACTGAGCATGTCACCAAACAGGTTATCAGTTACAATCACATCAAACTGTTTCGGGGCGCGAACCAATTGCATGGCACAGCTATCGGCCAGCATATGATCAAGGGCAATCTCTGGATAATCTTCTGCAACCCTGGTTACTTCTTCCCGCCACAGCAGACCGCTTTCCATCACGTTGGCTTTTTCAGAAGATGTCACCCGCCCATCCCGCTTAGCCGCCATATCAAAGGCCACATGAGCAATGCGGTGTATTTCCGACGTAGTATATACTTGGGTGTTAACCCCCCGGCGTTGGCCGTTACCCAAATCTTCAATACCGCGCGGCTCACCAAAATAAACCCCGCCCGTCAATTCGCGCACGATCATAATATCAAGCCCACTGACCAGATCTGCCTTCAGGCTGGAGGCATCAACCAGCGCATCAAAACAGATGGCCGGACGCAGATTGGCAAATAGCTCCAGTTCTTTACGCAGGATCAGCAGCCCCGCTTCCGGGCGTTTGTCATAATCGACACCATCCCATTTCGGCCCACCAACAGCCCCGAGCAAGACAGCGTCAACCTGTTTGGCTAGTTCCAGCGTTTCATGGGAAAGCGGTTTGCCATAAACATCATAGGCAGCCCCGCCCACAAGACCGTCATGAACCGTGAAATTTAAATCCCGGTTTGTCCTGAGCCAGTCCACCACTCGGCGGGCTTCGGCCATAATTTCCGGTCCGATTCCATCGCCCGGTAATATCAATAATGAAAACTCTTTTGCCATATTCAGTCCTTAAACAACCATGGTTGGCTTAATCTCTTTTTGGCTTCATAAGTTGCTATCAGATCTTTTTTCTGCAAGGTCAGACCAATATCGTCGAGCCCGTTAAGCAGGCATTGGCGGCGGTAAGGATCAACTTCAAATGATACAATTCCACCATCAGGACCGGTAATTTCCTGAAGCTCCAGATCAACAGTGATGATGGCATTGGCCCCACGGCTTGCATCATCCATCAACAAATCTATTACATCTTGCGGCAGTTTGATGGGCAGAATGCCGTTCTTGAAACAGTTACCATAAAAAATATCTGCAAAACTTGGTGCTATGACACATTTAATGCCAAAATCCTTTAAGGCCCAGGGCGCATGTTCCCGGCTCGACCCGCAGCCAAAGTTTTCGCCTGTGACCAGAATTTCTGCCTTGCGGTAAGCGGGCTTGTTGAGGACAAAATCCTCTCGTTCCGAGCCATCATCATGATAGCGGATATTGGCAAAAGCATGAACCCCAAGCCCGGTGCGTTTGATGGTTTTCAGATGATTTTGCGAAATGATCATATCAGTATCAATATTGGCCATAGGCAGGGGCGCCGCTATGGCTCTGAGGCGAATGAATTTATCCATGATCAAAGCTCCCTTATATCGGTCAGATGACCGGTTAAGGCCGCCGCCGCCGCCATAGCCGGTGACATCAGGTGGGTGCGGCCCTTTGGCCCTTGCCTGCCTTCAAAATTTCGGTTTGAAGTAGATGCGCAGCGTTCGCGCGGCCCGAGCTTGTCCGCATTCATCGCCAGACACATGGAGCAACCCGGTTCCCGCCATTCAAAGCCGGCCTCGATCAAAATCTGGTCCAGTCCCTCATCCTCGGCCTGAAGCTTAACCAGCCCTGACCCAGGCACGGCCCATGCGGAGATATTTGAGCTTACCTTTTTGCCTTTGACAACCTCGGCCACTGCGCGGATGTCTTCGATCCGGCCATTGGTGCAGGAACCGATGAACACCCGGTCGATGGTCACATCCTGTAATTTTGTCCCCGGTATCAGCCCCATATAATCCAATGCCCGCTGCATGGCTATTTTACGGTCTGCGTCCGGTTCATCATCGGGGGACGGCACGATGCCCGTGATTGGCAGCACATGTTCCGGGCTGGTGCCCCAGGTGATCTGGGGTGCAATATCCTCTGCGTTGAGGAATATCTCTTTGTCGTAGACGGCCCCTTCGTCTGTGGGCAATGTCTTCCAATAGGCCACGGCCTGCTCAAATGCCGCCCCCTTTGGTGACTTTGGCCGGCCCATGACATAGTCAAATGTCACCTGATCTGGTGCCACCAAACCACAACGTGCGCCTGCCTCGATCGACATATTGCATAATGTCATGCGCCCTTCCATGGAAAGACCACGGATAGCGGACCCGGTAAATTCAATAACATGGCCCGTACCGCCCGCAGTGCCGATCTTGCCAATTATTGCCAGCGCAATATCCTTGGCTGTAACACCAATACCAAGATCACCATCCACATCTACCCGCATATTTTTCAGACGGCTTAACACCAGTGTTTGTGTGGCCATCACATGCTCGACTTCAGACGTACCAATGCCAAAGGCCAATGCCCCGAAAGCCCCGTGGGTAGAGGTATGGCTGTCACCGCAGACAATGGTCATACCGGGCTGGGTAAAGCCCTGTTCCGGCCCGACAATATGGACAATGCCCTGACGCGCATCAAGCATGGGGATATATTCAACATCAAATTCCTGACAGTTTGACGCCAGTGTATCCAGCTGAATCTGGCTGTCTTCTGCATTTACAGCTGTCGCCCGGTCGGCACCTGTCGGTACATTATGATCCGGCACTGCCAACATGGCATGTTTGTCTGCCAGTGGCCGTCCGGCGACCCGCAAACCTTCAAATGCCTGTGGACTTGTGACCTCATGAATGATCTGGCGGTCAATATAGATCAGACAATTGCCGTCATCCTGCTGTTCGACAATGTGGCTTTGCCATAATTTGTCATATAAAGTTTTGGGCATAATTATATCCATATAAAAAAGGGGCCCGTTTTATCCCGAGCCCCTTGATCTTCTTTGGGCTCTTAAAGACAAGCCCGGATTTTCTTAAAATTTCAAATCGATCAGGCTTCCTCTGAGGTGGTAATAGCCTCAGTTTTTGTCGCTGACGGTTTTTTCATCCAGTCTTTTCTTTCCGCAATACGGGCTTTCTTGCCGCGTAGTGGACGCAGATAATATAGTTTAGCACGCCGTACTTTACCACGACGGATAACTTCAATACTGTCCACATTTGGTGAATAGACCGGGAATATGCGCTCAACCCCTTCACCATATGAAATTTTCCGCACGGTGAAAGATGAATTCAAAGCCCGGTTCGAGCGGGCAATACAGACCCCTTCATAGGCCTGGATTCGCTCCCGCGTACCCTCGATAACTTTCACGTTGACCCGCAAAGTGTCACCAGCCGCAAACTCAGGGATTTCCTTGCCATCCGTAAGCTTGGTAATCTGTGCTTTTTCAAATTTTTCTATAATATTCATAACAGTCTCTCTTTTCGCTGACCCGCTTATATAGCAAGGGTCTTTAAATTCCAACATCTTTATTTCAAGTCATTCTTATGACGAATATAGTTCTGCCAAAGGTCTGGACGTCGCTCTTTTGTCAGTTTTTCTGACTGTTGCAACCGCCAGTCTTTTATCTTGCCGTGATGCCCAGATTGCAGCACTTCAGGTATCTCTCGCCCTTCCCATTCTTTGGGCCGGGTATAGTGGGGATATTCCAGCAATCCCGCTTCAAAACTTTCCTCCGTCAGGGTGTCCGCATCACCGACCACCCCCGGTAGTGTCCGCACCACCGCATCCATCACTGCCATGGCCGCCACTTCCCCGCCGGATAGCACAAAATCACCAAGGCTGACCTCGCGTATATTCCGGGCCTCCAACACGCGCTCATCCACACCCTCAAATCGGCCACAAATAAGCGTTATGCCTTCCTTGGTGGCAAATTCCCGGACCATATCCCGGTCCAGTTTTCTACCGCGCGGTGATAAATAGACCAGAGGCCAATCATCACAATTTACGTCGTCAATAGCTGCTGCCAGCACATCGGCCCGCATCACCATGCCCGGACCACCGCCCGATGGCGTATCGTCCACATTGCGATGCTTGTCCGTCGCATAGTCCCTGATCTGGGTCACATTCATGGCCCATAATCCCTTATCCAATGCCTTGCCCGCCAGGGAGACACCCAGAGGCCCCGGAAACATTTCCGGGTACAGGGTCAAGACCTGTGCTGTCCAGACCGGTTCAGTCATCTTGCCCGGATTCCGTTTTAAGTTCTTCGCCGTAAGCTGCGCGATCAATCACCAGATAACCTTTTTCAATATTCACTTGCGGAACAAATTCATCCCGGAAAGGATACATTCTAGTCCCAGAGGCCGGGCTGTTCATAGCATCATCCAGTTTCACTTCCACCAGATCTCCGGCGCCAAAGTTATAGACAGCCTGAACGATACCAAAGGGCTTGCCATCCAATTCTCTGGCTTGCAATCCTTCCATATCTTCGTAGTAGTAACTGCCTGCTTCTTCTATTTCAGGCAGATTTTCCCGCGAGACATAAAGCTTCAAGCCCTTAAGGACCTCTGCCTGATCCCGGTCACTGACTCCTGCAATCTGGACAGCATAACCTACCTTGATTTTATGTAGCAGTTTACAGTCACGCTGTTCGCCCTGGCTGTGCTGGTCAGGAAAGATTGTTACATTCCCCTGAACCAGCAATGCCTCAAGGTCTTCGGTAAAGACCTTGAGCCGGACCGCACCCTTGACCCCAACAGCACCAACGATCACCCCGATTGAAATCCATTCAGGACCAATTTCGGGTTCCGCACGCCGGGAATGGACATATTGAGCTCGAGACATAGCAGTTCCTACTGGCTTCAGGCGTCAGCCTTTTCCTCAGGTGTTTCTTCTGCGGAGGCTTCTTCAGTTGGAGCTTCTTCTGCGGGGGCTTCTTCTGCAACTACGGCTTCCTCTGCGGGGGCTTCTTCCGCTTTGGCTTCTTCTGCCTTAGCTTCTTCCGCAACAGCGGCTTCCTCTGCCGGAGCTTCTTCTACAGGTTTTTCCTCTGCTACAGCCTCTTCAACTGCGGCTTCCTCTGCGGGGGCTTCCTCAACCGGGGCAGCGGCGGCCTCAGCAGCTTCAACGGCGGCGGCTTCTGCAGCTTCTACAGCAGCTTCGCCCTTGGCTTGTCTTTCTTCCTTGCGCTCCAGTGCTTTTGTGCCGGGCTTGCCTTTGTTAGGGTTGTTACTTGCTTCACGTTTGAAAAGTCCAGCGGCATCCAGAAAGCGGGCCACACGGTCTGTGGGTTTTGCGCCCTGACCAAGCCAGTATGTAATCCGATCTTCAATCAGATGAACACGGTCTGCGTGATCCTTTGGCAGAAGTGGATTATGAGTTCCCACTTTTTCAATATAACGACCATCGCGCGGCGAACGCACATCGGCAACAACAATACGGTAATAGGGGCGTTTTTTTGCGCCCCCACGAGCCAGTCTAATTTTAACAGCCATTGCGGCTAATCCTTTCTTTAGGTTTAAATAAATAGTTTTAGTTTTAGTTTTTAGTTGATGGGGGATACTCCCCCGTGCTCGCGCACTCCCCCTCCTCGTATTAACTCGTGCGGCCCCATAATCTAACAATGGGCCTTGCCTCAGACCTTTACGGTCTTCGGTTATTGAGTCTCTTTTTGATTCGGGTTTAATCTATTTCGGTAGCAAGCCCTCCATTCCGGGGGGGAGTTGGCCGGGCAGGGGCATGCCTTTGCCGCCCATCTTGCCCATTTTTTTCATCATGCCCGCCATCTGTTTTTGCATCTTGATCAGCTTGTTCACTTCCTGAACGGTTGAGCCTGAACCGGCAGCAATTCTTTTCTTGCGCGAGGCATTCAGTAATTTTGGCCGTTGTCTCTCCTTGGGTGTCATACTATTGATGATCGCTTCCTGACGTTTCAGAAGATTGTCATCAATATTGGCACCGGCCATCTGTTTCTGCATCTTGCCAATGCCCGGTAACATGCCCAAAATGCTCGACATACCGCCGAGCTTTTTCATCTGACGAAGCTGGGAGCGCAGATCTTCAAAATCGAACTGACCCGTCTTCATCTTTTTGATCATTTTTTCGGCGTCTTCCGCCTCGATGGTTTCGGCTGCTTTTTCCACAAGGGAGACCACATCGCCCATACCCAGAATCCGTGAAGCCACCCGTTCGGGGTGGAATTCTTCCAGGTCTTCAATCTTTTCACCGGTACCAACCAGCTTTATCGGCTGTCCGGTAACCGCCCGCATACTCAGCGCTGCACCGCCGCGTCCATCACCATCCATGCGGGTCAGGACCACACCGGTAATGCCAATCTGTTCGCTGAATGACCCGGCCACATTAACCGCATCCTGTCCGGTCAGACTATCCACTACCAGTAGCGTTTCATGGGGGGACGTGGCATTGCGAATTCCGACAACCTCTGTCATCAAAGTCTGATCAATATGCAAGCGACCCGCCGTATCCAGCAGCACCACATCCATGCCCTGAAGCCTGGCCGCTGTCATGGCGCGTTTGGCAATATCGACAGGCAGTTGGCCCTCAATTATCGGCAGGGTTGGCACATCAATCTGCTCGCCCAGGACCTTTAACTGCTCCATAGCCGCCGGACGATAAATGTCCAGTGAGGCCATCATGACTTTTTTGTTGTCTTTTTCTTTTAGGCGTTTGGCAATCTTGGCCGCTGTTGTGGTCTTACCAGAACCCTGAAGCCCGACCATCAGGATCGGGACCGGAGCCACCGCTGCCAGACTGATGCCCTGCGCCTCGCTACCGAGCATTTCCACCAGCTGATCATTGACGATCTTGACCACCATCTGACCGGGAGAGACCGATTTCATGACCTCTTGCCCAACTGCGCGGTCTGTGACGCTGGCGATAAAGTCTTTGACTACCGGCAAGGCGACATCCGCCTCCAGAAGGGCAATCCGCACTTCGCGCATGGCTTCCCTGACGTCGCCCTCTTTCAGAGCACCACGTTTTTTCAGTTTGTCAAATATACCGCCCAGCTTATCGCTTAAACTGTCAAACATTCTTAATCTTGCCTCAATCGCCGGCGCTCTCGCTTATGCTCATCCTCGTATTAACTCGGACGGCTGCTTGGCCTTGCCTCAGACCACTATGGTCTTCGGTTTAAAAAATTAATTTTCACAACACAAATACACCAGTGGGCGAACCTTCGCTGACTGGTGGACATCCTTGGACGCAATTTTTCTGCAAATCCTTGATACTGGTGGGGAAAATATGGTGATTTTATCCAAGAGTCAAGTTCTTGTTTCCACAGGGTCAAAAAAATGTAATAAGGACAGAAAAACAGATATTATTATTCATCTACCAAGTGAAATATCCAATAAGGGAACCCTGTAAAAATGTTTAACAAATCTAAAGTCGCCCTGATCGGGGCATCTGCCATCGCCATGTCCAGTTTAATGACCACTCAGGCACAGGCAGGACTTGACGCCAATGCGTTTGAAGGTCTGTATCTGGGCCTTAACTTCAACTATTCCAAAGTAACCGCTAATGCCACCTTTGATATTTTGGATGCAGATACCAGCACATTCGGGGGTATCACAGGCACAGAAAACAGTAACGGATATGGCGGCGTTTTATATGGCGGAATTGGTACCAATTTATGGGGGCCTTTATATGTAGGTATTGAGGGCGGACTTGGAGTGAACGGCGGTACAGGCACGGTAACGGACGGAACAACAACCTTTGGCCTGAAGTCCGGCTTTTCATTTGATGTCAGCCCCCGTATCGGCGTGACAGTCTCGGACAATATTCTTGTTTATGCTCTGGGCGGTTATACTTCAATTAAATTCAGCAGCCGAGGCTTTGCCAATGACCAGTCAAAAAGCCTTGGTGGATACCGTTATGGTGCCGGTATTGAGGTCGGCATAATGGAAGATATTGCTGTCCGTCTGGAATATGTCAGAACCGAGCATTCCAGCGTCACCTGGATTAATGGCGGTGACAGTTTCAATTTTGATCCCAGCACGCAAGTGATTAAAATCGGGGTTATCCTGCATATGGACTAGGTCGTACCAGGCTTCACATCCTCGTCCCGGCCTTCAACGCCCATCAGTATTTCACTGTGGATGACCACATTTTCTTTAATTCTGACCATAAATTCCTGCTTGTCCAGACCCCGTTCGATGGCAGGGTGATATTCCATGACAATGGTGCCCGGCCTGTTAAAGGGGCTGCCCTTCAGCCAGTGAACACCGGTATTGGTCGAAGCACATATCACAGGAATATCCACATCCTCCTGCATATAATAAACCCCGGATTTCAGATTTTTACGCTTGCCCACTGGGATTCGGGTGCCTTCGACAAATAACAGCAACGGTATTTTCTGAGCTACCAGTAACCGGGCAATTTCAGGGGTTTTATCCTTTGCTTCGCCCTTGCCCCGGTCAATGGAAATAACCCCCATTTTTGTCAGCACCTGCTTGAAACCAAAAATCCTGAATAATTCAACCTTAGCCAGAGCTGTAAGATTCGGCATACGCCGATAAGCAATCAGGGCCTCCAGATTGCTCATATGTTTACAGCACAGAATAAATCCCCTGTCTTTGGGAAGATTTTCAATGCCACGTTCTTCCACTTTGATGCCACTGATTTTATCCAGCAGAAAAAATGCCGTGTCAAACCAGATCATCAGACCTTTTCTCATGGGTCGTGGAGATTTGAGAAAAGACATT
>JAJFIP010000303.1 GCA_021774875.1 Emcibacter sp.
CCCCCTGACGTACCTGACAATTATGCAGACCGGATTTTTCCAGATTTACCCGGGCGATGCTGAGCATTTCCCGGCTGAGATCGATACCAGTCCCCCGCCCGATTCGGTCAGCGAAAACTTCGAGTATGCGTCCAGTACCCGTACCCACATCCAGAAAATCATTGATTTCCATGTCAGAGGTGGCCTCAAGCAGAATTTTCTCCACATCTCCTTCTGAAACATAAAGTGAGCGGATACGGTCCCAGTCAGCTGCATTTTCACTGAAATATCTGCTGGCTTTTCCTTTACGCTCTTCCTTGATCTCTGCCAGACGCTCTCCGTCATGCTGAAGCAACTGTTCTGAAAAAGGGATATATTTCATGATTGCGCGGGCAAGTTCGCCTTCTGGTCCGCCTTCTGACAAGCGGTAAAAAATCCAGGTGCCTTCCCGGTAACGTTCCAGAAGACCAGCTTCACATAATAACCTCAAATGTCGGGAAACCCGTGGCTGGCTTTGTCGCAATATTGTCACCAGTTCCGTAACCGTTAATTCTCCTGTTCTGAATAAGGCCAATATGCGAAGGCGGGTTTCTTCACCCACCGCCTTCAGCGCATTAAGCATTCTGTCAAATCCAATTTCCATCACAATATCCACCTGACTTCGCCTTTTCTACTTTATAAAGATATATATAAAGATATATTTATATAAAGTAAAGATTTGAAATTAACGAAATCGTGATTATTTACCCTCTAAGGTGTGTTGCAAATGGTTAATATGTCCATTACAACTTTATTTATATGCTTTTACAGAAAGATTTTTTAATGATATTTGCCCATAAGATACCAGGATATTTTCCATGAGGGACGTGTTTTCTTTTCGGAATATAGCTGTGGTACTTATAGCTTCCAGTCTGCTATTAAATGCGGGATGTGCAAAACGCCCGCCGGATTCTGACCCGCAGGCACTTTCTGTCTATCTGGAAGCCAATGACCCGTTGGAGCCAATGAACCGGGCAATATTTTCGTTTAATCAGGGATTTGACGAGATTCTGCTTGAGCCAGCTGCGCGCTTTTATCGGCAATTCGGGCCGCCTGATCTGCGCGAAGGCATCTCGAATTTTGTCAATAACTGGCGCGAGCCGGTAACTTTTGTCAATGATATCCTGCAGGGTGAAATGTCCCGGGCAGGAACCTCCATTTCGCGGTTTCTGATCAATAGCACATTCGGGATTCTGGGGATTTTTGACCCGGCCACTTATTGGGGTATTGAGTACCATAGCGAAGATTTTGGTGAAACATTTGCCGTCTGGGGTTTTGGTGAGGGGCCTTACATAATGCTGCCCATTCTCGGGCCATCAAATGTGCGGGATTTTTCCGGCTTTATGGTTGATTTCTTTTATGATCCGGTAAGCCTGTGGCTTGACCATAAGGGCTGGACAGAAGTCCGTTATGGTCGTTTAGCCCTGCGCGGGTTGATATACCGGGAAGAAAATCTGGAAACTCTGGATGACCTGGGAAAATCTTCTACGGATTTTTATGCCACACTACGCAGTGCCTATCGTCAAAACCGGAACTATGATGTTAATAACGGTGTTCTGGATACCACGGCCGACGATGATTTATTTGATGAAGATTTTGATGATGAGGATTTTTGAAAAAGGCCAGAAGACAAACTCCTGACCTTTTATCGTTATAGCTGAATATTATTTAGCTTCTTCTTTTTCCGGCATATGATGATGGCCGATTTGTTTGCTGGTGGTTGCCACCATAGCCTGATAGCCAGCCATTATTTTTTTAGCATTTTCCGCGCCGCCATTTTGTTTGGCAAGTTCCGCCCACCATTTTACTCCATCGGCACTCATATACCATTCAAAATCGCCCATGCCACCTTGCTGTTTCCAGAAAATAACACTATCCCATTTGCCGGTCATCATATGCATGACAAAAGGCGATCGTGTGCCAGCAGCCTTAGTAGCCGCTACGAAATATTTCTCGATATACTCACCAGCGGCATCAGCCATACCGGGTTTGTACTTCACCAGAACTATTTCAAAATAATCAACATTAGTTCTTTTGCCAGCTTCAGGAAGTTCTTCTGAAAAAGCAAGTTGCGACAGGCTGAAAAAGCCTAGGATGATCGAAATGATTGTAATTTTAAACATTTAATGTCCCTCTTTTTTTGGGGTGAATGTGAAATGCCCGAAGTCCTAACGGGCAACAAGTAATCGTTGGCTTACTACTAAAAGCTACAAACTAAGGAAAAAAACAGGAAATAGTTTAGGACGCCTAAACGTCATAAACTATTTAACATATTAAGCTTATCAGGAATTTAATATTATTACAAGATAGGGGTGTATTTATTAACATCGGTAAAGATTGCAAAAAAAACCAGAAGTTAAATTTCTGACCTTTTTCATTACGAGAACTATTATTCAACCCCTTATTTTGGGGGAATGGGATGGTGTCCTATCTCTCTGACATTTTTATCTACCATAGAAAAATATTCTGCCACTAATTTCATACCCTTTTCCAAGGTACCATTTTGTCTGGCAAATTCCGCCACCCATTTTTCGTCTTCGGGCGTGGTAACCCAGTCAAATGCTGCCATACTACTGCCGTGTTTCCATAACATAACACTATCCCATGGCCCGGTTTGCATATAAATCACAAAAGGCTTAGGCACTCCTGTGGCCTCATATACGGGGTCATAATATTTTTTAGTGAATGCCCGCGCCTTATCAGCCATGCCGGTTTTGTATTTTACATAGGAAATTTGATAATATTCCACATTGCTTCTTTTGCCATCGTCAGGTGCTTCTTCTGAATAAGAAAACTGTGAAAAGCTGAATATAGCCATTATTATTGAAACGATTATTACTCTAAACATTTATTATCCTTTATTTTTTATTGAATTTATCCCGCATTTATAGGTTGGTATTTATCGCGTAAGTTTTTTATATTGCAACTTATGAGGCCGGTCGGCAGCTGCCCCAAGCCTTCTATGACGATCCTTGTCGTAATCTTCATAATTGCCTTCAAACCAGACCACTTCCGAATTACCTTCAAAGGCCAGAATATGGGTGGCAATCCGGTTCAGGAACCAGCGATCATGGGAAATGATAACGGCGCAACCGGCAAAGTCTTCCAGTGCCGCTTCGAGCGCACTAAGAGTTTCCACATCAAGGTCATTGGTCGGTTCATCAAGCAGCAATACATTGGCTGGCGTGCGCAGCATTTTCGCCAGATGAACCCGGTTGCGCTCCCCGCCCGATAGCTGGCCGAGTTTTTTCTGCTGGTCGGTGCCTTTAAAATTAAAGTTACCCACATAAGCCCTGGAATGCACATCCCGGCCATTAAAGTCGAATACATCCAGGCCGTCGGAAATTTCCTGCCATACGGTGTTATTGTCATCCAATGCATCCCGGCTTTGATCCACATAGCCCATTAGCACGGTATCACCCACTTTAAGTGATCCTGAATCCGGCTGCTCTGCCCCTTTAATCATTTTAAACAGGGTAGTTTTACCAGCACCGTTAGCCCCGATTATACCGACATTGCCACAGTGCGGAAGCCTGAAATTAAACTTCTCTATCAACAGCTTATCACC
>JAJFIP010000304.1 GCA_021774875.1 Emcibacter sp.
ACTGGCCACGGCCTGTATGCTTGATTTGGTTTCATCGAAGGATGCGGTATCTTGTTCTGACATTTTGAGGGCCTGTATTTTAAGTTACAATAAAGATATTTATTGAATGTATGTTAAGTCTGCTAATAGTTTTATGGAGGCTAATACTTAAAAAGCAATTAAGAAGTTAACTAATTAATAAACTTTTATGGGTTGTCGAAAAATGTAATCAGTTATGAGAGTAATTTTGGCAGGCTTCAGGTAATATCAGTAATATTATCTTGCCAGTTTTGACCGTCAAAATCTTTAACAATGATATTTTTTATCGTGCTGTGATCAAGGCAGTTGACATTAATGCTATAGCCGTCAGGGTGGGAGCGGGGAACATAAAATGGCTTCACGCCGCATGTTTTGCAGAACATATGCTGCGCCACATGGGTATTAAAAGTATAAAGTGAAAGATTGTCCGCTCCTGTAAGCAGGGAAAAATATTCTTTCTTAACAATCAGATGAATATATCCGAGCATATTGCACAGCGAGCAGTTACAGCGGATGACATTAATTTCCGCCGGGGCCTCGACGGTAAATTTGATCGCGCCGCAATGACAGGAACCCTTATGTATCATCAGAAAGGCCTTCTTGATTTCAGGGCCGCTGTCAGAGTGCCGTCATCCAGATAATCCAGCTCCCCACCCACCGGTACGCCGTGGGCCAGGCGGGTGACCGTCACATCACAGTCTTTAAGACGATCTGAGATATAATGGGCTGTAGTCTGACCATCGACGGTGGCATTGGTGGCTATGATTACCTCAAGTACAGCTTTAGCCAAAGCTCTTTCAATCAGTGAGGCGATATTCAGGTCATCAGGGCCAACACCATCAAGTGCTGACAGGCTGCCACCAATGACATGATATAAGCCGCTATAATTTCCGGCACGCTCCAATGCCCACAGGTCGGCCACATCCTCTACCACACAGATGGTTGAAATATCACGCTTTGTATTATCACAGATATGGCACGGGTCGGTCGTGTCCAGATTACCGCAACTGGTACAGGGATTAACATGTTCTGCTACCTCGGCCAGTGCTGTGGACAATGGCCTCATCAGTGAATCTTTTCTTTTGATCAGTTGCAGAGCCGCCCTGCGTGCTGATCGGGGGCCCAGCCCCGGCAGCTTTGACAGCAGCTGGATCAGTTGATCAAGTTCAGAACCGTAGGAAGATTTGCGATACAAATGGTCATCCCTTTACTCGATTAAAAAGGCAGGTTTAAGCCCTCCGGCAATTGCATACCACCAGGAATTTTTGCCATTTCGCTTTGAGAATATTCTTCGACCTTGCGTTTGGCTTCATTGAAGGCCGCTACCACCAGATCTTCGACCATTTCCGCATCATCTGAGTTAAAGATGGCAGGATCAATTTTCAGACTTTTCATATTACCCTTGCCATTGAGGGTAACAGAGACCAGACCGCCACCCGACGTGCCGGAACATTCCGCCTTTTCCAGCACTGCCTGCATGTCGGCCATTTTGGCTTGCATTTCCTGAGCCTGTTTCATCATTTTACCAAGGTTTTTCATATTCTCTCCAGATAGTCATTCAAGACCAAATTCATCTTCACTGATCAGAAAATTATCACTGATGTAATCGGCTGAACCATCATCCAGAAGTGCAAATTCATCCAGCTTTTTTCTGACATCGGAAATTTTTGCGCCGGGGAACTGATCCAATACTGCCTTGATCAATGGATTCTTAATCAGGTGGGCGTGCAATTGGCGCTCGTTTTCCCGATCCTGTTCATAGAGGGTATCTTCCCCCTGTGCCATTGTCAGGGAAATAATCCAGCTTTTGCCAGTCCATTGTTTCAGTAGTCCGATCATCTGCCCGGTTAGATTATTGGGAGCCTGTTCTTTTAGCCGCAGGTCGAGTCGCCCCGGGGCAAAGCTTTCCAGATGGGCGTTATGATTTAGCTGAAATGTAATGGAGGCTTCATTATGCTCCTCAAACAGGGCGACAAAACTTTCAAAGCTGTCTGGCGAAGGCTCATAGTGCTGATCCTCTGACGGCAAAATATCCTGGGCCAGAATACGAGACTGGCCCTTGGTGTGGATAACCTGAAAGGCCCTTGGGCTATTTCCCTTACTCCCGGTTTCCGGCGATGGTGACTTTTGTTGAGGTGCGGGTGCTGTCGTCTGCCCCCCGCCCCCGGATGGGGAATTTTTCAGCTGTTTTATCATGTCACCGGGCGTGGGCAGTTTGGACGCATAGGTCATGCGCACCAGTACCATTTCTGTCGCAGCCAGTGGCGACGGGGCAAGACGCACCTCATCTAGTCCCTTCAACAACATCTGCCAGGTACGGGTCAGGATCGGCATACTGAGGGCGGTGGCCATTGCCAGACCTTCTTTCCGTTCCGCTTCAGAGGTGACAATATCTTCGCCTGCATCGGGAACCACTTTCAGGCGGGTCAGCCAATGGGTCAGTTCCAGCATATCACTTAATATTACTTCCGGGTCGGCGCCAAAATCATATTGATGACGGAGCTGCTTAAGGGCATCTGCCGTTTCCCCCTTCATGATCGCCTGATAAAGGTCAAGCACCTGCGCCCGGTCAGCAAGCCCCAGCATATCACGGACCTGTTGCTCGGCAACCTTGCCCGCCCCGTGTGCGAAGGCCTGATCCAGCAGACTGAGACCGTCCCGAACCGACCCTTCGGCAGCCCGCGAAATCATAGCAAGGGCTTTGTCTTCGATCTGGCATTTTTCCAGGTTGGCTATTTTGCTGAAATGATCGGTCAATTGTTCTATGGAAATACGGCGCAGGTCAAAACGCTGACACCGACTGAGTACGGTAACAGGCACTTTACGAATTTCGGTAGTGGCAAAGATAAACTTCACATGTTCTGGCGGCTCTTCCAGTGTTTTCAGCAAGGCGTTAAAGGCATTGCGCGACAGCATATGCACTTCGTCAATAATATAAATTTTGAAGCGGGCAGAGACAGAGGAATAGCGCACTCCCTCGATAATTTCCCGGATGTCATCAACACCAGTGCGGCTCGCCGCATCCATTTCCATCACATCCACATGACGGGATTCGGCAATGGCTATGCAGTTTTTACATGTGCCACAGGGGGAAATAGTCGGGCCGCCCTTGCCGTCCGGTCCGACACAGTTCAAGGCCTTGGCTATGATGCGGGCGGTAGTGGTTTTACCGACACCGCGAACGCCTGTCAGAATGAAGGCATGGGCCAGACGCCCGGTTTCAATGGCGTTGGACAGGGTGCGGACCATGGCATCCTGCCCAATTAGTTCATCAAAATCAGATGGCCGGTATTTTCGCGCCAGAACGCGGTAATTTTCATCACTATTATGTAGGGAACTATCTGACATACGGGTCTTGAATCCACGGGTAAAGAATTATTTTTTCCACTATAGAACCGCCGCAAAAAATTTGCCAGTATTGAGTATGATTTTTTCCAGAAGATATGGTGAGAGATTGAACAACCCGAAATATCCCGTTACGGCTGCTCCCTTCCGGGTCTGACCGGATTGGCGGGTCAAACGTCCGTCAATCTCTCGGGCGCATATATGGTCCTTTTTTCATCCGAGATCAAGCCCGATATTCATTGTAGTGGAAAAAAGATTATGCTTGTGGCAGTCTCACAGCTTCACCGGATCAAATAATGAGAATAGCTAATGTCCGAAAACATCATTTTTGCAGGATTTTCCCTTGACCCCGCAGATCATCTGAGGAGCGATGACACGTGGCTGTTCGAAAAAATCACTGACCCGGACAGCCGCTTTTTACTTTACGCCGATGGTCGTCCTTTGATGGATATTTCGGACGGTCTGCAGGCTGCTTATAAAACTGTCGATGAGACAAACGCACTTACAGGTGGTAACTGGGGACAGACGGATTGGGCATTTATTGGCACGGACGGGGATATTGCAACATTTGCCGTTGCCCTGATCCGCAAAACTGATCTGCCCGATCATGAGAAGTTTATCGACCTGCGCTCTGTTGCGCTTCAGGCCAGCAAGGCCGGATTTAGCCCCCTGCCATCCCTGCTAGGGCGGGGAAAAATGCTGCTTGAATGGAATGGCAGGCGGCATTACTGCTCCTGTTGTGGTCGTAAAACCAAAGCTGATCGTGGGGGCTATGTGCGTAAATGTATCAATGATAGCTGCGCCAAAGAGCATTTCCCACGCACGGATCCGGTGGTGATCATGCTGGTGACAGATGGCGATAAATGTCTGCTCGGTCGCGGCAAAGGCTGGCCGGAAGGCAATTATTCCGCCCTTGCCGGATTTATGGAACCGGGTGAGACAATCGAGGAAGCCACCAGGCGTGAAGTAATGGAGGAAGCCGGGATGAAAGTAGGCAATGTCACTTATATCAGGAGCCAGCCCTGGCCGTTCCCTTCGTCGCTGATGATCGGGGTGTTTGCAGAAGCTATAACCACAGAAATTACCCTCGATGAGGATGAGCTAGAGGATGCTATCTGGATTGATAAAGTGAAACTCCGATCTTTGTTTGATAGTGGCGGTGACGCATCATTCAAGATTCCCCCTAAAATTGCTATTGCACGTTATTTGCTGGAAGAATGGTTGCAACAAGTTTGATGTCGTTATACTAATAAAGCAATCATTACGCGCAGTGCAAAAATTATACAGAAAGATTTATCAATGGAAAAATCACGTCAAACTTATCAAGGGGCAGTATTTCCCTGGCATTGTGATCATATGGGTCACATGAATGTAATGTATTATGTGGGGAAGTTTGATGAGGCAACCTGGCATTTTTTCTCCTCTATCGGGCTTCAGGGCCGGAAGATGCGTGATGATCAGAAAGGTATGGTCGCCGTGGAGCAGAATATCCAGTATAAGGGCGAGCTCATGGCGGGTGATATTATAACTATTCACACCGAAATAGTTGAATATGCTGACAAATCAATAAAATTTCGTCACGAAATGCGAAATACTGAAACCGGGAATGTGGCAGCCATTACCACACTGACCGGACTATATTTTGACAAGGTGGAACGCAAAGCCATCAACCTGCCCGATGAGATCAAGGCAAATATTCAAAATATGAGCGGTTAAATTCAGGAAGTCAGGAGCAGAGTCATGGCCCGGGGATATGATCTGGAAAGCCGGCCAGCACATAAGCAACGCCGGGGGCATTTAAAGAAAGATGATGACTGGATCAGGGATCTGATCGAACGACTGCCGCTGGGGTATTTTGCCACCCGTTGGGATGATCAGCCCTTTGTCCATCCCATGACCTTTGTTTACGTGGCGGAAAAACATTGTATCTATATGCATGGCTCCACGGTGGGGCGCAGACAGGCCAATACAGACCGTCACGAGAAAATATGTTTTTGTGCCACGGAAATGGGTCAGCTTCTGCCCTCCAACCAGGCCCTGCATTTTTCAGTTCAATACCGCAGTGTCATGGCTTTTGGCACCATCCGCCATGTGGAGGATGAGACGGAGAAAAAGACCGCTCTCTATCGCCTGATTGATAAATATTTCTCGCCCATGAAACTGAATAAGGAATATAGCCCCATCCGCCCGGAAGACCTTGACATGACAACGGTTTACGCCCTTGATATTTCAGACTGGAGCGGCAAGGAAAACTGGAAAGAAAAGACTGGTATGGATGACCGTGGCTGGCCGGAGCTTGACGAAAAATGGTTTGCCGATGATGCTTTTCCCATGTCCGGCGGCAACCTGAAAGGCGAATAATCCTTATTTCCGGTCCAGACGGTATTGGGCGGCGGGATAGCTGCCGAGAATACGAAATTCATGGGTGAAGAATTCCAGTTCCTCAAAAGCATGACGAACACCTTTATCGTCCGGATGACCTTCAATGTCGGCATAAAATAATGTGGCGACAAAAGCCCCGTCCAGCTGATAGCTTTCCAGTTTTGTCATATTAACGCCGTTAGTGGCAAAGCCGCCCATAACCTTATAAAGCGAGGCGGGAACATTGCGAACCTGAAAGACGAAACTGGTGACAGTCGTGCCTTCATTGGGTAGTTGTGCCAGCGGTTCACGGGAAAAAATGACAAAACGGGTCGTGTTGTGGGTAGCATCTTCAATGTCTTTTTTCAGGCTCTGCAATCCGTAAATTTCCCCAGCAAGAGAGGAGGCAATGGCACCCACAGCAGGATCCTGCAATTCTGAAATCAGCTTGGCGGCCCCCGCCGTATCAGAATAAACATCAGGCTCTATTCCCAGTGCCAAAATATTTTTACGGCATTGGCCAAGTGCTTGTTCATGACTGCGTACGGTTTTAAGGTCTGCTAATGTTGCCCCTTTGACGGCCAGCAGGTGATGATTGATGCGCTGGAAATGCTCGCCAATAATATGCAGGGAAGAATGGGGGATCAGATGATGTATAGCCGCCACCCGCCCGGCCACTGAATTCTCAATGGGTATCATGGCATATTTGGCACGGCATTCTTCAACGGCGGCGAAAACATCTTCAAAGCTGTGGCAGGGCAGGGTCGCCATTTCCGGAAACATATTACGACAGGCCAGATTTGAATAGGCACCCGGCTCACCTTGAAAAGCAACAATATTGTCTGAATTTAATGATTTTTGCATTTTTCTGCCCTGTTAAGCTTTTTCACATAACTAGTAGGTCATGACCCTAGCTGTCAAATAATTTATCTACTGGTCTTGTATCCATCAGTAAATTTCTGTAAACAGATTGTATATTTTAGACATTTTAACATGTTAGGAAGAAAATTGGATTCCTTTGAATTGAACAAGATTGTACTGGCACTGTTATTGACAGTATTGCTGGTAATTGGAATTAATGGTCTGGCGTCGACTATCTTCGTGGAAGAAGAGCCAGGCACCAATGCCTTTCCCATAGAGACAGAGGTTGAAGAGGTGGCAACTATAGTAGAAGAAGCCGCCCCCGAAGGACCGCCATTGGCGGAATTGCTGGCACTTGCATCCGTTGAAAAAGGCTTGAGCGTTTTCAAGAAATGCAAAATTTGTCATACCGTTGATAATGGCGGCAAAAATATGATCGGTCCTAATCTGTGGGATATTGTTGGCCGGTCAAAAGGCAGTGTGGATGGCTTTTCTTATTCCGATGCCATGAAAGAGACAGGCGGAGACTGGACATATGAAGATCTGGATGGGTTTCTGAAAAAGCCGGGTGATTTTCTTGCCAAGACAAAAATGAAATTTGCCGGATTGAAGAAACCTGCGGATCGGGCCGCGGTAATTTCCCTGATGCGCTCTTTCAGTGATGCTCCGGTTGATTTACCGGCAGTGGCAGCTCCCGAAATGGACGCTCCAGAGACTGAAGTTCCGGTAGAGAATTCAGAAGAAGTTTCTGAGGAAGTTTCAGAAGAAGTTCCTGAAGAATAATCAGGTCTTATGTTTCAAGTCGCCTGATGCTACTCAGGGGCGGTTCATCGGTCTGGAAACTGACGATGTCGATCACCTCCCGCAGAGGATCAATACTCACCCGCATATGATGGACATTGGCATGGAGCAGATGCATGTCATCAAGCATGAAACCAACATGTCCGGGAAAAAAAGCAACGTCGCCTTTCTGAGGGATCATTTCATCTGAAAGTTGGGTGCCGATCACTTTCGCCTGCTGGTCACTATCGCGGGGAACTGAAATACCAACGGCGGCAAAGGCTATTTGTATTAACGCCGAACAATCAATTCCGCTGCTGCATTTCCCGCCCCATATATAAGGGGTATAAAGAAATTTCAAGGCCTCTGACACTGGATCAGTGCCATGTATTTTGCTGATATGGGGGGCAAATATCCAGTTGCCGTCAGCAAGCTGGACAAAGCCTTTAGTGGGAATTTCGTTGATTACGGACAGGTCTGACATCATGAAAACCTGACCCTTCGGCGGACTTTTCGGATCCGGTTCGGTGAAGATATGACTGCAAAGATTGGTCACATGATGGGTAGTGGGAAACAAATCAGGGCTTAAAGCATCCGCCCGGCAATATCCCACATAATCATCGCGGGTTGCCTGTCCCCAAGCCCAGCCATCGCTGATTTCATAAACAGTGAAATGCTCGCCGTAAAGAAGCTGACTACTGAGCGTGGATTTGCTATCCGGCCCACTGTGCAGATTGGTCAGACCGTGAACCAGTTGATATTCAGTGCCCTCACTATATCTTGCTGCCGTCACCTGTCCTTCAAGCGAACTTGCCGCCAGATCAGGCCGCATAGCTGTAACTCTTGGGTCCAGTTTCAGGTCAGACATTTTCTTCCCCCTCCCCATGGATATTTGCCTTTTCCATTGTTTCGGCAAAATCTGCCAGAAAGACGGCGCCCTTTACCGTGCGTTGAATCAAAACATTTCTTTTATCCGCTTCATCCCGAATTCTCTTGACCAGTCCCAGAACACTCAAGGTATCTACGGCTCTGGTAATCACCGGTTTTGAAACATTCAGAGCATTTGCCAGCCCCCGAACTGTATGGGGCTGCGGCTTCAGATAAATCCGAAGTAATAGAGCCAATTGCCGTGATGTCAGGTCAGCTTCCCGTGATCGAACCGTTTCGATCAGGGTATGCATCCATAACTTCAATCCCTCATGCCCGACTAAATCAATATTCATGGGTAGAACCATTTTTTTGCTTGCCGAATATTGCCCCTATATTAGCCATTCTGCAACTTTTTTAGCCATTATTTAATTTCTTTTGGTAATTATTTGCCAAATCGGGCTTTAAGATAGGCAAATACCGTACGCAGACCCATGGCTTCTCCGCCCTTGGGACGTCCGGGCTGATCGGTCAGATTCCAGGCGAAAACATCGAAATGGACCCATTTTTCCGGCTCATCAACAAAATGTTTCAGGAAAAGCGCGGCCATGATTGCCCCGCCATAAGGGCCGGACCCCATATTATTCAGGTCAGCACAATTAGATTTAAGCCCGGGTGCATAGGGGGCGTAAAGGGGCATGCGCCAGACCGGATCACATTCTGTTTCTGAATGTTGGGCGAGATCACTGGCAAGATCGTCACCATCGGTGAAGAAGGGAACAATAGATGGCCCCATGGCGACCCGGGCGGCCCCGGTCAGTGTAGCAAAATCAAGGATCAGTTCAGGATCATCTTCTGAGGCCAGAGCCAGAGCATCACACAACACCAGCCGACCTTCCGCATCGGTATTATCCACCTCGACAGTGTCGCCCTTATAGGTTCTAATAATATCGCCGGGCCGGAAGGCATCGCCGGAAATATTATTTTCCACAGCCGGAATTAACAGTCGCAGCCTGACATCAAGTCCAGATTCCATGATTAACTGAGCCAGCCCAAGAGTGTGAGCTGCCCCGCCCATATCTTTTTTCAT